>NZ_JAVTWB010000235.1:0-9155 GCF_032229525.1 Accumulibacter sp. | reverse complement strand
CCAAGCAATTCCTCGGCCGGCAGCGTCGTCATTCGCACCAGCTGGAGCCGCCGGTTACGCATGAGCAGATCCTCCAGCAAGGTCGCCATACGATCGGGCGGCACCAGCTGTTTCGCAGCTGACTGCAGCCCGGCGTCGAGGGCTGCGATCTTCTTCTCGATTTCCTCAATCCGTGCCCGCACCTGCGCATCGGGATGGGCGGCAAGCTGCGCCTCCAGCGCCGTGAGCTGCGTCGCCCCCTGAACCAGTTCAATCTGCTGTTCGGCAATGCTGCTCTTGATGCCGGCATTCTGGCGCGACCAGCTGCTCAGCAAGCTGTCCGCGACGACCAGCGTCAGGGCAACGATGGCGACAGCCACCATCATGCGCTCGCGTAGCGACAGGGCGTCGTACTTCTGTAGCTGGGCGGCCAGCGCTTTTTTCATCTCTGGGGGGACCCTTCGCGCAGCGTAGCGCCGTCCGCGCCGGCTCGCGACGAAGTTGCCGTCAACATGAACGCGTGAAATGGCGGCAGATCCGGCACCGCCTCCTGTCCCCCCTGAGCCGCGGCCGATGCCCGCCTTGCGGGTTCTTCTCCACCCACCAGTTGTACGTTCAATGCGGCGAAGGAACGACCCCGCAGTACGGGTTCGCCATTGAGGCCACGAATGTAAGCGGGAAGCCGATCCGGATTCAGTGTGCGCCCTTCGAGGGTGATGTCGCGACCACCCTCGGCCATCTCCAAGCCAACCATCCACAGGCCTTCCTGCGTCTGGCGGGCAAAGGCGATGAGGAATTCTGAAAACCCCTCCGGGGAGCCCAGCGCGCCACTCGCCATGGCTTCTCGTACGCGCTCGCGGCCGCGCAGCGTCGCCTCTGCGCGCCGCAGGGCGGCTTGCGTCTCGCTGCTCACCTTGCGGCTGGCGATTTCGTCATTGAGGCGGGACAACGCCTCCTGTCTGGTGGTCAATTCTTCGCCAACGCGCTTGGCCTCAACGGCGAGCTGAGCATTGTCCCAGCGCAGCAGACCACCGTACAGCCCAAGCAGCAGCACCATGACGCTGAGGCCACCGAGGAGGGATTTCCCGGTCAGCCACTCGCGCTTGAGGCGCAGCGCCGGGTTGAACAGGTTCATCTGCTGCGTCATCCTGCGGCGTTCCGTTTGCTCATGCGCGCACCTCGAAACCGCGCAAGGCCGCACCCAGCAAATAAAAGCACTGCGCTTGGCGGCTGGTCGCTCGAAGCTCGGGCACCTTGATCAAATCCATGACCTTGCCGAGATCGGTTGCCTCCACCGAGACGTAGAGATTCTGCGCCAGATAGGTGGCCAAACCGACCTCCTCTGGCAAGGGCATCACCATCAGTTGTGCGAGGTTGATGTAGGAGCGCTGATGTCCGAAAGTATCGAGCGAACGCTGCGTTTCGAGCACGATACGGTCGAACAAGGTCTGACGCTCCTCTGCGCCAGCCCTCAACAACTGCTCGAGCGTTATCTCCAGCCGCCGGAAAGCCTGTAACTCGCCGGCACAGGTAAACGTCAGCAGCCCTCCCTCGTCGGAAAAACCGAGCATGGCGATACCGCGCCCAGGCGGCTCGTACAGTACGGAGAGATTGC
Source organism: Accumulibacter sp. (assembly GCF_032229525.1). Lineage (GTDB taxonomy): Bacteria > Pseudomonadota > Gammaproteobacteria > Burkholderiales > Rhodocyclaceae > Accumulibacter. The sequence goes on along the minus strand of NZ_JAVTWB010000235.1, from coordinate 7,561 downwards.
GCTGCGCGGTTTCGGGGACATCGATCGCCTCGATGTCTATCCTGGCCTTTTGCAGTGTCTGGATTCGCGCAGCGAGCAGCTGGTTCGGTGCGCAGGCAACGAAGACGATACGGCTGCGCGTGCTGCCGCCTTCCTCTGCCGACACCTCCAGAATATCGAGTGTGGCGTGCTCAACAGGGAAGTCGACCATGCCTTTGATGTGCCAGCGCATGGCCTCTTTCATTTCCTGCGCCGGGACGTCCGGCGGGTCAACCTGCAGGAACTGGTATTCCCCGAAGCGCAGACTGGTAGTGCTGTGATAGTGGTCGAGACCGAGCTGTTTGCAGAGCCGCGAATAGGTGTCGACCTCGCCGCCTTCCGTCCTGAAGGATTCGTAGAGCGTCACCTCCGGCCGACCGCCCGCACCGACGTGGATGTGAGTCAGATCCACCACACCCTTGCGGCTTGCAACGGCGAGCCAGCCGTCCCGCTTGGTGCTGCCGAAAATTCTCATTTCACGTTAAATTAGGCATATAACCATAGGAAAATAAAGATTTTCACCCAGATTGTCAAACTAATTGTCAGGGTCGATCTGACACCATTGCGCTAACGTGTGAGTTCACGCCTGTAGATCAGGCGCTCACGGTAGACGCCGAAGGTCGCACGCGCAGCGGCGTTGTCGTCGTAGACCCTGCCATCCGCCAACTGATCGACGCCGTCCCAGCGGCCCAGCAGCCACGCCGGGGTGGTCATGATGATATCTGCGCAACCGCGCACATTCGGTGCCCCAAGCGTCAGCGTGGCAACGCCGTTCAGCAACAAGCTGCCGATGCCGGCCAACGCAGGGTTCAGCGTGCATGCCGAGGGCGCGGCATTCAGGGTCACCGCGCCGACCGTCGAACAATTATCCGCAGCATTGGTGATGAATCCCGTGCCGTTCCAGAATTCATTGCGCACCGTCAGCGGCAGCGCGCGCAGCTCCGAACCGTGCGCATTCAGCAGGTGCAAGCGACCAAACCGCGCACTGGTCGCGGCACCAACCGATTTGGCATTACAGGGCGCGCAGGCGCCCGCCGTTGCCACATCCATATCCAAGCCGTTCAACGCCACCGCATCGAGATCCGTCAGGCGAACCCCCAGTCGCAGGCTATCGAAAGGCCCGTCCGGATCGTCCGGGGTCGCACGGCGCAGGGCGGCTGCCGCCGTGTTGACCAGATAAGTGCCGTTGCCCCAGAGCGGGGACGGCGCCGGCACATCCAGACGATTGGAGAGATCGACCCCATTGTTGGCGTTTTCTGCCTGCCAGACGACGCTCGCCAGGTTCGCCGGGAAGCCCGCGCTGTGGTAGTTCACGGTGACCGCACCGGCAGCGTTCTGCGCCTGGATACTCGCACTCAGATTCTGGAAAGACTGATTCATGTAGGTGAAGGGCGGCGCGCCGGCCGCGCAGGCAGCGGCCACGCTACCCGCGGTCAAGGTGAAATGATCCGGGACGAAGCGACCGACCGCGCTGATGGTGGAATAGGCGGTGCGTTCGGCAACGCTGGAGCCGTCGCCGGCATCGACGGCGGCGAAGCTGTCGTCGGACGCCTGCAACTGGATAACGCCGCTTTCGCTATACGTGGCGGTGTTCGAAGCCACCGTGCCACCACTACCGGAAAACACCCCCGCGCTGAGGATGCAAGTCGGACAGACGCCCAACGCCGGCAGGACAAAACCGACGAGCTTCGCTGCCGGCGTACCATCGTAGCGGGTTGCCACTGCGCTCAGCGCGTTGTAGCCGGTCACGGTGATCGAAAAGGGCTGCCCGGCCTTGTGTACCGTGCCGCCCGGGTATCCGGAATTGTTCAGTGTCCGCGCCACGCCCGCCGTCTGCCAATCCTGATCTCTGACCGCCAGACCGAGCGCCACGGGCCGAAGGGCAAAGTTGTCGGTCGAGCAACCGATCGCGGTCGCCGCGCCGACCGCCGGATAGGTCATCCTCACCCTCACGTCACGCCAGGCGTTGTTCTCGGTCAAGCTGATGTTCTTGCGGCCGCTATCGGCGATGGCGAAAGATAGCGTCGCTGGCGCCAAACCCGGCAGCGGCGCCCAGCTCGCTCGACAGCCATTGGGGTCGAGCACGCCGCTGTTGTTGGAGGCATCCAGTAGTTCAATCTTCACATCGCCGACGAACGCCGTTGCGACCGCCGTTCTGGCCAGATCGAGCGCCACGATCGCCAGATCGAACGCCTGACCCGCCACCTTGGTGTGAACCACCCCCGCGATACCCGCGGGAGTGAGCGTATCGAAGGCGTTGAAGCTGCCCGGAATCACCGCGCCGCCGCACGGGTGGATGGCGTTGTACTGCAGCAGCACCTGACTCTGCGTCATCTCGCCGTCGAACACGTTCACTTCATCGATGCGACTGCGGAATCGATATCCGCTGTCGGCTTGCCAGCCGCTGACGCGCAAATTGCTATTGACCAGCGCATTGCCCAGCGCCGGCGTGCTCTGCCGCTGCGTCAGCGTCTGCGACACGCCATCGATGTAGAGCTTGTTGGCAGTCACGCTGCCATTGGTGAACACCGCCGAAACGTACACCCAACGGTTTGCCAAGCCTGCGGAACTGATGCCGAAGACGTCGCTGTTCGCCGTATTGAACCCGAAATAACCGTTCACCAGCCACAGGTCGTGACGATTCCAGCCGATCGGCATGACACTGTTGGTACCGTTCCAGTACATCCAGAAGGACACCGTTGTACTGGCGCCGACCGCCGTATTGGCGGCCACCGGCAGGTTGAGGGCACCGCCAGCGAGCTCGCCGTAGCCGCAGGTACCGGGATTGCCGGCCCGCGCGGGACTTGCCGTCGCTGGCACGGGCAAGGGCGCGCCAAGCGCCTGACCATGACGCAAGTTGCCGCTCGAATCCTCAACCTCTCCGGCAGCGCCGGTCCAGGCCGTCTCCTCCAGGCGGTAGTGCGCCAGCGTGGCACAGGAGGCGCAGCTGCGGGCAGGCGCAGTAGCTATACTCGCGACCTGAGTGGCATCCAGCGCGCCGTCGTAAATACGGAACTCATCGACGCCACCATTGAACCAGCCAGAGGCACCGCCGCCGACAGCGCCATCCTCGTTGGCAGGCCCTCCCCCGGAGCTACGCAATCCAGGATGGATATTGGCATAGGTGCTGGTCAGACCGGTCGCTACCAGGCTGCCATTGATGTACAGCCTCGGCTGCCGCGCCTGATAGACCACGACAACATGCGTCCAGCCACTGACGGCACCGGACCAGACCAGCAGGGCCGGCATGTAGCTGTTATTGAAATGTTCATAGACCGAAACGCCGTTTGTACCCACCGAAACCCCGGCACCGGCATTGCCGCCTCCCCATGCATTGGCACCTCTGGCTGGATAGAGCGCATAGTGCTGGCCCGATGAACCGCTGTTGCCGCTGCTCGACTGACTGTCGATCTCATGGCTCGCGGACGGATTGACCCAGAAGGCAATGGTGAAGTCGTTGGTGATGGCGTCGGCGAAGCTGCTCACCGAGGTGATGCGGGTGGGGGCGACGCCGTTGAACAGGCCACCTTTGCAAACGCGCCCGGCGCCGGTGTTCGCGACGCCTTCCGGCGTGCCGTTGTTGCCGTTGCCGCTGGCATCCAACACCTCGCCGGGCACGCTGCCGAGCGCACACTCATCGAGGTGCCATTCCAGCGTCAGGCGTGGCGCACAGCTATGGACCTCGTTGAACAGGGTCGCCACCTCGGCAGGGGTCAGTTGACCGTCATACACCTTGACCTCGTCGATGCGACCGGAGAAACGATAGCTGCTGTCGGTCTGCCAGCCACCGACCCGCAAGGTCGAGCTGACCACTGCCGAGGCATTCGCAGGCGTGCTCTGGCGCTGCGTCAGCGCCTGTGCCACGCCATCGATATACAGCGCATTGGCCGCAACGCTGCCGTTGGTGAACTCCGCCACCACGTGCACCCAGCGGTTGGCCAACCCGGCCGAAGCGACACCGAAAACATCGCTGTTGCCGGTGTTGAAACCGAAGTGACCATTGACCAGCCACAGATCGTGCCGATTCCAGCCGATCGGCATGACGCTGTTGGTACCGTCCCAGTACATCCAGAACGACACGCTGGTCCTTGCACCCGGGGCCGTATTCACCGGCAACCCGCCCATGCTCAGGGCGCCACCATTACCGGCCGGTCCGGGGAAACTGCCATAGGCACAGGTACCCGGCTTGCCGGGCCGGGCCGGCGCTGCGTCAAGCGGCGTCGGCAGCGGACTGCCGATGGCCTGTCCGTGCCGGCTGTTGCCACTGCTGTCACGCACCTCGGCGCCGGCTCCGGTCCACTGCAACTCCTCGAGACGGTATTCCCCGAGCAGGGTGGCTGCAGAAAGCTGTCCCGCCGCCAGGAGCAGCGCCAAAAGGATCATGCTGGCGAAACGCCTGCTCACCCGGTTCATCCTTCCACCGCCGCTTGCACCTGACGCTCGACGTAATCCGGCCCCGGCGCGGGATTCGGACACGCCCCGGCCGCCGGCTGGTTGCAGGCAGTCGAAGTCAATTGATAGATGTTCACCGGATTGCCGGCCTCCGTATGCACCGTCGATGCGCAGCCCACTGTAACCGTAAATACCGACAGCGATCCCGGCAGAGCGAGGCTCGTTGAAGCCGCGCAGGCACCGCCATTGCGCAGCACTTGCCAGGCACCCCACTCGATGCCAGCCTGCGCCGCCTGAAATCCGCGGGAGCCGAGTTCATCGAAAGCGGCGGTGGTCTGCTGGACGCGGAACATGCTGACGGCAAAAGCGCCGAGCGCGGCCAGGATGACGATCAGGAAGATCGCCGTGATGATGGAAAAGCCGCTCTGCCGCTTCATGGAAGGTTGCTCACATGAACCTGCGAAAACAGCGTTACCCGCTCGGGCGTCCCGGCTGGATCGGTCTGGGTCAGTTCCAGCCAGATCGACACGATGCCATTGCGTTGCGCCACGGCATTCGGCGCATAGGTGAAGTTGCACGCGCTCACCCCGGTGGCCAGCAGCGCCGAATTGCCACCGGCTGGAGGTGTCGCCTGCGCCGCCGTGATCGCATAGCCCCATTGCCGGGTCAGTGTCTGCGTCGCCGGATCGCAGATATACGTCACCGGCCCGGAAACGACCTGAAAGCGCCTGCTCGGCGAGGCCAGTGGAAAAATCAGGGTCTGGAAGCTGATCTGATCTTCGGCATTGGCGCCCGCGGTCGCTGCCGTGATGCGGCTCTTGTTGCCGCCGGTCACGCCACCGCTGGCGTAAGCGTCGGCACCGGCAAACCCCGGACCGAGGTTGTACACCACCAGAAAGTCGCCCGCCCCACCGCTGACAATGGTCGCCAGATCGGGCACCTGGCCGAGGCTACGGAAGCAACTGTCGGCGTTACCGATCTGCAAGGCATCGGTGTAGACGCCAGCGCCTATCGGGCAGCTTGTCGCGCCGCCGGACGGTTCCTCGCGGTAGCGTCCACCGGTCCGCACTTCGAGAAACTCGACATAGCAGAGGCCCGCTCCGCCACAGGCGCCGGCGACGCGCACGCTGTTGGGCAGCGCTGTCTGCAGGTCGCGGCTGAAGCGACGCACCGCCAGGTCGGCAATGTCAGTCAGGGCGGCACGGCGTGCGACGTCGAAATAACTGGCGATCGGCACCCGCAGAAAGACCGCGGCGGCAGCGGCCAGGATGCCGGTGAGCACCATTGCCACGATCAACTCGATCAGCGTGAAACCGCGACTGGTCGCGAGATCAGAGATTCGGCGCATAGCGGGTACGGATGCCATCCAGAGTCACGGCGGTATTGCCCGGGCCGGTGACGCTGACAGTGATCTGCTGTGAGTCGGTGGCCGGGATGCCGCCGAAGACCAACGGCGTCACAGTGACCACCACACTGTAGGCAGCCAGCCCGGCGATCGCCGTGCCATTGATATCCACAATGCCGCCCGCCATGGCGAAGCCGTTGTAATCGTTGACGTTGTCGAAAGGCGTGAGCACGGCATAGCGGCTCTCGCCCGCCTCAGGTCCCATCACTTCGACGGTCGCCGCACAACCGGTGGCGCCGACAAAGCTGCCCGTCGCCGTCGACGCATTCGCATCGTCGGCATCGCAGAACGAGAAGGGCATCAACCGCACTTCCTCGAGCAGCGACTCGGCAATCGCCAGCGCCTGCTTGCGGATCAAAGGGTCGGCACTCGCCCGGGAGGTGTTGGCGAAGAGCATCAGGATGCCGCCCGCTGCCACGCCAATGACGACGATGAACATGAGCACCTCGATCAGCGAGGTGCCACGGCAGTAGGCATTCCTCCCAACCAGCATATCAGTTGGTGATGTAGCCGGTCCCTGCAGCAACCGTAATCGGCAGCGCACGGCCGCTAAGGGTAAGCGTCACCGGTGCGGGCACCGCCTCGCCAAGACCATTGAAGCGGAAGTTCGCACTCAGGACGAGCGTGATGCCGGTGGGTACGTTGACCACATAGGGCGCCGACTGACCGGGGAGATTGACTACGCTGCTGCACGCGCCGCCGGCCAACACGCCAGGGTTGAAAGTCAGCGCCAGGCGGCCGGCAGCGCCGCCGCCGGCCGGGAGAAAATCGACGCAGACCTCACGCCGCTTGGCAATGGCGATCTTTTGCGCGTAGCGCAGGGTCGCCCTCACCTGATCTGAAAAGCCGCGCTGGGTAAACGCGGTGCTGTCCTGGAAGCGCGGAATGGCAATGGCGGCCAGAATGCCGATGATCACCAGGGTAACGACCAGCTCCACGGTGGTGAAGCCCGCTTCGCGGGCCCCATTCCGTGCCGCTGCCATGGTCTGTCCCGCTCAGCAACCCGCAGTGTTGGCTGCGTCGACCGGCCCGATGATTGGCACACCACCAACTGCCGCAGCCGTGTATTGCACCCTGCACGTCGCATTGGTGGTACCGGCCGCGTTGGTGCCCGGGCCACCCAGGACCTGAATGCCATTGGCGGCGCTGAAGGCATAACCCTGCGCTTGCAGCTCAGCAGCGGTAGGCGGGATGGTGTTCGTCGTCAGAGACGCGGCAACGATGCCGGCTAAGGCGTCCGTCGGGTAGAAGTTCGCTACGGCGACTACGCCACCCGCCACCGCCACCGTCCCGGTACCGGCAGCATTCACTGTGCCGCCGTTAATGGCTCCTTGGCCGGCACGCGCCTGCGCCGTACCAAAAACCATTGCTGAAGCACCCTGCATCGAGCCTTCGACGGCACGCAACTTGGCAACTCGCGCATCGCGTTGCAAATTGGTGAAACGCGGCAAGGCCGTCGCGGCAAGGATGCCGAGAATGACGATGACCACGACCAGTTCGATCAAGGTGAAACCACTCTGTTTGTTCATGACTTTCTCCATTCAGATCACTGCATATTTGCGAAGCATAAGCGATTATTGCCGGCGCACCTGAGAACTATTACGGTCTTTGCGAAAAAATCTTGATAGAAAAATGCATCCGAATGCCGAATCAACGAACCCGTTCTCCGAACCACAGCGCAGGAGACCGCGGCTGCAGCACCGGATTCGACCCATCCGCGGTCACGCGCACGGCAAACCTGAGCTC
>NZ_JAVTWB010000234.1:0-4577 GCF_032229525.1 Accumulibacter sp. | reverse complement strand
CGGCAGTAACCAGGGTTACCGCCAGGAACAGTGCAGAAAGATACTTGCCAAGTGTGTTCATGATTGATTCTCCAAAGAGAGGTTAAAGACAACTTTCCGATTCCAGCCTTCTATCGACAGGTCGACATCGGCTCACGCTCGACCCTTCGGCCTAGCGCCTGCGGCGCGAAACCGCGTGCTACGCCACCAGACTCGCACACCGTGTCCAATGCTCAACAGCAGCGTATTCACACTGACGCACCTGGTCTGTACGGTGGCGCACAGTGTTTAGTGCGGGAGGCCACCATCTCGATCAGGCGCAGTGCCATGACTGCACCATTCTTGCCACTGCCAGTCGCGGATCTCGGGCATGTCCTGGCCATGCTTGTCGATGTACTGCTTGTGCTCGATCAGCTTGTCCGTGAGCCTCTGCTTGAGGGTGATACCCTTGCCCCCGGTCTGCGGCAGGCGGTCGATGGTCGCCATCACGAGGTGATAACGGTCCACAGCGTTGAGCACGGTCATGTCGAAAGGCGTCGTGATCGTGCCCTCTTCCTGGTAGCCGCGAACGTGGAAGTTGTCGTGGTTGGTACGGCGGTAGGTCAGCCGGTGGATCAGCGACGGGTAGGCATGGAAAGCGAAGATGACCGGTTTGTCCCTGCTGAAGATCTCGTCGAAATCCTTGTCGGCCAGGCCGTGCGGGTGCTCGCTTGGCGGCTGCAGCTTCATCAGGTCGACCACGTTGACCACCCGGATCTTCAGGTCGGGCAGATGCTCGCGCATGATAGCGACAGCGGCGAGCGTCTCCAGCGTGGGCACGTCGCCGCAGCAGGCCATGACCACGTCGGGCGCGACTCCCTGATCGTTGCTGGCCCATTGCCAGATGCCGATGCCTTCGGCGCAGTGCTTGACCGCCGCGTCGATGCTCAGCCACTGTGGCGCCGGGTGCTTGCCCGCGACCACGACGTTGACGTAGTGGCGACTCCTCAGGCAGTGGTCTATCACCGACAACAGGCAATTGGCATCCGGCGGCAGGTAGACCCGTACGATATCGGCCTTCTTGTTGACGACGTGGTCGATGAACCCGGGATCCTGATGCGTGAAGCCGTTGTGATCCTGGCGCCAGACATGCGAGGCCAGCAAGTAGTTCAACGAGGCAATCTTCCGCCGCCACGGCAGTTGCGCGGTGACTTTCAGCCACTTGGCGTGCTGGTTGAACATCGAATCGATGATGTGGATGAATGCCTCGTAGCAGTTGAACAGCCCGTGCCGCCCGGTGAGCAGGTAGCCTTCGAGCCAGCCCTCGCACTGGTGCTCGCTGAGCATCGAATCGAGCACACGCCCGCTGGCCGCGAGAAATTCGTCGTTCGGCACGGTCGCCGCGTCCCATTGGCGATTGGTCACTTCAAACAAGGCCCCCAGGCCATTGGACAGCGTTTCGTCGGGGCCGAATACACGGAAATTACGCCGCTCCTGGTTCAGCTTCGTTACGTCGCGCAGGAAAGGCCCGAGCACGCGGGTATCGCCGATGCCCATCACGCCCGGCTGGGGCACCTTGGCGGCAAAGTCGCGAAAATCGGGCATCCGCAGATCGCGCAGCAGCATGCCGCCATTGGCGTGGGGATTCGCGCCCATGCGACGCTTGCCACTGGGCGCAAGCTCGGCCAGCTCAGCCACCAGATGGCCATCGGCATCGAACAGTTCCTCCGGCCGGTAGCTCTTGAGCCATTCCTCCAGCAGCTTGAGGTGTTCCGGATGGCTGGCCGGGTCGGCGAGCGGCACCTGGTGCGCGCGGAACGTGCCTTCGATCTGCAGCCCGTCGACCACCTTCGGCCCGGTCCAGCCTTTGGGCGACGCGAGGACGATCATCGGCCAGCGCGGGCGCGTGGAAAATCCGCCGCTGCGTGCGTCCTGCTGGACCTTCTTGATCTGTTCCACCGCCGTGTCCAGCGCTGCCGCCATCGCCTCATGCATCAACTCCGGCTGGTGACCCTCGACGAAGCACGGCGTCCAGCCGTAGCCGCGCAGCAACTGTTCCAGTTCCTCGCGGCTGATGCGCGCGAGCAGAGCCGGATTCGCAATCTTGTAGCCATTGAGATGCAGAATCGGCAGCACCGCGCCGTCGCTGGCCGGATCGAGAAACTTGTTGGAATGCCAGGCCGTGGCCAGGGGTCCGGTTTCCGCCTCGCCGTCGCCAACGACGCAGGCGACGATGAGATCAGGATTGTCGAACACCGCACCGAAGGCATGGCTGAGGGAATAGCCCAGCTCGCCGCCCTCGTGGATCGAGCCCGGGCACTCCGGCGACGCGTGGCTGGGAATGCCGCCGGGAAATGAAAACTGCAGGAACAGCTTCTGCAGCCCGGCCTCGTCCCGGCTGATGTCGGGATAGATCTCGCTGTACGTGCCTTCGAGATAAGTATTGGCGACCAGCGCCGGGCCACCGTGTCCGGGGCCGGAGACGTAGATCATGTCGAGGTCGTATTTCTTGATCACCCGATTGAGATGCGCGTAAATGAAATTCTGCCCGGGAGTCGTGCCCCAGTGCCCCAGCAGCATGTGCTTCACATCCGTGAGCGCGAGCGGCCGCTGCAGCAGTGGGTTGTCGAAAAGGTAGATCTGGCCGACCGACAGATAGTTGGCGGCGCGCCAGTAGGCATCCATCTGGTGGAGCAGTTCCGGGGAAAGAGTTCTTGTCTTCATGATTCAATTCTCCTTTCTCGTAAGGCTGAGAAAATGGATCATCATTACCAATTCTGCATTTCCCGCGTCACAGTACGTCGCCCGTTTCACTCGGCGCGTGACGCCGTTTGCGCAATTCGGACGATTTCCTTGGCGATTTCCTCCGGCGAAAGCACAAAATCGATGCAACCGCTGGCGATGGCGCTCTGCGGCATATCGGGATACGCGGCTGTGTCGAGCTTCTGTGCGATGGTAATGCCGCCCGCTTCCTTGATCCCGCACAGCGCGGCCGCGCCGTCGCCGTCAAAGCCGGAGACGATGACCGCGATCAGTTTGCCGTCCCAGTGCTCGGTAAGGGATCGTAGAAAAACCGTGATCACGTCCGGCCATCCCCGCGGCTTGGAGATCGGTTTCAGTCGGAACTCCCCCTCGAGAACATGCAAGTCGCGCTGCGCCGGGATGATGAATACGTGGTTGGGCTGGATATCCAATTTTTCCGTAATCAGCGCAACCGGCATTGCGGTGAAACGCGGCAGAATCTCGTGCAGGCGCGTCGGCACGGTTCTCAGGTGATTGACGATGACGATGGCGACACCCATATCGGCCGGCAAATGCTGGAGTAAACGCGTATAAGCGTCGAGCCCGCCGGCCGAACCGCCCACACAAACGACGGGAAAGTTTTTGGCGGAAATCTTGGCGTTCATGCGCTGGCGCAGTTCCGGCGTGAGCTTTTCGGCGTTCATGGCCTGGGTTCCTCGAGTTGAGCCGAGACGGCGGACGCGAGCGGCAAACCCGGCTATCCTGAGCGCCCCGTCGGTGCGGATGACCGCCCCATCATGCAAACCAGGTTTCTGCCAGCAGCAGCGCTTGCTCTCCCAGATACATGCAGCGCGAACCCGCCTTCGGTGGTCACCTTGTTTTGCATTAGTTGCCCAATGGCTTGAGCGTAGTCAGTCCAAGGCTTTCCCAATCCTGCATGCCGCCGCGGTACCAGAGAATCTTGTGCGCCGGATAGCCGATTGTCAGCAGCCCCTTGATGGTGGTCGGGGACTGTCCGCACCAGGAGCCATTGCAGAACAGCACCAGCGTCTTGACCTTGTCGAAATTCCAGAAGTCATCCCGCCGTTGTGCGCCCAGCTGCTTTTCGAGTATTTCCTGCACCGTGGCCGGATCCGACTTGCCGATATTGAGCGTGTCCCAGGGGATGTTCACCGTCCCCGGGATAATGCCTTTTTCCACCCATGCCGGAGTGCGAGAGTCGATCACCAGCGCAGATGTATCGCCGTCGCTGATTTGCTTGAGAAAGTGCAGCACCTCGAGTTCGGCTACCGTTCTCACACCCGGCGCCAACTCGATTGGCTGTATGCAGAACGGCGGGCATTTGCGCGAAGTCTGGGCGAATTCCGGATTGATGGAATTGTCCTGATCCTGATTGCGCATGATGGTGACCCTGCGGCCATGGTGCATCACGTCCACCGACGCCAGATCGGCGCTGATGTTTACCTGCAGGGCCGAGGAGGCGTCCGGCGCGAGTGTTGGGGCGTTCTTCACGCCGTGAGGCTCGTACACACCTTTTGCAGCAGTGCCCGTACTTCCGTGGCAATGTCGGTCACTTCCAGTTTGTCGACCAGCGTCAACACCGCCTCGGGATCCATGAATGCAACCGTGATGCTTGCATCGGCTTCCTCGCGCACCACCACATTGCACGGCAGCAGCAGGCCGATGTCGGGTTCGGCCTCGATCGCGCGCTGGGCGAGCGGCGGATTGCATGCGCCGAGGATGCGATACGGCCGGTGCTCGATGTTGAGCTTGGCTTTCAGCGTCGCCTTGATATCGATATCGCTGAGCACACCGAAGCCTTCCTTCTTCAGAGCCTCGGTAACTTTTGCGACCGCCACGTCGAACGGCATATCTAG
>NZ_JAVTWB010000233.1:0-4617 GCF_032229525.1 Accumulibacter sp. | reverse complement strand
AGCTTCAAATTACGGCGTGTATTGGGATGTCGGTAGCGCTGCGACTCTGGGTACAAGCACGGCTTTAATAGGGAATATCATCGCCAAGGAAGCGATCACCCTCAATACCAGTGCGACGATTCTGTGCGGCAGGGCCATCTCGCTGACAAAGGCGGTAACGATGGATACCAACACCATCTCCAACGATTGCAGCGCCGACACAATCGCCGGCACCGACTACGGCAGCCAGGGCTATAGCGGCAACGGCGACAACAGCGCCGTACCGCTGCAACCTGTCCCCGAGCCGGCCACCTTGGCGCTGCTGGGACTGGGGTTGGCGGGGCTCGGATTTTCCCGCAGACGCAACGGCTGAGAGCACCCCTTCTCCGTGACAGACCCCGCTGCGGCGGGGTTTGTCGTTTCGCAGCGGCATTCGGGGACAGACCAGAATGGCACTAAGTTAAGCAGCTTGTGCACGATATTGGTTGCGGTGCGGGATCTCATTCATTTTTGGCGGAGGGACGGTAGACCCACGCGACAATCGCCACGAAGGCAAGGGGATGCCGAGATAGCGTCCGTATTCAGCGAGCAAGCTTGCGGTTTGATCCATTGAGTTTCTCCATCACTGTGTCAATGTGCTTCCTGCGCTGGGCCAGACTGACCGACCAGCGGCATGTTGACTGCGGCGAGGCCTTGATTGTCGTGCTTTCCTTGCCAAGGTTTTGTACGCTGACGTACAGACTGGATGAATCAAGCGGTCTACTGTCCAGTGCATCATGAAACGCGCGTCGAATTTTGCACGCCTGGGCCAGAGTGCCGCGGCCGCTTACGAACAGGCCATCGCGCTGCTCGGCTTTGTTGGGGAAAGCGCGTTGGCCTTTGCGGGATGCATAGCGCACCCTGCGCGCTTCAGGTGGCGCCCCATCCTGTACAACATCCGAAGCGCCGGGTTCGACGCACTGCCGATTGTTGGGCTACTGTCGTTTTTGCTCGGGATCGTGGTTGCCTTCCAAGGCGCCGACCAGCTCAGGCAATACGGGGCCAATATCTTTGTGGCCGATCTCGTTGGCCTGTCCATGCTGCGCGAATTCGCCCCCTTGATCACCGCCATTATCGTCGCCGGCCGCTCCGGTTCTGCCTATGCCGCACAGATCGGCAGCATGGCCGTAACCGAGGAAATCGACGCCATGCGTACTCTCGGCATCGCACCGCTGGAAATGTTGGTGTTACCGAAAATCATCGCGTTGCTGGTCGCGCTACCGCTGTTGACAGTGTTCGCGGACGTCTGCGGCGTGTTTGGCGGGATGATCATGGCGCGTGCGCAACTGGATGTCGGTTTTGCCGAATTCTTTGATCGTTTTACCAAAGTGGTCAGCGTCACGGCCTATCTCATAGGCATTTTCAAGACGCCGGTATTCGCGGTCATCATCGCGGTGGTGGGGTGCTTCCAGGGCTTTCGCACCCGGGGCGGCGCCGACAGTGTGGGGCGCCAGACGACGCGCAGTGTGGTGCAGGCAATCTTCCTGGTGATCGTTGCCGACGGACTGTTCTCGGTCATCTTCAGCGTGCTGGATCTCTGACATGCCAGGCACCGCAACAGCGAACTCGGCGGTCATCGAGATCAGCAAACTGTCAACGCGCTTCGGTGAGCATGTCGTGCACGCCGGTCTCGACCTCGAAGTACGCCAGGGCGAGATTTTCGCCGTGATTGGCGGCAGCGGTTCCGGCAAGTCGACGCTGCTGCGCGAAATGATCTTGCTGCACCGCCCTGATGCCGGCTCGATACGCGTTCTCGGTGTCGACCTCCGGGACATCGACGACCCGGCGGCCCTTGCCTTGCGCCTGCGCTGGGGCGTGATGTTTCAGCATGGCGGCTTGTTTGGCTCGTTGACCGTCATGGAAAATGTCGGGCTGCCGTTACGCGAGCACCGCCACCTTGATGACGCGGCAGTCGATGCGCTGGCCGCGCAAAAACTCGCCCTGACCGGCCTTGATCCAGAGGTCGGCGAGCAATATCCGTCCGAGCTCAGCGGCGGCATGATGAAGCGTGCGTCGCTGGCCCGCGCCCTGGTACTCGACCCGGAACTGCTGTTTCTCGACGAACCGACCGCCGGCCTCGACCCGGAAAGCGCCGGCGAAGTCGACCAGCTCGTGCGCAAGCTGCGCGATCAGGGCGGGCTGACCATCGTCATGGTCACACACGACCTCGATCTATTGTGGCAACTGGCCGATCGCGTTGCCTTCCTCGCCGATGGCAAGGTGGCGGGCATCGGCTCGATGGCCGAACTGGCGTTGATGGACGAGCCCGCCATCCGCAAGTTCTTCCACGGCCCGCGCGGCCGGGCGGCGCAGGAACAGCAGCAGTCCGCATCGCCGCAAAGTGAAAATCTCAGGAGTCCAGCATGGAAACCAAAGTGAACTACGCGGTCATCGGCGCGTTCGTCCTTGTCCTCGGTGCTGTCTTGGTCGCTGGCGTGCTCTGGCTCGCCTCGGGCGGCGCATTTCAAAAGAAGTTCGACCTGTATCTTGCCATCGAAGACGAGTCGGTCGCCGGCCTCAATCTGAATGCCCCGGTCAAATACAACGGTGTCGACGTCGGCAAGGTACGGCAAATTGAGCTCGATCCCGCCAACCCGGAACGGGTGATCCTGCTCTTCGCCATCGAGCGCGGGACGCCGATCAAGGAGGACACCGTTGCCGTGCTGAAAACGCAGGGACTGACGGGCATCGCCTATGTCGAACTCAGCGGCGGCGGCAAGGACGCATTGCCGCTGCAGATCACGGCGGGCAACCAGTATCCGGTGATCCGCACCAAGCCATCGCTCGCCGCCCGGCTGGAGAATGTGCTCACCAGCGTACTGGCCAAGCTGGACAGCACATCGAACAATATCAACGCGCTGCTCAGTGACGCGAACCGGGCAGCCTTCACGAGTACGCTCGCCGATATCGCCACCGTGGCCAGGACGATTGCCGCGCGCAAGGACGCCATCGACGCGGGCATGGTCAATGCTGCGCGCACGCTCGAAAACTCCTCGCGCATAACGGCGCAACTCGAGCCGGTGGTCAAACGCATCGGCAGTGGCGCCGACGCCATCGAAAAAATGGGCAATGAAGTCGCCAGGACGAGTGCCAGCGCCGGCAAGACGGTTAACGCCATCGGTGTCGACGTCAAGCGTTTTACCGCGGAGACCTTACCGGAGCTGGAACGCCTGCTCGGCGAACTGAGTGTGCTGTCGGCCTCGCTGCGGCGCCTGACCGAGCAGACGGAACGCAATCCGGCCGGCCTGCTGTTCGGTCGCCAGCCGGTGCCAGAAGGGCCTGGCGAGTGATCAAAAGGAGCAACGCAACCATGACTAATTCATCTTTCGCCCAAACCTGCCAGTTGGGTGCCGCCATCGTTTTGATGTCGCTGCTCGGTGGTTGCGGGGCGCTGAAAACAACGCCACCGCCAGCGTTCTTTTCGCTTGACAGCACGCGCAGCGACGCCACAGTATCAGTTGCGAAAAGTCGGCGCTGGCGGGACGGCGCCGACTTCTCACGGGCACCGACCTTGATCGTCAATCCACCGCGTGCTGCTGCAGGTTTCGACAACCAACGCATCGTCTACGTGCGAGCGGCCCACCAGCTTGAATATTTTGCACACAGCGAATGGGCGGATACGCCGGCGCGCATGATCGCGCCTCTCATCGTCGAGGCGATTGAAAACAGCGGGACATTTGGTGCCGTGGTACTGACGCCGAGCGCCGCATCCGGCGACCTGCGACTCGACACCGAGATTGTCCGCTTGCAACAGGAGTTTGATGGCGTGCCAAGCCGGGTACGCTTTACGTTACGCGCCTCCCTGGTGGATAACATCACCCGGCACGTGCTGGCACAGCGCGAATTCGACACATCCGTTGCCGCCGCAAGCGACGATCCGCGTAGTGGCGTCGAGGCCGCCAATCGTGCCGTACATGAAGTGCTGGAAAGCCTGGCGGGCTTTTGCAGCGACTCCGTAGGCCGCTGGCGTCCGGCTGCGGCCGATGGCCCGGCAGGGACCGCCAACAGCCCGAGGGGTCGTTGAGGAGTAATAGGGAGTAATCACTAATGGGGTCAGAGAGATCTGTTTTTTGGCTCTTGGACAACTATTCACTCTGATCCCCCCTAGCACCGGATCATCCGCCGATTGCGGAGCATCGTTAAGCGGGGCCTGCCCCCTGTTGCTCCTGATACAAAATACGCAACACTCTCATTGCCCACTCAAGACGCTGAAACCGAGTGGAATCACCGCCCCGGTCGGGATGCCAGCGCATGGCGAGGCGACGATATTGCCGTTTGATTTCCGGATAGCTGGTGGGCGGTGTTAGCTCTATCACGGCCAATGCTTCATCACGCTGATCTTTTCCGACGAAGCGCTTCCAGAAGTTTTCAAGCATTCGCAATACGTCCGACTCGTCGGTAGATTTCAGATTGTCCATGTCGAGGTAGTAAGCCGCGAGCGGATCGTAGCTCGCCGGATGAACGGATGGCGCGTCTCGGTAAGGAATGATCTGGATACCCAGGCAATCGATAGTCAAGTCACCCGCTTCGCCCACGCGCAATTTGTCGCGGAGCAGGTAAAGGCAATGAAAGAGCAGGAAATGGCGCTGGAACAACCCG
>NZ_JAVTWB010000232.1:8615-28857 GCF_032229525.1 Accumulibacter sp. | reverse complement strand
GTGCGCGGCGCTAGACCTTGAACCGCCCCACCAGCGAGTTCAGCGTTCCGGACAAGGTTTCCAGATGCCTGGCGGCCTTGTTCACGCCATTGACGGCGGCATTGTTCTGCTCGGTCATCTGCGCGATCTTCTCGACATTCTGGGCAATCAGCTCGCTGGTCGCGCTTTGCTCGTGCAGCGCCGACGAGATTTCCGACACCGCGTCCAGGACGCTCCGGCTGCTGGCCTCGATATGGGTCATCGATTCACCCGCCTGGGCGGCCATGCGCACGCCTTCGCCAAGCTGAACACCACCTTCGGTCATGCCTTGCATGGCGCTCTCGGCGCCGCTCTGAATCGCCCCGACCATGCTCGCCACTTCCTGCGTCGCGGAGGTGGTGCGCTCTGCCAGCTTCCTCACTTCGTCTGCCACGACAGCGAATCCGCGGCCCTGATCCCCGGCGCGCGCCGCCTCGATGGCCGCATTCAAGGCCAGCAGATTGGTCTGATCCGCAATCTCCTTGATGACATTTACTATGACCGAGATCTTTGCCGACTGGTCCTTGAGGTTGGCAATCAGCTCGCTGGAATGACGAAACGTTTCGGAGATCTTGTTGATCTCGTTGACCGCGCTTTTAACGGCTCCTTCTCCCTCGCGCGACAGCGTTCCTGCCTCGACAGCCATCTTGCGCGCATCATCGGCGCTGGATGAGACCTGGCGGATGCTGGCCGTCATTTCCTCGACAGCCGCAGCCATCGAGCCGGCAGCGTCGCTTTGCTGGTTGGAACTCTCGGAGACTTGATCGGACGCGGCACTCATCTTTGACGCGTCTTCCGCCAGGCGGCCGCCAGCATCGCGAATCTTGCCGATCACGTCCTGCAAAAACACCTGCATCTCCTTGAGCGCGGTCAGCAAGCTCGATTTGTCATCGGCCCTGGTCTTGATGCTCTCGGTCAGATCGCCGGAAGCGATCCTGCTGGTCACTGCCGCCGCGTGCGCAGGCTCTCCGCCCAGCAGCCGCATGATGTCACGCTTGATGAGGATGGAAAGCGTGGCGGCGAACAGGAGACCGATCACGGCGATCGTCGCGAACATGCTGCGCGCCTTCTGGTAGCTCGCCTCGGCTTCCTCGATCTGGCTCTGGATGCGCTCCTCGGAACGTTTTTCCATATCGCCCGCTGCCTTCTCCATGCCAGCTCCCGTGGCGCGGTCCATGCCCGAAACCAGCTGGTCAACGACATGACCGGCCGCAGGATTCGCCTGCTCGAAGGATTTCAGCGCTTCCCGGTACTTGCCTCCCATTTCCTTGTGATCGGCCAGCAATTTCTCCAGCTCGGCGACCGCGACGCCGCGTTCCTTCATCGCCTTGGCGGCAGCTCCCAGCGCGTCCTGAACCTTCCTTTCCTGCTCGCCAAACTCGCCAAGGTACTTGTCGAATTTTGCCGGGTCATTACCACGAATGAGGATGTTCTTCCATTCCTGGACCTGCACCTTGAAATGCACGTGAGCGCTCTCGATGGCAACCAGGATGCCGTTATCCACCTTGGCGGCCGCCAGATCGCTTTCGACCCTCTCTTGCATCTTGTGCATGCTGAATATTCCCGCGGCACCCAGCACTGCGAACAGCGCGGCGGTAATGACTGCGAGAATCGTAAGCTTGGCATTCGTGGAGAGATTCTTCATTGGAAACCTTTCGCTTTTTGGAATTGGTTTTTTCGGTGTAACCAAGAGGTCGATGGCAATGGGCTTTGGCCAGGAAAACGACGACAAAAAAAAGCGGGTGAGCGACCCGCTAACTGCTGCCTGCCGGTCCGGCCCGTCGCCGGAAAACCGTTGTGCGGCATCATAACGCGTACGGCCAATGCACGGTGCTGAGCGAACGATGCCGGTCGAACGTCAACCCGCAGCGCGCCATGGAACCTGCCGACGAGCGGTCGGCCAGATCAACTTCCCGCCGACCCACCGACTACTGCCAGCCGGGCTAGACGCTGTCAATGTATGGCGTACTACGGCCAGAAATGGATTAACTTGAGGCTTTTTTCGCAGGCCATCTGAAAATCCCGCGCCCCGGGGTCCGATCCTTCCTCTAGCCCCTTCCTGATCTGATCTGCAGCGCATGGCCAGGCCTCGTCGTCCGGAGTTTGTCGGCGCGCTTTATCACCTCACGGCAGGTGGCGATGGAGGCGAGGACATTTACCTCGCCGATGGCGACCGACAAGAGTTCCTCGACGTCCTCGGGGAGGTGTGGGAGCGCTTCAATCGTACCTACGACCGCGCCGGACACGCCTTCCAGGGGCGATGCAAGGCGATCCTGGTGAAGAAGGATGCGCAGCTGCTGGAGTTTGCCCGCTATGCCGTGCTCAAGCCGGTGCACGCGCGGATGTTTCGGACACCGGGTGAGTGGCCGTGGAGTAGTTCCCGGGCGATGGTTGGCCAAGCCGAGTCGGCGGAATGGCGTGAAATTCGGCAGATCCTAGCGGCCTTCGGTGAAACGGAGGGACTCGCGGCAGAGCACTGCTCGCGAGTCAGCAAGATCGTGAAAGCGACGCGCCTGGCGAAGGCCAAATGCACGGGCTGACCGCTTCGCGCACGCTCGGCGTCGACGCCGGCCGGCGGACCGGGTGAGCGGGCCAGGCCTGGTCGGCGATGGTTCGGCCGGCGTCGCCTAGAGCTCGTAAATCCAGCTGGCGATCACGAAGTAGTTCAAGACCCCGAAGATGTCGATGGCGGTGGTCACGAAGGGGCCGGTGGCGACTGCGGGGTCAACCTTCAGGCGTTCGAAGATCATCGGCAGGAGCACGGCGAGCAAGGCAGCGCCGGTCATGTTGACCAGGATCGTCAGACCGACGACCTCGCCCAGCGCGAGGCTATCGTGCATCAGATACCCGTAGAGCGCGAGGATGACGCCATAGAAGCCGCCCAGCAGCAAACCGACGCGTAGCTCCTTGAGCACCAGCGGCCCGGTGTCGCGAACGTCGATGGCGCCGGTCGCCAGGCCGCGCACGGCGACCGTGGCTGACTGCACGCCGACGTTACCGGCCATACCCATGACCACCGGCAGGAAGGCTCCCAACACCAGGACTTGCGCCAGAATCTCCTCGTATTGGCCGATCACCGCGGTCGCCGCGAGCCCGCCGACGAACGCAGCCAGCAACCAGGGCAAGCGAATTTTGGCGATCTTGAAGGCCGATTGGGTGAGCGTCTCCGACTCGTCGGTACCCGCCATCTTCAGCATGTCGCGGGTGGTCTCTTCTTCGATGACGTCGATAACGTCATCGACCGTGACCATACCGACCAGGAGGTTCTCGTCGTCTACCACCGGAATGGCGAGCAGGCGATACTTGTCGACCAGCATGGCGACGGTGGTCTGGTCGGTATCCGTGGTCACCTTCATCACGCGCCGGTTCATGATCTTGTGCAGTGGCGTCGCGGGATCAGCCAGCAACAATTGCCGCAGGGAGACGACGCCGGACAATTGCCCCGCTTCGTCGGTGAGGTAGAGATAGAAAACCATCTCGACGTCTTCGCGACTGCGGATGCTGGCGATCCCCTCTTCCACTGTCAGGGTGTGCGCCAGGGAGAAAATGTCGGTGGTCATGATGCCGCCAGCGCTGTCCGAAGCGTACTGCAGCAGGCTCTCGACTTCGTCCTTGCTTTCGTGTCCGAGCAGGCCCATCAGTTGCTCGCGCTGATCCTCCGGCAGGTCCCCGACGAGGTCCGCGAGGTCGTCCGGCGGGAGGTGTTCCAGCACGCGCGCCAGCTGTTCGACCTTCGCCTCGCTCATCACCTGTCGCCGCAGGTTCGCTGGCAACTGGCCGAAGACGTCGGCCGCCGACTCGGTGTCGGCGATCGCGTAAAAAATGTCCACCACGTGCGCCGGGGGCAAATCATCGAGAACCGCGACCAGGTCTGCAGGATGGATTTTGGAGAGCATCTTCTGCAATGACGCCCGCGCATCGCGTACGTAGAGTCGATCGATCGTCTCGACCAGTCGCTTTTTCTTGGTATCGTACGCCGCAGAGGCCGTTGCCTTGTTCTCGATGTTTATTTGCATGGCTGTCCTTTTCCCCCTGAGCACGGCACGCAAGAGACCGCAACCCGCAAGTGTAGCCACAGGCGACGGGTCAGTCCATCATCTTGGCTCGAATCAAGCCTTTTCCGGCAGCCTACTGCTCCGGGCACGCGGCTGCGAGCCGCGAGCTGCGAGCGGCGGACTGGTTTGACCTTAGTCGGGGGAATCCCCCGATGGGTGAGTCGAAATTGGCGCGCTTGAAGGCTGCTGAAATGCAAATGTCGTGTGCTGGAGTGCGCACGGCGGGCGGGCGCGTACAGGTGTGCTGGGAGGCGGACAGTGCGTCCACACCGATCGGGCAACTGGTCTACTTCATTGAGTTTTTGACGCTGACCAGGTTATGGTCGGGCTGGCAGGAACGCTGTCCGCTGCCCTACACCAGCCCGAACGGCAGCGAGCAAGGCCGACCTGCGGGGCACCAATCTCGACCACGAAGTGCTCTCGCTCGGCTAACTCTGGCGCGACCGGGTTAATGCGAAGAACACCTTCGATGAGCTGAAAAACCAGTGGCGCTGGGGCGGCTTCACCACCCACGACCTGCATCGTTGCCAAGTGTCGGCGCGCGCCGGTCACGGGAGACACGCAGCCGCCGGCGCCATCACCGTAGTGCGGGCGGATAGTCTCCGTTGGTGTCGTCAACTCTCCGCCCGGCTTGGTGCCTTGACCGATCCGGGCCCGGCACAGAATGCTGCGGCCGGGTGGTCAGGCGGGAGGCGCGGATTCCCCTTTTGCGCCCGCCAGCCCCTGCGCTCCCTTGGCACCCGCAACACCCTTCGGCCCGGCAGGCCCAGCTTTGCCTGGGGCCCCATCTGGCCCGGGCTTGCCCTGCGCGCCGGCAGGACCCTGGACACCCGTGGCTCCTGCCGCGCCTTTCGCACCGGCCGGGCCTTCCTTGCCTTGAGGACCTGTGGGACCTGTTGGACCCGGCTTGCCTGGTGTCCCCGCCGGCCCCTGAGCTCCCGCAGCGCCCATCGCACCCTTCTCACCCTTCTCACCGCTCTCACCTTTCGCGCCGGGAGGACCGACCGGGCCCGCCGGGCCCTGCTCTCCCTTGCGCCCGGCCGACCCCGTCTTGCCCGGAGGTCCGGCCGGCCCTTCCTTGAGGCTCAGCTGTACCAGCTGCTCTTCCAGCGCGGCGACACGATCATTCAACACTTGCATGGCATCAATGGCTGTCGCCACCAGATTCTTTGCCTCTGACTCGGCGGATTTCTTCTTGTCTGTCTTTTTTGACAATGTAGGTCTCCTCTCGTACACAAGGGTGCGCGGCAGGAATACTGCGCGCGCCAGTGATACACGTTATGACAACGACGGTCAACGATCGGCGAGGGTCGACTTCGCCAATGCCATCGTCGTCATCCGGCGAAACCGGTCGTCCACCGGCGAACCGTTCCCAAGGAGTTTCGCGGGATCTAACGCAGCGCACAAAGCGGCCTGCGCACGCCTCGCCCACCGCTGTTGAGACCCGCTTGCGGGTAGCCATCCGTGCCGTGGCCAGTGCTGGGATTCACCTGTCTTCTGCTCCCCGCGCGCAATTGCCAGACCACTCGGACCTGCATTCGCCGGCACCGGCGATCACGCCACCTCGCACGGCGATCATCGCGAAGATGGAGCGCGCCGCGGAAATTTTGCAGGAATGGATGAGTGAGAGCCTTGCCCGGAAGCGCGGCCTCCCCCGGTAGGAGCCCGATTGATCGGGCGATGGCGACGCCCCGCGCTGTCCCGGGCGGCCGGGCTGATCCAGGCGCTTATCGCCCGATAAATCGGGCTCCTACAGGTCAGCAGGCGCGTTGTTGAACGCCAGGAGCAAGAGAGCAAAGTCGCGGTCGGCTATAATCGCGGCTCCCCGCCGTTCTTTCCCGGCGTCTTTCCCCGAACGCAGCTTCGCCTGCCCTTCTCTGCAGCCCGCCCGCCATGGCCGATATCCTTTTTCTCCGCGGCGCCGCCGCGTTTTCGTCTTTCCGCCTGCAGGGTCTGCAGCAGCGCGTCACCGCTGTCGTCCCCGGGGTGCGCATCGCCACCGCCGAGTACTGGCACTTCGTCGCCACCCGGACGGCACTCGCTGTGGCGGAGCGGCAGCAACTCGCGCTGCTGCTCGAAGAGCGGCCCGCCGAAGCGGCCGGCAGCGGCGCATTTTTCCTGGTTACTCCCCGCTTCGGGACGATCTCGCCGTGGTCGTCGAAAGCCACCGACATCGCCTGGAACAGCGGCCTGCAGGCGATCGAGCGCATCGAGCGCGGCATCGCCTACGGCCTCGACGCGGGCAAGCGGCAGTTGTCGACCGCCCAGCGGAGCGAGATCGCAGCGCTCCTGCACGACCGCATGCTGGAAACCGTGCTCGACGACTTCGCGCAGACCGCCGACCTCTTCCGCCACTTTGCGCCGACGCCGCTGGCCACCGTCGATCTGCTGGGCGGTGGTCACGCCGCGCTGGCCGAAGCCAACACGCGACTGGGACTGGCCTTGTCGGACGATGAAGTCGATTACCTGGTCGACCTGTTCATCAAGGCGCAGCGCAATCCGACCGACGTCGAGCTGATGATGTTCGCGCAGGCCAATTCCGAGCACTGCCGGCACAAGATCTTCAACGCCTCCTGGGTGATCGACGGGCAGGCACGCAGCGAAACGCTGTTCGGGATGATCCGCGAGACGCACTCGGCGCACCCGGCGGGAACGGTCGTCGCCTATTCCGACAATTCCTCGGTGATCGAAGGCGCCTGCGTGGCGCTGTTCCACGCGGCTGGCGATGGCCGCTACGGCTATCGCGAACAGATGACGCACATTCTCGCCAAGGTCGAGACGCACAATCATCCGACGGCGATTTCGCCCTTTCCCGGCGCGGCGACCGGCTCCGGTGGCGAGATTCGCGACGAAGGCGCCACCGGTCGCGGCTCCAAGCCGAAGGCCGGCCTGTGCGGCTTCTCGGTCTCCAATCTCGACATCCCCGGTGCGCGCCAACCCTGGGAGACCGCCACCGCCAGCTACGGCCGCCCCGCCCGCATCGCTTCGCCGCTGGCGATCATGCTCGAGGGGCCGATCGGCGCCGCCGCTTTCAACAACGAGTTCGGCCGCCCGAACCTGGCAGGCTATTTCCGCACCTACCAGCAGCTGACCGGCAGCGGCGACGAGGAGCTGGTACGCGGTTATCACAAGCCGATCATGATCGCTGGCGGCGTCGGCAACATCGCCGCCAGCCAGTCGTTCAAGGCCGAGACCCTGCCCGCCGGCACGCTGCTGATCCAGCTCGGCGGCCCGGGCATGCTGATCGGCCTCGGCGGCGGCGCCGCCAGCTCGATGACCACCGGCAGCAACACCGCCGACCTCGACTTTGCCTCGGTGCAGCGCGGCAACCCCGAGATTCAACGCCGCGCACAGGAAGTCATCGACCGCTGCTGGCAGATGGGCGCTCCCCTCGGCGATGGCTCGGTAGCCACCGACGGCAATCCGATCCTGTCGGTACACGATGTCGGTGCCGGCGGCATTTCCAACGCGTTGCCGGAACTGGCGCACGGCGCCGGCTGCGGCGCGCGCTTCGAACTGCGCGCGGTAAACATCGAAGAGCCGGGCATGTCGCCGGCCGAAATCTGGTGCAACGAGGCGCAGGAACGCTACGTGATGGCCATCGCACCCGGTCGTCTGGCCGAATTCCAGGCGCTGTGCGCACGTGAACGCTGCCCGTTCGCCGTCGTCGGCGTCACCACCAGCGACAAGCGCCTGGTCGTCGCCGACAGCCACTTTGGCAACGATCCGGTGGACATGGACATGGACGCGCTGCTCGGCAAGCCGCCGCGGATGACCCGCACTGCCACGCACCTGGCGCCGCGGACCGTGCCTTTCGACCCCACGACGGTCGATCTCAGGGAAGCCGCCGGTCGCGTGCTGCGTCTGCCGGCGGTGGCCGACAAGACCTTCCTGATCACCATCGGCGACCGCTCGGTCGGTGGCCTGACCGCCCGCGACCAGATGGTCGGGCCGTGGCAGGTGCCGTGCGCCGACGTGGCGGTAACGCTGATGGCCTTCGACGGCTACCTCGGCGAGGCCTTCGCGATCGGCGAACGCACGCCGCTGGCCGTGCTCGACGCCCCGGCCTCAGGGCGCATGGCGGTCGGCGAGGCGATCACCAACATCGCCGCCGCCGACATCGCCGCGCTCGGCGACGTCAAGCTGTCGGCCAACTGGATGGCCGCTGCCGGCTTTCCGGGCGAGGATGCGCGGCTGTTCGACACCGTGCGGGCCGTCTCCGACCTCTGCCAGCAGATCGGCGTCTCGATCCCGGTCGGCAAGGACTCGCTGTCGATGCGCAGCGCCTGGCAGGAAGATGGCAACGAAAACGCGGGCAAACAGAAACAGGTGGTCTCGCCGTTGTCGCTGATCGTCACCGGCTTCGCGCGGGTGCAGGACGCGCGCCGCACACTGACCCCGCAACTGGTGCTCGATGCCGGCGAAACCGACCTGCTGCTGATCGATCTCGGTGGCGGCCGCAACCGCCTCGGCGGTTCGGCGCTGGCGCAGGTGTTCAACACCACCGGCAGCGAGGCACCGGACGTCGACGACCCCGCCCGCCTGGTCTCCTTCTTCAGCGCGACAAGGAAACTGGCGGCCGACGATCTGCTGCTCGCCTACCACGACCGCGCCGACGGCGGCCTCTTCGCCACCCTCTGCGAAATGGCCTTCGCTTCGCACTGCGGCGTTTCCATCGACACCGACGGCCTGTGCTACGACCCGCTGATAAACGATGTGGACGGCAACGAGAAACGGCCCGACCTGCTCGGCGGCCGCTCCTTCGAACTGCTGGTGAGCGCCCTGTTCAGCGAGGAACTCGGCGCCGTGGTGCAGATTCGGCGCAGCCAGCGCAGCGAGGTGATGACCATTCTGCGTGCCGCCGGTCTGGGCGCCTGCGCCCAGTTCATCGGCGCGCCCAATCCCTGGGACCGCGTCCGGATCATCCGCAATGCCAAAGCGGTGTTCGACGAGCCACGCGTCGAGCTGCAACGTGCCTGGTCCGAAACCAGTTTCCGCATGCAACAACTGCGCGATAACCCGGAGTGCGCGCAACAGGCTTACGACCGGATTCTCGACACCGCCGACAGCGGCCTGTCGGTGACGCTGAGCTTCGATCCGAGTGACGACGTCGCGGCGCCGATGATCAACAGCGGCGCCCGCCCGCGGGTGGCGATCCTGCGCGAACAGGGCGTCAATGGGCACGTAGAGATGGCCGCCGCCTTCGATCGCGCCGGTTTCGCCGCCTTCGACGTGCACATGAGCGACATCCTCGCCGGCCGCGTCGCGCTCGCCGATTTCAAGGGCGCCGTGGCCTGCGGCGGTTTCTCCTACGGCGATGTGCTCGGCGCTGGCCAGGGCTGGGCGAAGACCATTCTCTTCAACGACCGCGCACGCGATGGTTTTTCCGGCTTCTTCGCTCGCGACGACAGTTTCGCCCTTGGCGTCTGCAACGGCTGCCAGATGATGAGCGCGCTCAAGGCGATCATCCCCGGCGCCGAAGACTGGCCACGCTTCGAACGCAACCGCGTCGAGCAGTTCGAAGCGCGCCTGTCGCAGGTCGAGCTACCCGAGTCACCGTCACTGTTCTTCTCCGGCATGGCCGGCAGCCGGCTGCCGGTGGTCGTTTCGCACGGCGAGGGACGCGCTGTCTTCGCCTCGGCGGAAGCGCAGGCGCGTACCCTGGTGACGATGCGCCACATCGACCATGCCGGCCAGCCGACCGAACGCTACCCGGAGAACCCGAACGGTTCGCCGGCAGGCATCACCGGCGTCACCACCGCCGACGGCCGTTTTTCGATCATGATGCCGCACCCAGAGCGCGTCTTCCGCAGCGTCCAGATGTCCTGGCACCCGGCCGACTGGGAGGCGCGCGGCTGGCACGATTCGCCGTGGCTGAGGATGTTCCGCAACGCGCGGCGCTGGGTCGGCTAGGTGTTGGCCGGTATGATCACCACCAGCGGTAGCTGATCCGCGCTTGCGGCTGCAAGCGGGCCGATGCTCAGGTCAGCGTCTGTGCGGCCAGACGCTGCTGCAGATCGTCGGTCAGCCAGTCGATCAGCGTGCGCACGCGCCTGGGCACCAGTCGGGTGTAGCAATGGGTGATGCTCACCGGAATCGGCGGCAGCTCGTAGTCCGCCAGCAAGACCACCAGCTTGCCTTGTGCCACCAGCGATTCGACCTGGTAGGAAAGAAAGCTCCCGAGACCCAATCCCGCCGCGCAGGCGTTGATCGCGCCGGCCACATGGTTGCTGGCAAACCGCCCGCGGGGCAGCAGGTTGATGACGCGCTCGCGGCCACGCTCATCGCTCTCCGTACCGCGAAACGACCACAGACTGCCACCGCCCTGAGTACGCCAGCGAATGCATTCGAAGTGCGCCAGGTCACCGGGTGAGGCGGGTGTTCCGGCCTGCGCCAGGTAGTCCGGGCTGGCGCACAGGACACGGCGGATATGGCCGACCGGGCGCGCGATCATCGACGAATCGCCGAGGTGCGCGATGCGCACGGCCAGATCGACGCCTTCATCCACCAGATTGACGACGCGATCGAGCAGCAACAGTTCGACGCGCGCCTGGCGGTAGCGTAACAGGAAGGAACTCACGCCCGGCACCACGTGCATCTGACCGAACAGCACCGGGGCGGTCACCGTCAGATGACCGGCCGCTTCGCCGTGCCGATCCGACAGTTCTGCTTCGGCCTCATCGACGTGGGCGAGGATGCGCCGGCAATGTTCGAGGTATCCACGCCCTTCCTCGGTGAGTGCCAGGCTGCGGGTGGTGCGGCTCAACAAGCGGGCGTCGAGCGCTTTCTCGAGGTCGGCGAGGGTGCGCACGACGGTCGGCAGCGACTTGCCGAGGGTCTGCGCGGCGGCGGTCAGCGAACCCTGGTCGACGATGGTCGCGAACACCTGCATCGCCTGAAACTTGTCCATCCCGGTAGATTACTCCGCAATACGAAGTGCTTAAATCACGATTCAGGTATTTATTCCGAAATACAGATGCACGACACTGTTTTGCCGCCGCGTCAGATGCCACCCACCCAGCCACCTCGAGCAAAGGAACCTGCCATGAGCCAATCCCCTGCCACCGACACTTCGGCCGTAACCCGCGGCGTCCATCACGTCGGCCTGACTGTCCCCGATATCGCCGCCACCCGCGCCTTCTTCGTCGACGTCCTTGGCTTCGACCAGGTCGGCGAACGCCCCGACTACCCGGCCGTGTTCGTCTCCGACGGTACGGTGATGATTACCTTGTGGCAAGCCGCCGATCCGGCCACGGCGACCGCTTTCGATCGCAAGAACGTGATCGGTCTGCACCACCTGGCCCTGCTGCTTCCCGAGCAGAGCGCTCTGGATCGTTTGCACCAACGCCTCGCCACCACACCGGGCGTGGCCATCGAGTTCGCCCCCGAAGCACTGCGCGGCGGCCCCGTCCGGCACATGATGTGCGCCATCCCGGGCGGCGTACGCCTGGAATTCATCGCCACCGCCGCATGAGCTTCGCCGGAAGCCACGATCAGGGATATGGACATGCAGGAAATCGAAGACAATTCGCCGTTTCACGCTGCAGAACGTGCGGCACAGCGCCTTGCTGGCGTCGACGACCGCATTCTGGCGGTCGGCCGATCGGCCATTCGCGATCACCTGTTAGCGCAGCACCAGGAGTTCTTCCGCAGCCAGCACCAGCTGTTGCTGGCCACTGTCGACGCCGATGCACAACCATGGGTGGCGATGGTCGCCGGCCCGCCGGGATTCGCGCATGCGCTCGATGCGCGGCACTTGCGGGTCGATGCACAGCCGCTCGCCGGTGCACCCGGGCAAGCCTTGTCTGCCGGCGCCACGCTCGGCGTGCTGGGTATCAATTTCGCCAACCGCCGCCGCAACCGGCTCAACGGCCGCCTGCTGACGGTCGATGAAAGCGGCTTCGAGCTCGAGGTGGTGCAGTCTTTCGGCAACTGCCCGAAATACATCCAGACCCGCGAAACCCGACTGCCAGCCGGCACGACCTGGCGTGTCTCACCGTCGGCGGGAGAAGCGGTGACGGCGTGGGATGACAATGCGTGCGCGCTGATCGGCGGCGCGGATCACTTCTTCATCGCTACGCACTACGACCAGGAGGGGGATCAGGCGCATCACGGCGCCGACGTGTCCCATCGCGGCGGCAAGCCCGGATTCATCCGCATCGATGCGGATGGCACACTGCTGTTTCCCGATTTTGCCGGCAATCGCTTCTACAACACGCTCGGCAACATCGTCGCCAACGGCAAGGCGGCGCTGTTGTTTACCGACTATTCAACCGGATCCTTGTTGTCGACCAGCGGCATGGCGAGCGTTGACTGGCAAGCCGCCAGCGCGCATGGCTTTGCCGGTGCCGAGCGGCTGCTGCGGTTTACGCCGCGCGAGGTGTGGCGCTATCCACGCGCCTTGCCATTTGCATGGCGCTTCGGCGAGCAGTCAGTAGCGCTGGATGCGACCGGACGCTGGTCGGACAGCGTGACGCCACCCGGATAGGCAGACGGGCCAAGAAAAAGGGCGCCGGAAAACTGGCGCCCTTTTTCTCTCTTGCGGTGTCGACTCGTCTACTGGACCTTGGCCTTGGCACGCAGCTCGCCAACCATTTTCTGGATTTGCTCCTGCTGCAGGCGCTGCCCAATTTGCACTTTCACCTGGTCGAAAGGTGGCGGCGTAAGCGGGCGGCTATCCTCGACCAGGATCACGTGATAGCCGAAATCGGTCTTGACCGGGGTCTCCGTATACTTGCCTTTGGGCAGGGCGGCGACGGCATCACCGAACGGCTTGACGAAATTCGCGGTACTGGTCCAGCCGAGATCGCCACCCTTTTCCTTCGAACCAGGGTCCTTGGACTGCTTGGCCAGTTCCTCGAATTTGGTGCCCTTCTTCAGGTTGGCGATGATCGCCTTGGCGTCGTCTTCCTTTTCGACCAGGATGTGACGGACCTTGTACTCGGTACCCCCCATCTGGGCTTTCAGGCGATCATAGGCCGCCTTGACCTGCTCTTCGCTGATCGGGTTTTTCTTCACGAACTCCTGGATGAAGGCGCGGATGAAGATTGCCTGCCGCGCCAGATCGGCCTGTGCTGCGATATCTGGCTTCTTGTCGAGGCCCATTTTTTTCGCTTCCTGGGCCAGCAACTCGCGGCGGATCAGTTCTTCACGGATCGCACTTTTCAGTTCCGGCGTGTCGGGCGTGCCCTGTGCCTCCTGCTCGGCCAGAAAGGCGTTGGCGACAGTCTGTGGAATGGCGACCCCGTTGACGGTGGCCACCGCCCCGCTCTTGGCCTTTTCGGCGGCAACTGTCGGTAGCGAGATCAGCGCGCCGAGCAGCAGTGCGCCGGCCAGCTTGGAGAGTTTGTGCATGTCTGTCTTTCCTTCTATGGGGGTGGAGTGGGATGGGATGGGTTGAAACTGGACGGCTTCGATCAGGAGGCGAGCGCAGCCAGCGACGAGGGAACTTCCTCCGGGGTCAGCGCCTTGATGCTCAAGGCGTGAATCCTGTGGTGCATCAGGTCGCCGAGCGCCTCATGAACGATGCGGTGACGAGCCAGACGGCCCTTGCCAGCGAAAGCGGTGGAGACTATCAGCAGGCGATAGTGCCCGCCACCGCTTTTGGCACCTTCGTGCCCGGCATGGCGCGCCGAGTCGTCGATCAGTTCGGTACGAATCGGCTGCAGAACCGCGAGCCGCTGCTGAATGATCGCCTCACTGCTGGTGGCAGCAGCGGCTTGCGAACCGCTCACGCCGGCAGCACTTTCTTGAACGGCTTGACGGTGACCGCCTGGTAGACGCCCGCGGCGGCGTAAGGATCCGCGTCTGCCCAGCTACGTGCCGCTTCGAGCGAAGTGAACTCGGCAACGATCAGGCTGCCCGAAAAGCCGGCCGGCCCCGGGTCCGGCGAGTCGATGGCCGGAAAAGGCCCGGCCAGCAACAGGCGACCTTCGTCTTGCAGCGCCTTGAGACGCTCGACATGCGCGGGCCGGGCGGCAAGGCGATCAGCCAGCGAGTCCGGACGATCTTCGCCGACGATGGCGTAAAACATCATTTCTTGTCCTCCATGTATTTCGACAGCAGCACACCCTGGGCGAGGACAAAGACCAGCATCAGTCCGGTAGCGCCGAAGAGCTTGAAGTTCACCCAGTCGTCGGTCGAAAAGTTGAACGCAACGAACAGGTTGACGGCTCCCATGAAAGCGAAAAACCCGGCCCATGCCCAGTTGAGCTGGTTCCAGGCGACATCCGGCAGGTCCATCTGTCCGGCCAGCAAGATACGAATCAGGTTCTTTCGGCGGAACAGCACGCCGCCGACCAACACCGCCGCGAACGCCCAGTAGAGTATGGTTGGCTTCCACTTGATGAAGCCCTCATCGTGCAGGATCAGCGTCATGCCGCCGAAGACGCTGATCACCACCAGACTGACCCACAGCATGGTGTCGATCTTGCGTTTCCTGAACAACAGCCAGCCGATCTGCGCGAAAGTGGCCGCAATCGCCACACCGGTCGCGACGTAGATGTCGGCCGCCTTGTAGGCGATAAAAAAGAGGATGACCGGGAAAAGATCGAAGAGGAATTTCATGACGGGCGCCGCGTGAATATCCCGCGATTATGGCCGATTTGACGCGTCGCTGTCCATGCTCGGGAGATCGTCGCCGCCCATCTTCCCTTCCCCGACCCGCCGTCCCACAGCCTCCCGGCATGGCAGCCGCGAGCGGCCATGGTTTCCCGAAAGTCGCCGGCGATCATGGACCATCACTCGCGGGGTCGCTTGTCGATCACCCGCCGCGCCTTGCCGAGTGAGCGTTCTATACCGCCGATGTCGACGATGCGCACTTGCGCGGTAATCCCGATAAACGACTTGATGTGGTGCCGCAACGCATTTGCCACATGCTCCTTGTCCACCGCCAGCCGGAAGCGGTACTCGCGCTTCAGTTCAACATGGACGTCGACGGCGTCGAGGTGACCGTCGCGCCAGACTTCGATCAGGTAATGCGGCGACAACATCGGCTGCTGGAGAATCAGCTCCTCGATCTGCGACGGGAAGACATTGACGCCGCGAATGATCAACATGTCGTCCGAACGGCCGGTGATCTTGTCCATCCGCCGCATCGAGCGCGAGGTCGGCGGCAGCAGGCGGGTCAGGTCGCGCGTCCGGTAGCGGATCATCGGCAGCGCCTCCTTGCTCAGCGAGGTAAAGACGAGTTCGCCCTGGCTATCGTCCGGGAGCACTTCGCCGGTGGCCGGATCGATAATCTCGGGGTAGAAATGATCCTCCCAGATCACCGGCCCGTCCTTGCTTTCGGCGCACTCGCTGGCGACGCCTGGGCCGATGATTTCCGACAAGCCGTAGAGGTCGATCGCATCGATGCCGAAAGTGCTCTCGATTTCGCGCCGCATCGGCTCGCTCCACGGTTCGGCGCCAAACAGGCCGACCCGCAGCCGGGTCGACGCCGGCGCAACCCCTTGCCGGCTGAACTCATCGGCCAGATTGAGCATGTACGAAGGCGTCACCATGATGATATCGGGCTGAAAATCGACGATCAGTTGCACCTGCTTTTCGGTCTGACCACCGGACATCGGGATCACCGTGCAACCCAGCCGTTCGGCACCGTAGTGCGCACCGAGACCACCGGTAAACAGGCCGTAACCGTAGCCCACATGCACCATGTCGCCACGCCGCCCGCCGGCCGCGTAGATCGAGCGCGCCATCAGCGTCGCCCACATGTCGATGTCTTTCTGCGTATAGCCGACCACGGTCGGCTGGCCGGTGGTGCCGGACGAGGCATGCACCCGCACCACCTGCTCGCGCGGCACGGCAAACATCCCGAAGGGATAGTTGTCGCGGAGGTCCGCCTTGGTCGTGAAAGGGAACTTGCGCAGGTCGTCAAGCGTCTTCAACTCGTCGGGATGGACACCATGGTCGTCGAATTTCCGCCGGTAGTGGGCGACGTGCTCATAGGCATGGCGCAGAGACCAGCGCAGGCGCTCGACCTGCAGTGCCGTGATCTCGTCGCGGCTGGCGGCTTCGATGGCTTCGTAGGCGGTACTGCCGGCTGCGACCATGGTGTCGTCTCCCAGGTGGGCAAAGCCGAAACCCTAGTACAACCGGGGTCATCTTTCAACAAACAATATGGCGTCCCGGCCGCAAGCCCTGCGGCGAGTGACGCGCGAAGCGCCGCGCGGGAAAGAGCCGCTCACCCGGGCGCCGGTGAAATCGGGTAGCCTTGGCGGCTCTCAGTCGCCTCCGCCATCGATGTTCGCCCAGCAATCCCGTCTGATTCTCGCGCACGCGACGCCGATGCTGATCGCCCAGCTGACGTCGATGGGCATGATGGTCATCGACACCGCCCTGCTGGGCCACTACGGCACCGAAGACCTGGCGGCGGTGGCCGTTGGCGGCGGCATCTACATCTCGGTGTTGTTCGCTCTCGCCGGCATCCTGCAGGCCGTGGCGCCGACCGTCGCCCATCTGCAGGGCGCCGGCCGCGGGCAGGAGATCGCCGGCGCCCTGCAACAGGCCTTGTGGCTGGCCCTGCTGCTGGCGATCCCCGGGGTATACCTGCTCTTGCACCCGGATACCCTGTTCGCGCTGTCACGCATCGACCCGGCCGTCGAAGCGAAGGCCCGCGGCTACCTGGTAATGCTCGCCATGGGCATGCCGGCAGTGCTGCTCTACCGGACCTTCCACGCCTTTTGCAATGCTCTCGGCAAGCCGCGCCCGCTGTTGCTGATCAGCCTCGGCAGCACGCTGCTGCACGGCGGACTGGCGTGGTCGCTGGTCACCGGCCAGTGGGGTGGCGAAGCGCTCGGCGTGCTCGGCTGTGGTCTGTCGAACGCCGCCGTCGGCTGGTTCTCGATGGCCTGTGCCGCCGGCTATCTGTTGTTCGCCAGGGCCCTGGCGCCTTACCGCCTGATTGCCGGCTGGCAGCCGCCACGCCGCAGGCCCTTGCGTGAACTGCTGCGTCTCGGCCTACCGATGGGTTTTTCCAGCTTCGTCGAGATCTCCTCGTTCACCCTGATGGCGCTGTTCGTCGCGCAACTCGGCGCCACGGTGGTCGCCGGTCACCGGATCGTCGCCAACCTGGCGGCGATCTGCTACATGCTGCCGCTGGCGCTGGGTATCGCCACCCTGGCGCAAGTGGGGCAAGCGGCTGGCGCGCGCGACTGGCCACGAGCCGAGCTGTCGATCGGTGCCGGTCTGTGGCTGGCCGGCGTGCTGTCCACGCTGCTCGGCTTGGGATTGTGGCTGTTCGCCGCACCGTTGACGGCCGCCTACACCGGCGACCCGGCGGTGCAGGCGGTTGCGCTGTCGCTGCTCGGCTACGTCGCCTTCTATCAGCTCTTCGACGCCGTTCAGACGATTGCCGCACACGCGCTGCGTGGCTACAAGATCACCTTCGTGCCGATGCTGGTACACGTCATCTGCTTCTGGGGCGTCGGCCTGTTCGGCGGCTGGTGGCTGGCCTTTCATGGCCGACAGCCGATGGGCGCAGCTGGCTTCTGGCTGGCTTCGCTGCTTGGCCTGATGCTGGCGGCGGTCCTGCTCGGCAGCCTGCTGCGGCGCGCGATGCAGGCGGTGAAGCAGTAGCCGACACCGGCGCCGGAAAATCGCCCGCGGCGGGAACAGCCCGACAAGGGAGAACTGAGCCATCGGTAACGACACTCAAGTTATCCGTCGGCTTGCCGCTATCCATATGGATCGCCACAGCAATGTGGCTTTACCTCGTGTCGACCATCCTCTGGAGACGTGCTCATGTTCACCAAACTGACAGGCTACCTGCTCGCAATCCTCGCGCTGGCCATGGCGCCGGCAACTGCCGCCGACTACAAACCCGATACGCCGACCAGCGTCGAGGGCGCCACCGTGCTCACCGTTGACCAGACAAAGGCTCTGCTCGACAAGAAGACAGCGACTTTCTTTGACATGCGCAACCCGCTCAACTTCGGCAAGGGGCATGTGCCTGGCGCCACCCTGATCGCCTACCGGGAGAAAAGCGCCTTCGCGCCGGACTTCGACGTTGCGCAAGACTCATTCGATCTCGCCAAGCTGCCCGCCGACAAGAGCACCATGATCATCCTCTACAGCGATGGGCCCAAGGGCTGGAAGTCCTACAAGGCGACGGTGCTTGCCGTCAAGGCGGGGTACACCAAGGTGTTCTGGATGCGCGACGGATTTGCCGGATGGACCACCCGAGGGCTGCCCATCGAGTAGCCAGGGCCAGAGTCCCCTGCCAATGAG
Source organism: Accumulibacter sp. (assembly GCF_032229525.1). GTDB lineage: Bacteria > Pseudomonadota > Gammaproteobacteria > Burkholderiales > Rhodocyclaceae > Accumulibacter. The sequence goes on along the minus strand of NZ_JAVTWB010000232.1, from coordinate 10,558 downwards.
CACTTCGCGTCTCGCCATCCGTTCCCGGCTGCTCTTCGCGGGCCTCCTGGCGCTGGCCATGGTGGCTTTCATGGCCGCGGCCGCGGTCTATGGCTACCGGCTCACAGAGCGCAAATCGACGGTGATCAATGCCGCCACCGAGCAATTCATCAACCTGCAGCGGACCCTGCAGGGACTCGACGAGACGATCTTCACGGAAGGCACGCCCGCCGCCTGGAAACAGGTCGGCAGCGGCGTACTGGCCTTCGACCGGACCTGGCCCGAGCTGATCGCTGCCACCCGTGACCCCGATCGGCAAGCGCAACTCGCGGGCGACATCTCGCCGCTGTGGGAAACGTTTCGCAGTGACGTCGTCGCCTTCCTGGTCATTCCCCGCCCCGGCCCGGACAACGAGCGAGCGATGATCGCCTTCGGCAGACTAATCAGTCAGGCGACCCGCCTCAGCGAGGAACTCGACGACTTTCGCACCAGGATCCGCAGCGCCGCGAAGATCGAAATGCAACGCTTCACCGCCCTGGTGACGGTGATCGTGCTGCTCATGGTCCTGGTTCTCCTCGCAGGCTTTGTCTGGACTTACCGTGCCATCATGGCGCCGATCTCCGCTCTGGTCGGCGCCATGGCGAAGGTGTCACGAGATAGCGATTACTCGCTGCGCGCACCGGTCGAATCGCGCGACGAGATCGGCAAACTGGCGCAAGGATTCAACATCATGCTCGAGCAAATCGAGCATCGGGACCGGCGCCTGGCGGCGCACAGCGACGAACTGGAAAAGGAGATCGCGGCACGCACCGCCGAACTTCGCCTGGCGAGAGATCGCGCCGAAGCCGGCAACCGGGCGAAGAGTGACTTTCTGGCCAACATGAGTCACGAAATTCGCACGCCGATGAACGGCATTCTCGGGATGGCCGAACTGTTGCGCGGCACACCGCTCAGTGCGCAGCAGAGGCGCTTCGCAGATGCCGTCCACCAGTCCGGCCAGCATCTGCTGAGCATCGTCAACGACATCCTCGATTTCTCCAAGATCGAAGCCGGCAAGCTGGAGCTCGAGAGGATCAACTTCGACCTGCGCCAACTGGTGGAGGACGTCGCCTACCTGTTCGCCCAGCTGGCCGACGGCAAGGGCGTGGAGATCGTCTGCAGCGTGCCGCACGACCTGCCGGTTGCGGTGATCGGCGATCCGGTACGGGTACGCCAGATCATGACCAATCTGGTGAGTAACGCGGTCAAGTTTACCAGCCACGGTGAGGTGCTCATCGCCGTCACGCGGCTCGACGAGACGCCCCGGCAGGGGCGCTTCCGCGTCGAAGTACAGGATAGCGGCATCGGCATCGACGCGGAGGCGCAAGCGCGCCTGTTCCGCGCCTTCGGCCAGGCCGACAGCTCGACCACCCGACGTTTCGGTGGTAGCGGCCTGGGGCTGGCGATCGCCAAGCGCCTGGTCGAGATGATGGGCGGGCAGATCGGCCTGCGCAGCGCAGCCGGTCGCGGCACGACGTTCTGGTTCGAGCTGGCCCTGGCCAAGCAGGATTCCGACGCGCGCTCGGCGATCGAGCGCAACGAAGACCTCAAGGGGCTGCGTGTGCTGGTGGTCGACGACAATGACACCAACCGTGAAATCCTCGCCCACCAGCTCACCGGCTGGTCGATGCGCTGCACCGGCGTCGCCGACGGCTACACCGCCCTGCAGGAGTTGCGGCGGTCAGCGGCCCCGCCTTTCGACCTGGTCATGGTCGACCTGCAGATGCCGACGATGGACGGTTTCGAGCTGGCGCGCGCGATCAAGGCGGAGACGCGCTGGGCCACCTTGCCGCTGGTGATGCTCTCGTCGGCCAGTGTCGCCAGCGACCACCCGGACCGAGAGAGGGCGCCAATCGACTGCTACCTGAGCAAACCGGTGCGCCAGTCCGACCTCTACGATGCGATCGCCACCGCCATGTCGCGCC
>NZ_JAVTWB010000232.1:2927-8515 GCF_032229525.1 Accumulibacter sp. | reverse complement strand
AAACCGGTGCGCCAGTCCGACCTCTACGATGCGATCGCCACCGCCATGTCGCGCCATCGGCCCGCAATCGGCGACCTGCAATCATCGGCACCGGCACCGGCGCCGGCGGCCCCAGGGCTGCCGCGGCACCTGGGCGGGCGAGTACTGGTCGCCGAGGACAATACCGTCAATCAACAGGTGGCTTCCGCCATGCTCGAATCACTGGGGGTCGAGTGCAGCCTGGCCGAAAACGGCCACGAGGCTCTCGACCGCTTGCAGCAGGAGGCGTTCGGCCTGGTTCTGATGGACTGCCAGATGCCTGGAATGGACGGTCTCGAGGCGACAGCGCAGATTCGCGCCTGGCAGCGCGATGGCTTGCTGCCCGGCTGCTTGCCGATCGTCGCGCTGACCGCCAATGCCGTCGAGGGTGACCGCGAGCGCTGCCTGGCAGCCGGCATGGACGACTACCTGAGCAAGCCTTTCACCCGCGAGCACTTGGCGGCCACCCTGCAACGCTGGCTGCCCGAATCGCTGCCGGCCGCTACCACGGCGGCCGCCCCAACGCATTCCGCGACACCGGACGAGACCGCAACGTCGACCGCCGGCGGGCCGATCGATCCGTGCGCGCTCAATGCCATCCGGCAGCTACCGGGGCCCAACGGTCCCTTGCTGGTCAACAAGGTGATCGACGCCTACCTCGCCGACACCCCGGCACGACTCGCGCAAATGCGCACGGCCGCCGATACGGGCGACGCCGCAGCCTTGCGCAAGGCCGCGCATGCGATGAAGTCGAGCAGCGCCAACGTCGGTGCCGAAAAACTGGCAGCGCTTTGCCGGACGCTTGAAGGGGCGAGCCGCCACGAGTCGGCTGACGACGCAAAAACCTTGCTGGAGAAGGTAGAATCCGAGATCCCGCGCGTCCTCGCCGCGCTGGAGACCATTCTTGCCGAGAACTCGGAAAATGCACGTTCCTGAAACTTCAAGCCGACCGACCGCACTGATCGTCGACGACGACCACGTGATGCGCATGCTGGAGCGGGAAACGCTGACCCAGTTCGAGTTCGAGGTGCGTGAAGCAAGCAGCGGCGAAGAGGCGATCGAACTGCTGAGCGAGCCGGCGCCGGATCTCGTGCTGCTCGACGTGGACATGCCGGGGGTGGACGGCTTCGAGGTATGCCGACGCATTCGCCACCGCTGGAGCATGACCGAGGTCCCGGTGATCATGGTCACCGGCATGGACGATCTGGAGTCGATCAACCGGGCCTACCAATCGGGCGCCAACGACTTCATCGCCAAGCCGATCAACTGGCCGGTTCTCGGTCATCGTGCGCGCTACGTGCTGCGCTCGGCACAAGAAGCTCGCCAGCTACTGGAACTCGAGGAAAAGCAGGCGGCGATCATGCACGCCATACCCGACACCATCTTCCTGATGAACAGGCAGGGGATCTACCTCGACTACAAGGCGGGTTTCGGCTCGACGCTGCACCTCCAGCCGGAGCAGTTCCTCGGTCGCGACGTGTCTGCAATGCTGCCTGCCGACGTCGCCGAGGCCGTTCTGCGGGGAATCACGCGTGCGGCAGAGGACGGTGAAGTTAAATCAGTGGTCTACCAATTGCCGACACCTGGCGGCATCAAGCATTACGAAGCGCGCCTCGCGCCGAGCGGGATGGACAAGGTCGTCATGGTGGTACGCGATATTTCTCTCCAGAAACTCACCGAGGAGAAGGTCCGGCGCCTGGCCTATTTCGACACCCTCACCGGCCTGCCGAACCGCGAGAGTTTTCTTGAAAAGCTTGGCCTGGAGTTGCGGCGGGCGAGCCGGGCGAATCGTAGGGCAGCCCTGCTGTTCCTCGATCTGGATGGCTTCAAGCGAGTCAACGACGCGCTCGGTCACACTACCGGTGACAACCTTCTGCAAGCGATTGCCGAGCAACTGAAGGAGAAGTTGCGCCCCGGCGACATCGTCGCGCGCCCGGGGGTGTACCAGCCCAGGATGCACGTGGCTCGCCTCGGTGGCGACGAGTTCACCGTCGTCCTGCCCGATCTGGAGGACACGCAGACGGTGCAGGTGGTGGCACAGCGATTGCAGACGCTGCTTGCCCAACCCTTCAGGATCGGCGAACACGAGGTTACGGTCACGGCGAGCATCGGCATTGCCGTCTTCCCCGAGGACGGCGACGACGCCGCCACCCTGCTCAAGCATGCCGATACGGCGATGTACCACGCCAAGGATCTGGGCCGCAACAACTGGCAGTTTTACGACAAGTCGCTGACCGCGGAGACGATGGTTCGACTGACGCTGGAGAAGGACATCCGCAAGGGCCTGGAGCGTGCCGAGTTCCACCTCCTCTACCAACCGCAGGTGCGGGCCGACGACGGCATGATTGTCGGCCTCGAGGCACTGATTCGCTGGCGGCACCCCGAACGCGGCACGGTTTCCCCGGCACAATTCATCCCGGTCGCCGAAGACAGCGGCCTGATCGTCGAAATCGGCGACTGGGTGTTGCGCACGGCCTGCAGACAGCTGCGAAAGTGGCAGCAGAGCGGCGTCAGCACGCCCCGCCTGGCGGTGAACGTTTCGGCCCGCCAGTTGCGTGCGCAGGACTTCCTGGGGACGGTCGCCGCGATCATCGCCAATACTGGCGTCGACGCCAGTCAGATCGAACTGGAACTGACCGAAAGTATCTTGATGGCACCGGACGCCCGGCGCATAGAAGAGTTCCGTCGTCTTCGCGACCTCGGGGTGAATTTCTCGATCGACGACTTCGGCACCGGCTATTCGTCGCTGGCGTACATCAAACGTTTTCCGATCGGCATGTTGAAGATCGACCAGAGCTTCGTCCGCGGCCTGCCGCACAATGCTGATGACGCGGGCATCACCACCGCTATCGTCGCGATGGCGCACAGTCTCGGCCTCGAGGTGATCGCCGAAGGCGTGGAAACACGCGCGCAATTCGACTTCCTGCAACAGGCAAACTGCCATAAGATGCAGGGCTATTTGTTCAGCCGGCCGCTGCCAGCGGACGAAATTGAACGCCTGTTGCGCAAGGGCCGTATAGCCCTGCCTGCCTGCACCACCAGATGAAGGGAACTCCGGGCCGTATGAATTGCCGCGACAACGAGCACAGGGGGGGCACGATGAGGTACCGTCACAGTCTCGCGCAAAGCGCCGAGTTCCTGCGACTGGCCATCAAGCACATGGGCCAGCAGGACGCAGCACTGCATCCACTCAGTTACGCGATCTGGTACGAGTATGTCTCTGGCATGAACCTTGGCCTGCAGGCGGCGATCGATACTCGTCTCAGGAACGGCGGCAAGCTTAGCGACGAAGGAACCTGTGCACTGTATCAGGAGCACGTCGCCGATCTGGACGCAGAATCGGCTCGGCGCATCGGCAACACCGCCAGTCATCTGGTCGACGATATGACCGAATCGGCCACCCACGCTGGCGACCAGGCCTCACGCTTCAGCGAGTCGCTGGTGATGTGGTCAGATATGCTAGCGGGCCAGCCGGCAGAAGAGACCTGGGCGCCGGCAGCCGGCGTCACCGACATTCTGAGCGACACCCGCGAAATGCAGGAAGCGATACGTACGCTGCAGGAGAGACTGGCTAATAGCCGTCGCGAAGCAGCCCAGCTCAGAGAGGAAGTCGCGCGAGCCCGTGAAGAGGCTTTGCTCGACGCACTGACCGGGCTGGTCAATCGCAAGGGTTTCGATCTGGCCATGGCGGCTTGCGTGCAACAGAAGCCGACACCTGGCCCAGGCCCATGCCTGTTGATGATCGACCTGGATTGCTTCAAACAGATCAACGACAGCCACGGCCACCTGTTCGGCGACAAGGTGCTGGCCGGCATTGGCCACGTGCTCAAGGCGAACGTGAAAGGCAAGGATACTGCGGCCCGTTATGGCGGCGAGGAGTTCGCGGTCCTCCTGCCCGAGACGCCGCGCGGCGGCGCGATGGGGCTGGCCGAGGCGCTACGGGCGATGGTCGCCGGCAGCCGTATCAAGAAGAACGGCAAAACCGAAGTGACGATCGGCAACATCACCATCTCGATCGGGGTGGCCGACTACGTCGCCGGCGAATCGGGCGCGGCCTTCCTGAACCGCGCCGACCGTGCGCTCTACGCCGCTAAATCGCAGGGGCGTAATCGGGTCATACTGGCACCGCAGCCCCGGCCCGAATCTGGCAAGTGAGGCGCGACGGCGTCGGCCCATCTGGCACTCGCCGCGCGTCGAGACGAGCACGATGATTGACGACGAATTGCTCCCTGCCCTCGGCAAGGGTGGCCTCGTACAGGCGGCCGGGCTGCTGTCGCTGCTGACGCACGTCGCTGGTCTCGGGTTCGGGGTGAAGGGGCCGGATGGACGTTACCGGCTGGCCAACCAGGCGATGGAACGCCTGCTGGGTCAAAACGGAGGACCTCTTACCGGGAAGTTGGAGAGTGATTTTCTGCCGGCAAGCCTGATCAAGCAGCTTGCACGCGCCGACCAGTGCATCGTCGACGGTGCAGCGACGGCATCCGAGGAGGTCGAGTTGGCGGTCGACGGACAGACCGCTCGGTACCTTTGGCTCAAGCTTCCCGTGCACGGATCCGACCACAAGCTGCTGTCGATTGTCTCGATCATTCACCCGCAATCGCCGCCGCCGGAGGGCACTGCGGGACGGCAAGAACTGGACCACCTGCAGCAGGCCAACCGGGAGCTGCAGCAAGCAGTCGCCGAACTCGAGCAAGTGGCCAGCACCGATAAACTCACCGGCGCCTGGAACCGGCGGCGGCTCGAAGAGTGCGTGCGCAACGAAATGGAACGCCTCGAGAGGTATCAACACCCACTCAGCCTGCTGATCTTCGACATCGATTTCTTCAAGGCGGTCAACGACGACTACGGCCACGCGGCCGGCGACCAGGTGCTGCAAACGCTCAGCACCCTGCTGCAAGGCAGCCGTCGTGGCGCCGACGCGCTGGCGCGCTGGGGAGGCGAGGAATTCGTCATCCTGTGCCCCAACACCAACCGCCGCACGGCGGCAACCCTTGCCGAACGCTTGCGCGCGAGGATCGAACGGGCTGATTTTCCGGAGGTGGGACACCTGACCGTCAGCATCGGCGTTGCCGGATGCGAAGCGGGAGACACCTGGGAGACATGGTTCGCGCGTGCCGATGCAGCACTTTACCGGGCCAAGGCGAGCGGCCGCAACCAGGTCCAGCTCGCTCCCGAGGTGAAGGGATCGGTTGGCACGGAGGAATACGTCGTCGCCAACCTCGTGCAACTGGTCTGGCGATCAGCCTACGAATGCGGCGACGAAGCAATCGATGGTGGACATCGGATGCTGTTTGCCGACGCCAACGAACTGCTCTCGGCCATGCTTGCCGGGCAGCCGGCAGCCGCAGTGAACTCGATGGTCGACAAGCTGCTGGCCGACGTGAGGCAGCACTTTGACGAAGAAGAGGCGATTCTCGTCGCCGCCGGCTACGCTGGCGCTGCAGCGCACATCGCCGTGCATCGCCAACTGATCGACCAGTCGGTCAACATCGGCGCCGAATACCGCGCCGGACGGCAGGGCATTGGCGACGTGTTTCAGTTCCTGGCCCACGAGGTAATCGCCAAGCACC
>NZ_JAVTWB010000232.1:1340-2827 GCF_032229525.1 Accumulibacter sp. | reverse complement strand
CAGGGCATTGGCGACGTGTTTCAGTTCCTGGCCCACGAGGTAATCGCCAAGCACCTGCTCGGTGCTGATCGCAAGTTCTTCGACTGCCTTCGGCAGCAAAGACCACCCGCCGCCTGAAGCGGCGAACGGCGACCGCGGCGCAAGCCGCGCCCTCCCCGAAGCAAGCCCGAGGGAGAGCCGGGATCGCGAACGCGCGCCATACGGTACGGCCATCCGCCGAGACACGAAAGGAAGGACATGAGCCTCGCTCTGGACGCCGCGCTGGGTGACGCACTGTGCCATTTGATGGCCAGCGACAGCGGCTCACCGGCGCAGATCGACAAGGCCACGGCGGTCGGCGGCGGTTCGATTTCGCGCGCTCTGCTGCTTGAGAGCGGCAACCGGCGCTGGTTCGTCAAACTGAACGACAGCCGACTGGCCGACATGTTCGCCGCCGAAGCCGACGGCCTGAGTGCGCTGGCGAGCTGCCCGGCGCTACGCGTGCCGCGCGTCATTGGCCACGGCAGCAGCGGCCGACAGGCCTACCTGGTACTTGAACACCTGCCCCTGCAAGGGCTGCGCGAACGCGACCACGGCGTGGCGGCGGGGCGCGCGCTGGCCGAGCTGCATCGCATCCAGGGTGCGCAGCATGGCTGGCATCGCGACAATTTCATCGGCAGCACGCCACAAGCCAATACCCGGCAGACGAGCTGGTCTTCCTTCTTCGCCAGCCAACGTCTGCTGCCGCAACTCGAACTCGCCCGGCGTCATGGCTACCATGGCCAACTGATCGCCGATGGCGAACGGTTGGGGGAGGCGCTTCCCGCCCTGCTCGCCGACCATTGCCCACCAGCCAGTCTGCTGCATGGCGACCTGTGGTCCGGCAACGCCGCCGTTGACGCCTCCGGCAGACTGGTGCTGTTCGATCCAGCGGTGCACTTTGGCGACCGCGAAGCCGACCTGGCCATGAGCGAACTGTTTGGCGGCTTTCCGGCCAGCTTCTACGCCGCCTACCGCGAGGCCTGGCCGCTCGCCGAAGGTTTCGAGCTGCGTCGAACGCTGTACCAGCTCTACCATGTGCTCAATCATCTGAATCTGTTCGGTGGCAGCTATCTGCGCCAGGCTGAGCGGATGATCGCCGCGCTGCTGGCCTAAGGCTGTCGAGGACCGACTAGCGCCGTTGGCCGCGCCTGACAGGTGTTTTGTAGCCGTCAACAGCGTACATTGTGGTTGTTAACAACGCCACGACCAGCCAGGCAAGCGAGCTCAACCCGTGCCTATCCATAGCCTCACAGTTGACCAGTCGCTGGCCAGTCTCAACACTTCGGCCGCCGACCTAAGCACCACCGAGGCGGCGCGCCGGTTGCCCGAGTATGGCATCAACCATTTCGAAGAGGTCCGGCGACAGCACCTGCTGCTTCGCTGCGCGCAGAAGTTCACCCTGTTCTTCGCGATCATCCTGTGGATCGGCGCGGCGCTCTCGTTGCTCGCCGATCATTTCGACCCCG
>NZ_JAVTWB010000232.1:0-1240 GCF_032229525.1 Accumulibacter sp. | reverse complement strand
ATGCGCCGCTTCGCACAGGCGGGCCAGTTGGACCGCCTGTGCGCCCGCGGCCAACTGCATCGGCAGCTGATCTCGGACCTTGTGGCCGAGGTGGCCGCGTTCCACGAACAGGCGGCGATCGCGCCACCACAGACGCACTACGGAAAGCCCGCGCAGGTTCTGGCACCGGCCCTTGCCAACTTCGACGAACTGGCGCCGCTGCTGCCGAACGACGAAGACCGCGGGCGACTGGCCCGGCTGGCTGAGTGGACCCGTGCGGAAGGCGACCGCCTGGCACCCTGTTTCGCCGCCCGTCGAGCAGCCGGGCGGGTACGCGAATGCCATGGCGATCTGCACCTGGGCAACCTGGTGTTGATCGACCGCCGCGTACGGCTGTTCGACTGCATCGAGTTCAGCGACGATCTGCGCTGGCTAGACGTCGCCAGCGAGATCGCTTTCACCTACATCGATCTGCTCGATCACAATCAGCCAGGGCTGGCCGGCTGGCTGCTCAACGAGTGGCTCGCTTGCAGCGGCGACTATGAGGCGGCGCACGTGCTGCGCTTCTACGCCGTCTATCGTGCGCTGGTGCGCACCAAGGTGGCGGCGATCCGCGCCATCCAGAGCAGCGGCGACCTCGCGCACGCGCGCCACTACCTCGCGCTTGCCGAGCGCCTGGTCCAGCCACCGCCGCCACGGCTGATCATCACCCACGGTGTCACCGGCTGCGGCAAGAGCCGCGCGTCGCGCCGTCTGATCCTGCACGACCCGACGGCAAGCACGCTGCGCCTGCGCTCGGACGTCGAACGCAAGCGTCTGTTCGAACTTGCCGCGTCAGCCAGCAGCGACTCACCTCTGGACGGGGGCATCTATGCCGAGAACGCCAGTGAACTCACCTACCGCCGTCTGCACGGACTGGCGCAGCAATTGCTCGCTGCCGGCTGGTCCGTTATCGTCGACGCCGCTTTCCTCGAACGCGCCCGCCGCGATGTCTTTCGCGCCCTGGCTACGCAAGAGGGAGTCGCTTTCTTCATCGTCGCGCCACAAGCAAAGCCGGCGGTCTTGCGCGCGCGCGTCCGCGGCCGGCTGGCCAAAAGGCGCGACGCATCCGAGGCGACACTTGAAGTGCTGGCTCGACAGTTAGGCCGGATCGAACCGCTGCGCGCCAGTGAGCGCGACTGTCTGCTATAGAAGCACTGCCGACGACACGCCGCGGCAGCACCGAGCTGGTACAGGAAGCCTGCCGCCTACGCTGACCGGC
>NZ_JAVTWB010000231.1:7939-29257 GCF_032229525.1 Accumulibacter sp. | reverse complement strand
CGAGCAAGCGCACCACCATGTTCGGTGTCGATGCCCAGGTCGGCGGCCTGCTGGCACTGCGCATTCTGGAGAAGGAGATCAAACAAGGCGGCTTCGGACTGACGGGCAATGCCGCCATGATGTGCCCGGTCATCAAGCAGTACTACAGCGGGGGTGGCGGCGTGACGACGACCGTGTCGACCCTGCCGGTCAGGATCACCGACACCGGCGGCACCACCCCCGACATCATCGACACCTTCTACAGCGGGTCGGCGCTCGGTGCCGCCCCGCTCCACATCACCCTCGACATGCCCACGCCATCGAACAAGACCAACGTCAACACGGTGAATGGCTTGGGAGTATGCGATTTTGTCCTGTTTGCGGCGCCCGACGGCAGCAAACAGTGCTCGCTCCTGCAGGTTACCGACACCAAGGACACCAATCCCGGCGGCGGCGGCGCCGGCGGCACGGCGATCTTTTTCCTCACCGGTTCGGGCCAGTCAAACTACAACCCGCCCGGTGGCGCACAGACAGGCTACTTTCCCGCCGGCGGTTACGACACCAACGACGTGATCATCAACATGGGCAGTTTCACCAACCTGCGTCTGCAGGTTGCCAAGACGGCGGGTGCGGACGAGTACTTCCTGCGCCAGACGACTGTGCCGAATTCCCTCGGTTCCGGCGCCAGCGCCTGTGCCGGAGCCCCGGCAGCGACGCCCACCGCCGATCTGGTGGGTAACGTCGTCGATATCCAGGCGCGTTATGGCGTCGCGGGGGACGCGGTCGTCTCGGGCGTCATCAACCAGAACGTCGACTGCTGGACCGATGCGGTGGACCTGACAGCGGTTGCCACTGGGCCCGACACGCGCGTCACCGGGCCGAACAATTCGTATTGCTACGGCAAGAACTGGGCAAATCTGGATGCGAGCGCCGGCGCCAGCACGCTCAAGAATCGGATCAAGGCGGTACGCGTGGCGGTGGCGGTGCGCAGCGCCTTGCCGGAACAACCCGCGGTGCCCGGCGGCGCCTGCGACACCACGACCGCGGCGCCCGTCGGCTGGGCCGGCGGCCCGACGATGTCGGGAGTCACCGCAGTGGCCAACTGGCAATGCTACCGCTACAAGGTCTACCAGACCATCACCCCGCTGGTAAACGTGATATGGGCGAAGTCGTGATGAAGACGCAGATCAAGCAACTGGCCGGGCCGGTGGCGCAAAAGGGCGTCATCCTGATCATCACCCTGATCGCCATGGTGGCCCTGGCCATCGCCAGCATCGCCCTGCTGCGCGGCGTCGATGCGGGCAACGTCATCTCGGGCAACATGGCCTTCCGGCAGGCGACGCTGCAGGCCGGTGACATCGGCGTCGAAGCGGCCTTCAACGCACTGCCCAACATCACCGCCGCTAGCCTGGACGCCAATATCGCTAACCAGTACTACGCCACTCGCCAGACCGTCGACAGCGGAGGTGTGCCGATCGGGGTGAACTGGGCCACCGTTCCTTGCCGCAACAGTGCGGGCGCGACGGTGGTCTGCAGCGCACAAGCCTACCAGGTCAAATATGTCATTGATCGGCTTTGCGACCCTACCGTGCCGCTACCGATCACCAACGTGTCGGGCAACTGCTACACCCAGAAATTGGCGGGCACCAGTCAAGGCGGCAGCAAGAAAGCCGGCGCGGTGATCTTCTCGACGGATGACGCAATCTATTACCGCATCACGGTGCAGGTCAGCGGTCCGCGCAACACGCAAAGCTACGTGCAGGCCATCGTGAACCGTAGCTGAAACAATAAGGATGGAACGGAAACACCGTTGCGCTTCATCACCCTGTCTTGGCGGTGGGGCTTGCTCCAGGCGGCCACCACCGACCTTGCCGCCAAACCCCTGGTGAGGGTGAGATGGTGACTTCGAGCGAATCCAACATCATGTAATGGAGTCTGATCATGACCATGCAAAATCGATTTGATTCAAACAAGACCCTACGCGGCGTCGTCCTGAGCATGCTGTTAAGCCTTGCCGCAACGACTGTGCAGGCGGCTTCGACTGACATCGCCAACGTTCCGATGGCCGTATCAAACATGGTGACGCCAAATGTCCTCGTGATTTACGATGACTCCCAGTCGATGGATGCCTATATGGGCGGCACGCTGGTTTCCGGCAACGATCCGCTGACGCGCGGCAATATTGGCCGCGGCGTGATGCGCACGACCATCACCAATTACCGCAGCGTGTTTAACTGGGGGTTGATGAGTTATGAGATGTCCTCTACTCCCGCCTTGCGCAACACCTACGGCTATTACCTCGGCTCGAATACCGGCATGGTGTTCACCGACGACTGCGTCGGTTATGTCGCCGGAACACCACCCACCGTAGGCCGTTCAGCCTCCAATGGTAATATAAGGTGCGTTGCCAACCCTCAGCCTTTTACTGGTGGCAATTATGTGACCTATGACAAAACCGGTGACGACTCGGATGTTCTCGACGTTCTATACACAAATGGCGTGTACCCTTCTTTCTGGGGGCTCACTGCTGGAACAGGTACTAGCTATAGTATTTACCAGACGCACAACACCGGTGCCGGAAATTCCTGGGCGGCGGGTGCCTTTACAGGTCAACCATTTGGAACCGGAGCAATTGGTTTCACCGCAACCGATGCGGGCTATCTGCCAAGCAATCCGCCAATACAGCGTCAGCTGTATTTGCCAAGGGGATGGGGTTACAGTTCCAATGTAACAGGCAACGGAAGGCTTTACGAAGAGGTAAAGGTCGACTCGACCACCCACTACAACACACTGCAGACACTGCTCGGCAATGAAACCAATGCGGCCACCGGTGAGATAAAGAATGGTGCCGTATTTACCACGCTAACCGGCACGCTCAATACGTCCAAGAACTACTTTGCCGGCACCCTGAGTGGTCTTGCATCGCCAACAAAATACACCTGCCAACAAAATTTTGTCATGCTCGTCACCGATGGCTTGCCCACCGGCGATACCAGCGGCAATCTTTATTCGGCAGCGGACCGCACCAACACCTGCGATTGGAGCACCACCAACAACTCCTGTACGAGCGGCACTTTTGGCACGGCCGCAACCCATGCCATTAACGCGGTAACGGCCTTGCGCACCACTGCGGTCACCAACCTTGGCATTTCCTCGACCAACAAGGATGGTACCGGCGCGGTTACCGGGAATTATGACGTCCAAACCTATGTCGTAGCTCTGGGCGATACCGTCGCCAATGCCGGCGCGCTTTCGGTGATGAATGCCATGGCTTATAACGGGGGAACCGCTACGGCATTGCTCACTACCGATGCCGCGGCATTCCAGAACGCCATCACCAAGATATCGGATGACATCACGGCAAAGGTCGGTTCTTCAGCGGCGGTTGCCGTCGCCAATGCTCACGTCACCTCGACCGATAATGCGTCTTATGCGTCAAAGTACGACTCGGGAACATGGACGGGCGATATCAATTCCTTTCCGATTGATATAGCAACGGGATTGCCTTCCACAACATCCCAGTGGGTTGCCGGAAGCGCAGCGGCCCAACTTGATTTGCGCTCCTCCGCCAGCCGGCTTGTCGCGACTTCAGTGGCCACGGCTGGATCCATCGGCGGAATTCAGTTTCAGCCAACCACGGCAACAACCGCGACCAAACTCACTGCGGCCCAACAGACCTTGCTCAACACCCCAACCACGACCGACGGTGCGGCGGTCTTGGCTTATCTGCGTGGCGATCGTACCAATGAGGGGGCAACCTATCGCGTCCGAGTCCATCTGCTCGGCGACATTATCAATGCCGAACCCCTGCTGGTCAGAGGGCCAACCGCCAACTATGCCGATACGGACTACGGCACCTTCAAGGCAAGCAATTCATCTCGCACACGCATGCTGTACCAAGGGGCAAACGATGGCATGCTGCACGCTTTTGAAGCCGCCACCGGGGCGGAGTCCTGGGCCTATGTTCCCAACCTGGTGATCGCCAACCTGAATAATTTGAGTCGCAAGACAGGATTCACACACCAGTACTATGTCGATGGTACGGCGGTGAGCGGCGACGTCGACTTCAAGAACGTGGAGGGCGCAACGGGTAGTGGCACGGACTGGCGTACCATCGTTGTCGGGGGCTTGGGAAAGGGCGGGCGCGGGTATTACGCGTTGGATGTGTCCACTCCTGGAGCCGCTACCGAGGTGGACGTCAAGAACAAGGTTCTGTGGGAGTTTCCGAACAGTATCAGCAACACCAGCGAGCGTAATGCCGCAACGCTGAACATGGGGTATTCGTTTGGCAAGCCGATCATCGTCAAGACCAAGGCTAAGGGCTGGGTTGTTCTGGTGACCGCAGGCTATAACAATGGAACAAACACTGGGGATAGCGGCGGTGATGGCCTGGGGCGCCTCTATGTCGTGAATCCCAAGACAGGAGACCTGATCAAGGATATCCCGACAACCGGATGCTCCGCGACACCTACCACATCGCCTTGTGGCCTCGCCTACATCAGTGCTTATGTGAGCAATGGCGATGTCGATAACACCGTCGAGTATGTCTATGGCGGCGATCTTCAAGGGAATATATGGCGATTTGATCTCACTTCCAACGCCGCAAGTGGTTGGAGCGTCGCGAAATTCACAACGCTCAAAGACTCCAGCGCGGTGGCCCAGCCCATCACCACAGCGCCTGAACTGGCATTGCTGTCAATCAACGGCGCAAATGCGCGTATGGTCTATGTTGGAACAGGTAAATATCTTGGCAATTCCGATGTCTCCACAACGCAAACCCAAACGATGTACGGGCTCAGAGATCAACTTGTCGCATTGCCCGATCCGCTAAGGGCCAGCCTTGTGCAACAAACAATTACCACAACTTTCTCAGCAACCACTCCCCCTGTTCCAGTTAGCAGGACGGTCTCAAATAATGCGGTTGATTACGCGTCCAAGAAAGGTTGGTACATTGATCTGCCGACTTCGGGAGAACGGGTGAGCACGGATCCCGGGCTGGCTTTGGGTGCACTGGTCTTCACCAGCAACATCCCCAGCGCCACCGTCTGCGTACCAGGTGGCAGCAGTTGGCAGTATTTCATCAACGTTAAAACGGGTGGCCTGGTCGAAAACTCAACCGTGCCCTGGTCAGGGACGTACTTGGGTGCGGTACTGGCCAGTCGCCCGGTGCTTATCCAGTTGCCCAGCGGCAAGGTCATTTCTCTCGTCCGCACCTCCGATGCACGGACCACTGCGCAGGAGGTGCCGCTGTCGCCCCCTCCCACTGGGAAACGCGTTTCGTGGCGTGAACTCGTTCAATAATAACCCGTGACATCCGGACATTTTAAGGAGCCACAAAGGTGAGTATGCTCATTCGACTTGTTGTCTCAGCGTTACTTATTTTTACCGTTCAACCGAGTTTGGCAATACAACCAGGGGGGCTGAACGCAGTCCAGACCACCAGTGCAAGCTCAACGAATCTTGTCGAGCGGGGCGGCACCGTTGATGCCATTGACTCGAACAATCGAACCATTGTGGTTGACGGCGTCAGCTATGAATTCCAATCGGTTTCCGTAAAGATCAACCCGCTGGCGGGCGATTCTAAACAAAAGGCTTTTAAGCTCAAGGCGGGAATGCAAATCCGATTCAGCACCGCAAGGAACTATTCTTCAGGACGTGATCAGGTGCGTGAAGTATGGGTATCCAGCGTTGGCGGCAGTACGTCAGGGCAGTAAATGCTTACCGGCTGGCCGATTTTCGGACCAGTTGCAACTTGAGAAGGTGGCTGCCTTGAGGAAAGGAAGAACTGAAGGTATTGAAACAGGGATACACGATCGAGCTCAAGGAACTGGCCGTCAAGCGGATCAAGGACGGGTAAAGCGTAGGTACGGTCTGCCGGGAACTCGGGCTGGGCGACCAGACCTTGCGCAACTGGATCAGCGTGCAGCATCAGGCAAAACCGGCAGCATGAAACCCACCCTTTGGCAGGCAAGAACCGAGGGAACCTCAGCTGCTGGAATGATGCCTTGTTCGCCCACCCGGATGGTCGAGTGCAGCTAGATTCGCCGGCCACAAAAAAAGCCGCTGATCGCGGCTTTTTTTTTCGGCTACCTGTCGGTTGAAGGTTGCTGGTGCCGCTGGACGGAATCGAACTGTCGACCTTCGCATTACGAATGCGCTGCTCTACCAACTGAGCTACAGCGGCACGGCGACTCTTCATGCACGTGCAGGGTCCGCATTCTAGCAGCGCAAGCCAACATTTGGAACCTCTATTTAGCTGCTGTGAAAGATCCCTTGTGTTCTCGCCTTGCGACACCGGTGGTCAGGAAGAAATCAGTCGAGCCTGGCCAGCGTTGACTTGGCCAGCGGCGGATTCTGTGCCAGATATTTCTTGATTCCCGCGAAGATCGCCTCGGCCATCTTGTCCTGGTAGGCGTCGTCGTTTAACCGCTTCTCCTCCTCGGGATTGGAGATGAAGGCCGTCTCGATCAGGATCGACGGAATGTCTGGCGCCTTGAGCACCGCGAACCCGGCCTGCTCCACGCTGGCCTTGTGCAGGCGGTTGATACCGCCGATCTCGCCAAGTACCGCTTTGCCCAACTTGAGGCTGTCGCTGATCGTCGCGGTTTGCGACAGGTCCAGCAGGGTACGCGCCAGAACCGGATCTTTGACATCGATGTTGACCCCGCCGATCAGATCGGATGCGTTCTCTTTTTGCGCCAGGTAGCGCGCCGCCGAACTGGACGCGCCGCTCTCCGAAAGAACGAAGACCGACGACCCGTTGGCGTCCGGCCTGACAAAGGCATCGGCATGGATCGAGACGAAGAGGTCACTTTGAATTCGCCGCGCTTTCTGCACTCGGGCCTGCAATGGCACGAAGAAATCGGAGTCCCGGGTGAGCGCGACGCGCATGTTAGGGTGAGCCTCGATCTTGGCTCGCAAGCGCTTGGCAACCGCCAGCGTCACGTGCTTTTCGTAGCTGCCGCCGCTCCCGACCGCGCCTGGATCTTCGCCGCCGTGTCCCGGATCAAGGGTGATGGTCACCAAACGATCGATTACCGCTTTTCCCTGGCGCCGGCTGGCGGACCGTTGTTCGGCAATTTTTCCGGTACCCGAGTCTGGTCTGGCGCCGGCCGCCTCGGGACGGTTATCTGGCAGAGCGCCAGAGCTGCCCTCCACCGGCGCTGGCGCTGGCAGCCACCCCTTGCTGTCCAGCAAGGCGAGCATCGGATCCGGTGGGTTGAGCGGATAAACGTCCAGGACCAGACGATGCCCATAGTCTCCCACCGGCGCCAGTTCGAAAACCTGCGGCGCGACTTCGGTCTTCAGTTCCATCACCAGGCGTACGACACCTGGCTTGTAGCGCCCGGCTCGCACCAGTTTGATGTTGGGATCGTCAGGCGAAACTTTCTTGGCGAGACTCTCGAGGACACTGGTCAACTCGATGCCTTCCAGGTCGACCACCAGACGTTCCGGATCCTTTACGGTGAAGTGGGTGTACTTGAGCGGGGCGCTGTGTTCGATCGTCACGCGGGTGTAGTCCGGCGCCGGCCAGATACGTACGGCAACAACGCCCGCATTTCGATTGGCTGAGGCTCGTGATATCGGACTGACCGTCAGGAACAGCGAAGCCCCGGCAAACTTGATCAGTCTGCGGCGTTGGGCCAACCTCTCTTCAGCGCGTTCAGACATTCTTGCCCCTCCTCGCTACTCGCAACGACGTCCAGCGTCCGCCCTTCCCCGTCAATTCGGAAGAGAAGGAGGAGGTCTGCCGCCGGCACGCAGCCAACGGCCTTCCGCGGCCACTCGACCAAGCACACGGCATCGTCACGAAAATACTCACCAAGCCCTGAATCACTAAACTCTTCCGGAAAGTTGAACCGATAGAAATCAAAGTGATACCAGTATATCCTCGAAATTACATAAATTTCAACCAATGAATAGGTAGGGCTTTTCACCGGACCGTCGTGACCGAGCGCACGCAACAGTGCGCGAACCAGCGTGGTCTTTCCCGAACCGAGGTCGCCATCCAGCCAGACGACCATTCCGGGGACGAGCAAAGGGGCCAACTGACGGCCAAAGCTGGCGGTCGCCGCCTCATCTGGCAGGTGCAGGGTCAGCGGCGAGTGGTTATGATCCGGGCTATGCACGAAAGGAACTCCCAAACAGGCGCCGGCGACAGCCCCGCCGCCAACCCGACCGATTATGCCGAGGTGAGCAGCAGGATAAAGGACTGGGGGCAGGAACTCGGCTTTGCCTCGATCGGCATCGCCAGGGCCGATGTTTCAGCCGCGGCGCCGTGGTTGATGCGCTGGCTTGAACTGGGCCGGCACGGCGAAATGGATTATATGGCCAAACACGCGTCGCTGCGTGCCGCTCCGCAGCAGCTGCTGCCAGGGGCCCTGTCGGTCATTTCGGTTCGCCTGTCGTACTGGCCGGACGCGGCCGATGCCAAGCAGGTGCTCGGCGACAGCCAACTCGCCTATGTTTCCCGCTATGCACTCGGCCGTGATTATCACAAGACCGTTCGCCAGCGGCTGCAGAAGCTCGCTGACCGCCTGCGCCGCGAAGCCGGAGCGCTGGCACTGGCCGAACCTTTCGCCTGCCGCGTGTTCTCCGATTCGGCACCGGTTCTGGAAAGCGAGTTCGCATGCCAGTCGGGCATTGCCTGGCGCGGCAAGCATACGCTCTCACTGACCCGGGGAGGTTCGTGGCATTTTCTCGGCGAGATATACACCACCTTGCCGCTAGTCCCGGACACGCCGATCGGTGATCACTGCGGCAGCTGCCGGCGCTGCCTCGACGCCTGCCCGACCGGGGCGATCGTCGCACCCTACGAAGTGGATGCACGCCTGTGCATTTCTTACCTGACGATCGAATTGCAGGGCGCCATCCCCATCGCACTACGGCCGCTGATCGGCAACCGCATCTACGGCTGCGACGACTGCCAGCTGTGCTGCCCGTGGAACCGCTTTGCCGGCATCGGCGACCCCGACTTTGCTGTTCGCCAAGGCCTCGACGCCAGCCCGCTATCAGCGCTCTTTGCCTGGAGCGAAGAGCAGTTCAAGGAGCGGCTGGCGGGCAGCCCGATCAGGCGGATCGGCCACCAGCGTTGGCTGCGCAACATCGCTGTTGCCCTCGGGAATGCAAAGAGTTCCGCAGCAGTCCTGGCGGCGCTGTCGACGCGGCAGAACGACCCCTCGGCACTGGTCCGGGAACACGTCGCCTGGGCGTTGGCCCAACATGCCGGAAAGCCGTGCGACTTGGGCGATTCCGCCTGACAAGCACCGACGCGCGGCTCACATGTTGGGATAGTTGGGTCCGCCACCACCTTCGGGCGCCACCCAGCGGATGTTCTGGGTCGGATCCTTGATGTCACAAGTCTTGCAGTGGACGCAATTGGACGCGTTGATCTGCAGGCGCGGACCGGCCGCTTCTTCGACGATCTCATAGACCCCGGCCGGGCAGTAGCGTTGTTCGGGCGAGGCATATTCCTTGAAATTGATCTCTATCGCCTTGCTGCTGTCGAGCAACTGCAGATGAACAGGTTGCTCTTCCTCGTGCGCCGTATTTGAAATGAATACCGATGACAGGCGGTCGAAACTCAGGACGCCATCCGGCTTGGCATACTCGATCGGCTGATGGCGGGCGGCTGCTTGCAGTTGTTCGTGATCGCTGGACTTGTCCTTGAGCGTGAAGAACATCCGACCACCAAACATATTCTGCTCGATCCAGTTGAATGCGCCGCCAAGAAAGGTGCCGAACTTGTGCAGCGCCGGCCCGAAATTGCGCGCCTGATGGAGTTCGGCGTACAGCCAGGAAGCCTTGAAGGCCTCCTCGTAAGCTACCAGATCGCTTTGCCCTTCGTCACCCGCCTGCAACGCCGAATTGACCGTCTCGGCGGCCAGCATCCCCGACTTCATCGCGGTATGAATGCCCTTGATCTTGGCGAAATTCAGCGTGCCGGCATCACAGCCGATCAGTAGCCCGCCCGGAAAAGTCTGCTTTGGCAGACTGTTGAGCCCGCCCTTGGTAATCGCCCGAGCGCCGTAACACAGGCGCTTGCCGCCTTCCAGATATTTCCGGATCTGGGCCTGGGACTTGAAGCGCTGAAACTCTTCGAAGGGTGAAAGGTAGGGATTGGCGTAATTGAGATCGGCGATCAGACCGACTGCCACCTGCTGGTCCTCCATGTGGTAGAGGAAGGAACCACCGGTTGCGCCATGCTCGCTGAGTGGCCAGCCGGCACCATGCACGACCAGCCCGGGTTGGTGTTTCGCCGGATCGATCTGCCACAACTCTTTGATGCCGAGGCCATAGTGCTGGGCAGTCGCTCCGGCAGCCAGGTCGTATCTGGCGATCACTTCCTTGCCGAGTTGACCGCGCGCGCCTTCGGCGAACAGTGTGTATTTTGCGTGCAACTCCAGGCCAGGCTGAAAACCGTCTTTCGGCTCGCCTTTCTTGTCACGTCCAAGGTCGCCAGTTGCCACGCCTTTTACCGAAGCGTCGTCGTTGTAGAGAATCTCGGCGGCGGCAAATCCCGGGAAGATCTCCACTCCGGCCGCTTCGGCCTGCTCTGCCAGCCAGCGACAGAGACGCCCCAGGCTGATGACCGTGTTGCCGGTATTGTGCATCGGCGCCGGGACGGCAAAACCGGGTAGCCTGACTGCGGAGGTTGCACTGCGATAAAGGTAAACCTGATCGCCACTGACCGGAGTAGTGACCGGGGCTCCCATGGCTTGCCAGTCGGGCAGCAGTTCGTCAAGGGCCCGGCTCTCGAACAAAGCGCCGGAGAGTATATGGGCACCGACCTCCGACCCCTTCTCCAGCACCATCACTGACAAATCGACATTCAACTGCTTGAGGCGAATCGCCGCGCTTAAACCTGCCGGACCCGCCCCGACGATCACCACGTCATACTCCATCGCTTCACGTTCCATTACCGCTCCTCAGAGTTTCTCAAGTGGTCCGTAACCGGCACGGGACAGGGATTGCGTCATTTACACCCATCAGGCAGCGCACGCCCCGCTATTTACCTTAGCTGGGAACTGCGGTCAACGCCCAGCAGGCCCAGAGCGTCGTCCGCCTCCGCGATCTCGCTTACCAAAGACCCGCTGTTCAAGTGGGTGAAGGAGGCGCGTCGGATCAATGTCCCTCACCAACAGGCATTTGACGCCAATCGATCACCCGACACAAGTTCGGGAGCGCGGGTTGGCCACGCGCCGTGCCTGGCGCAGCATTACCGTTACGCGGCACAGCGGTCACATGGTACGGCTGAGGAGTACAGAGCCCAGGTGGCCGGCACCTACTCGGCCACCAGTCAAGGCGCCACACCAAGGAAGCACGGGGCATATCGCGACCGGCAACTCACGGTCGATTCAGCGCCCGCCACAATGACGCCCCTGGTCACTGCGTTTGTCATTGACCCCCGTGAGACCAGCTAGTAGAATGCGCGCTTCCTCGGGGCGTAGCGCAGCCTGGTAGCGCATCTGCTTTGGGAGCAGAGGGTCGTGAGTTCGAATCCCACCGCCCCGACCAGTGGTACAGGTATCAGAAATAAGGCGGTACCAGCGGGAGATCTTTTTCTGGAAATCTCGCACTTGCGCCCGTAGCTCAACCGGATAGAGCACCGGCCTTCTAAGCCGGGGGTCGTGAGTTCGAGTCTCGCCGGGCGCGCCAGATCAATGGCGGTGTTAGCTCAGTTGGTAGAGCACTGGATTGTGATTCCAGTGGTCACGGGTTCGAGCCCCGTACATCGCCCCAACACACATGCAGGCCCACAGCAGCATCTGCCGGGACCTGCGACGCATCGCCAAATCGCGCTTGCCCTCACCAAACCAGGGATTGCCGACCAATCGTCGTCGGCAGGCTGGCATCGATTGGGCGACCAGCGCGCAGCAACGCTCGGGCCCCGCGGACAAAGGCGGGTGGCCGGCGACGCCCAGCCCGCCCACTCAACTGCCAGGTTCGGCAAGCTCTCCGGGCACAAACGACCAGCCGCCCAACGACTCACGGTCAGTCACGGTCACTGGGAATCCTTCCGCTCTCCAGCAGCGCCCTCCACGGATCGTCGACGCTCAGCACGCGCCTCTGTGCGAACGTCGGCCCCCCGGACGCCCTCTTGAACCTGCTCGGGGCGCGAGCGGGGCGCCGCCTGCGGGGGCGAGTTGACCTGCGCCGCAGGCGGCACCGGATTGCTTTGCCTTTCGTGCCGCATTTGCTGCCTGGACGCATCCTCGCGACGCGGCGCACGCTCTGCTGGTCGCTGCTCAATACGCGCGTCAGGCCGTTCTCCTCCGGGCGGCCCTGGCTGCCGCACGACTTCCGCTGGCGGGTGATCGGGCATGCGCGGAGCAGTGACGGACGGCGGGATCGGCGCAGGTCGCCGCTCGCTCGCACCCTGACTCTGCTGCGGCGTGATTGGCGAGGGTTGCACTGGCACCGCCGGGCGCTCGAAACCCTGGCTGCCCGCGGCGGACGATTGCGGGCGGGTAGTCGGGGGTGCCAACCGCGGTTCGCGCCGCTCGGGCGGCGGCAACGATCGGCTCACCGCCTCTGCAGAACGGTCGGCACCTTGTTGCGCGCCTACCTCCGCAGGCAAACGCGGTGCCGGCGCGGGAAGCGCAGGATTCTGAGCTCTCGCGCCCGAATCATCTCGCGCCGGGCCGCTTGGTCGGCGATCCGCCCGGCTCTCTGGCCGCTCCATAGTCGGACCACCACCCCTGACCCCCGGCCGATCCGCCTGCTCCGCCGGCGTCGGCGATGGCAGCGGCGACGCTACCGTCGAGTTGGCCGGCGCCCGCGCGCCCGGCCTGGGAACGGTTGCCAGCTCCGGGTCGCGGATCGGACGTCCTGGCTGCTGCTCCACGACACCCCTGCTGCCGCCTACGGCCGCTGCACCAGCAGTCTGCGCCAGGTTCTCAGCAGGAACCGTTGACCGCGTTGGCGACCCCGCTCCCTCGCCAGAAAGCGCTTGGCTGCGCCTACCGCCACCGCTAACCCGACCGTCCACCGCGGGCCCGCCGGCTCCTCCCGGGCCTCCGCCCTGCTCCCGACGCACTTCACCTGCCGGCCTGCGTCCAGCCGACATCGGCGGAACCGCAAGTGGCGCCTGCATCTGCACCGCCTGGCTACCGAGCAGCCGCCCATCCTCGACGCGCATTGCCGCCTGATGGACTGGACGACGCTCTGTCACGACGTCCGCGGGAACCATGGTAACTGCCCGCGGCAGCTGGCGATGCGCGTAGTGTGTCCTGTCGACGAAGGCCTGTGGGTTGCTGGTGATTGCCGTGACGTTGGTCGTCCGGGTAATTTGCGTCACGTTGACCTGGCGAACATGGTTCACGCTGGAGCGGTAAGGCGGCACATAGATTTCGCGTGGCGCGAGAGGAAACCAGCCGACGGCGGGTCGCGCGCCAATCTGTAGCGACACACTGACTGCCGGCGTGCCAATCCAGGCGACCAGTGCCGGCGCATAGACCGGTCGCGCCACCGGCCTGCCAGGAACCCAAGCCCAGGCACCGCGGTAGATCACCCAGCGACCGTAATGGAAAGGTGCGAAACCCCAGGGCTCATCGCCCACCCACGTCCAACCCCAGGGTGCAACCCACGCCCAACGGCCCTCTCGGTAGGGTGCCCAGTCGGCGGCCACTCCGCGCGGGAACCAGAGGGCGCCGTATTCGGTGCTCTGGTCCCACCTTCCGTACGCATCAAGATCGGTGGCCCCAGTCATTTCCGGCGAAACGTAGCGGCCCTGGCGAGCATCGCTGGCGGAGCCTGGCAACCGGTCACGGGCTGCGCTCCAGAGAACGAAGTCGTCCGTTACCGGTGCGGACAGGTGATAACGGGTCCGTCCGTCGTTCCAGAATTCGATGTGCTGCCCGGCGCGGATGTCCAGCGCACTGTCGCTTGCTTCGAAGTGAAGGCTGCCGGCAGCAACCGTCGCGCCAGTGGAAGAGCGGTTGACGTCGAAACGATAACTACCGGCGTCATTGACCGAAAAACTGCCGTCGGGCGTGCTCAGCTCGAACTCATGGGCCGATTCCCGCGAGCGGAAACGAGCAATCACGCTGCCGTCGAGCAGGCGCAGGTGAACCCGCTGATCGTCGACCGTGACGAACTCGAGCACGCTGCCGGCGTCGAGCTGAACAGAGGTCGACCCGATCTGCACTTCGGCGCGCGCCCCGTCAGCGGTCGATAGAATGTCACCGCCAGTGAGTGGCCAGTTGAGCAAGGCGGTGCTCGACTCACCGCTATCCGTCCGGTGCAGATGAACGGACCCGGACAACCACGCGATACGCCCCACTCGGCCGGTCGGGTCGGCCGATACCGGCGCCACCGCCAGCACCGACAACAGCAACAAGACGACCAATTGCCACCAGCGGCGCAGGAATGGAAGCTTGACAGTCATGGTTTCAGCTCTCGAGTCGGTGCGGCGTGAAAGGCGCCGCTCCAGTGCTTAACGCGCAGAACCTCGCTTCGTCCGACAGCAATAACACTTGGTTACACGATTCCCTGGCCACGGCAGCTGACTCGCCCCAACCGGCGAGGACCGTGGCGACCGTGAAAAGTCGATTGGTGTTTGGCAGCAGCCCTTCTGCTGAATAGAATGGTCGAACAGGCCGCAGAATCACCGGCAAGCAGCGCACCCGGCCCGGCCACGCGCAACTCTTTCAGGAGCAGCAGCATGAACCGCCCCCGTGTGTTTGCCATCGATGGCATTGTTCCGGTCATCGACCCGAGCGCCTACGTTCATCCCTCAGCCGTGCTGATCGGCGACGTGATCGTCGGACCCGGTTGCTATGTCGGCCCCTGCGCCAGCCTGCGCGGCGATTTCGGTCGCCTGATCCTCGAGCGCGGCGTCAACGTGCAGGACACCTGCGTCATGCACGGCTTTCCCGGTACGGACACGATCATCGAGCAGGATGGCCACATTGGGCATGGCGCCGTGCTGCACGGCTGTCGCATTGGCAGAAATGCGCTAATCGGAATGAATGCGGTGATCATGGACAACGCCGTGGTGGGCGAATCATCGATCGTTGCCGCGTGCGCTTTCGTCAAGGCGGGAATGGCCATTCCACCACGCTCGCTGGTCGCCGGCGTTCCCGCCAAGGTGATGCGAGCGGTCAGCGATCAGGAGATCGCCTGGAAGAGCGAAGGAACCCTCACCTATCAGAACCTGACCCGCCGCTCATTGGCGACCCTGATCGAAACCGAAGCGCTGACTGCTGTCGAGCCCGACCGCAAACGTTTCGATCTCCCCGGCGTGCTGCCGCTGATCGAACTCAGAAAGCAGACGCAGAGTACGGCAGAAAACGAGAACGTCGGCGCGCCTCCCCATCACTCCGCGGTCAGGCAAAAAAACTGACCGAAGCCGTGCTGCCGATCTCTTTCTGCCTTACACCCTCGGCCCGCTGACCCCGCGCAACCATATTGTGCTGGCGCCACTGAGGCGATGGCTCTCTCGGCCCGTGCCGCCGGGCACGCCGACCTGATCGCCTTTGGCCGGAACTTCATCGCCAACCCCGACCTGGTCGAACGGCTCGGGTGCGACGCGCCGCTCAACCCCCTCGACCCGACAACGCTCTATGCCGGCGGCGAACGCGGTTACACCGATTACCCCTTTCTTTCGGCCGCCGTCTCAGGCCCATCGCCCTCGTCCGCCAGCTGACTTGCCCAGGAGGTTAGCGAGCGACCAGTCGCGAATCGCTTGCCGAGCGGCGCTACGGGGCCATCGGTAGCAGCGGATCGTCCTCGGCGAAACGGTCACGGAAAGCCGCTTGCCGCGCCGGGCAATGACCGTCGGCAGTGCTCAGGACGTGATCGAGATGGCGCTCGGAAGCCTCCAGCAGGCGGCGGTAAAGCTCCTTGCTCAAGACACGTGCCGTCTGGCCAGCCCAGCCGGTGGGCAGCAGCACCTCGGGCAACTGCGGGTCGCGCAGCAGCAGGCGACGGTAGTCGTGAATCAGCAGCAGACGCATCAGGAACGCGTCCTCCTCGTTGACCGTCGCCTTTGCGTCACCGCGCAACTCCGCCAGCAGCGGTGTATAGACACCGACAAAGTCGGCATAGGCCCGACCCAGTTCTCGCAGCTCCCAGGCGCGAGCAACCAGATCGGCGTTGCTGGCCGTACCCGTCAGGCTTACGTCGGCGGCCAGCAGTGGCACCAGGCTACCCAGAAGGTGGCCCATACCCTCGGACAGCAGGCCGTCGAAAGCGGCCGAAAGATCGGCGCCAGGATGGACGAAAAAGTCCCCACCGAGGGCTCCGAAACCCCGCCAGAACAATGCGCGGCGCAGGGCATCCCGATCCTTCTGTGTGAGTTGACCGACCACCAGCAGCAGTCGCCAGCGTCGATCCCAGGCTGGCGCGCGGGCAGCGTAGAGCTGTCTGGCGGCTTCCCGGCAGCGGCGCTGACCTGCCGTGGTCAGCAGATAATCGCTACGGCGGCCGCAGGTTTCAGCGTGCAACCAATCGTCGCGAACGAGGCGAAACACCGCCGTGCGCACCAGTCGATCGTTGAGGCCCAGCGGTTCGAGCAGGCGGATCAGACTACCCAGCCAGATCCTGCCACCGCGAGGCACCACCAGGTCGCCAAAGAGTGAAACGATCAGGGAGCCCGCGTGTAAGCGCTTCTGCCCGCCGAAACGGGCGACGTGCGAACGCATCGGCGCGCTGGCGGAAGGTCCACTCGCCCCGCGCCGAAGATCGACACGCAGCGCGTTTACAAGCTGAGGCTGCCGCGCCCCGGCCTCGCGCAGTCGTTCCACGGCCATCGCTCAGCCGTTGATAAACGAGAGACCAGACGCCTCGTCCGCCAGAGCGTTCTGGTGATAGAAGCCTTCGCTGTGGATCAGCGCATCCTGCGCGCCGAGCTTTCTGACCGTTGCCAAGCAGCTATCGACGAACTCGGGACTACCGGCAGCGAAAACTGTATGCCGGGACAGGTCAGGCAATAAAGTCGGCAGGACGACGTCGACCCGGCCATGGTGGTAGCCCTCGCGCTTTTCGCGCGTCAGCGTCACGTGATAGCTGAAATGGCGGTGCCGGGCGTGCCACCATGACAGCATGCCGCGTCCGTAGACATCGGCCGCGCTGCGCGCCGACACGAGAACCGTCACCGGCTTTCGAAAACCGCGGCGCAACGCCGCCTCGGCCAGGGCGAGAACGGGCGCCAGGCCGGTCCCCGCAGCCAGGCAAAGCACCGGCGTATCCACGGTAGGATCACCGACGAAGCTGCCGTACGGACCGTTGATCTTGACCTGCTCTCCGACCTCGAGGGTGTCATGCACCCAGGCACTTGTGCCACCTTCATCGGAGCGCGCCACCTGCAGCACGATCTCGCCGTCGGGTCGCGGCGCGTTGGCCATCGAATAGGCGCGATACGGAACGCCAGCGCCGTCGTCACCGAGCGTGACGTATTGCCCCGGCCAGTAACGAAGAGCCGGGCCTACCGGACGCAGATGCAGCTCTGCGACACGAGCGGCGCAGATGCTCTTGTGGACCACCACGAAGAGCACGCTCTGACGCGGCGAGAACAGCTTCGGTCGGGCGTCTTCGCTGACCCATTCGATCACCAGTTCCTCGGAGACCGGCTTGGCCATGCACATCAGCCCGTAGCCAGCGATACGCTCTTCCGGCGACAGCGCCATGTCGAGAACCACACCCTGGTCGAAGTCTCCCGATCGCACCCGTAGCTTGCATTCGCCGCAGGCACCGGCACGGCAATTGTTGGGCAGCGCGTAGCCGGCGGCCTCAAGGGCTCCGAGAACGGTATCGCCCAGCGCGCAGTCAACCGACTTTCCCGATGGATGGAGGACGATACGACTCTTCATGCTTCTCTCCAGATGCTTTGGCAATACCTTGGCGGTAGTGCCGGGTGTTCAGTGTTCAGAATACCGGGATGATGTCGTCCATCTCGACGTCGGTGATCTCGCGGCCGGTGATGCCCACTTCGGGAATGGCCGGGAATTCGATGCCGTACTTGTCGAGCACGCTCTTCAGATTGAGCATCGCGTTTTTCCAGTTCTGCAGCTTCATCTCGTAGCTGGGGACGCCAAAGCCTGCCTGCCGGCACACCTCTTCACCTTCGCGCTGGTTGGCGATGAAGTCCGGCGGCAAATCCCAGAAATCCATTGGTGGCTCGAACAGGACGGCCGAAAGAAACAGATAGCCGGCGCGAATCTGGCGGGTGACGACCAGCTTGTCTTCGTCGGCAAGGCGCGGGTAGTCGCGTTGCATCAAGGCCATGCAGATCGCCATATGGCGTCCCTCGTCGCGGCCGATATTGCGGAAGCCTTCCTTGAAGACCGCCTCCCGCGAGTTGTCGTACATCTGCTTGAAGATCGTCGCTGCGGCGATCTCACCCATCAGGAAAGAGCTGAACAGGACCGCCAGCGAATAGCGCGGTACGGCCTTCTTGTATCCCTCCCAATAGCGCCCGCCGTTGAAATAGAGCCAGGCCGCGTTCCTCTGCAGACGCTTGCCGAGATCGGTCTTCGGCGTATAGCTCAATGGGTCGGGATGACCGAGCAGCCGGGTGATCGCCATCCCGCACATCGTTTCGTGATTGTGCTCGTCGCGCGTCACCGAAAAGAAGCAGTTGCGCACCGGCGCTTCTTCGTGTGCTTCGTAGGTCTTGATCAAAGCCGCTGCGAACACCGGTGGCGCCGAGGCGTCGAACACCGAGAGCAGCGTCCACCAATAGGCGATCGCCTCACGCTCCTCCCAGGTGTAACTGTCCGCATCGAAACTGTCCCACGGCAGCTTGGCCGGATCCCAGTACTCGCGTTGGGCAGCCGCCCAGACCTCTGCCATCTTCGTGGTGTTCGCTTCCCACGACAGCGGGTACACATTCGGCTGCTCGGTTGGCGGCGGCAGTTCCATCTTGTCGGCAAAGCGTTCCTTCTCTGCGGCCATGCTGATCTCCTCGCGCGTCAATCGATCGGTTGCTGCCCTGAGCCAGCCCCGGATTTCTTATCATGTTACGGCTTCTTGCTGGCTGTCAAGCTAGCCCGTATCGCATTTTATCGCGGGGTCCGGCGCCGCATGAGGGGCGTCAGTGCCTGGCTGACAGAGCTTCGGCGAGGCCTACCCTGGCGCTTACTGATACTCTTATTGACATACAGTCGGACAATTTGTACCGTTTTAGCCTGATAACCGTGGTGCGCCCGAGTGCTGGCTCGCCCGCCCTTCCCAGGAGAACCGCATGCCCCACTCCCTTTTCGACAAGCACCGCGCCACCCTAGACGCAGCCGTCGATGCCATCCGTTGCCGCGGCTATTGGGCAGCCTATAGCGAAATGCCCAGTCCCAAGGTCTACGGCGAAACGGCGATGGACGACGGCAAGCGCGCGTTCGACGGCTATCTCGGACAGCAATTCGCTCTTGAGCAGCCCGGCCAGACCGGCTGGACGGGCAGCGAACGCTCGCCCTACGGCTTCGCGCTGCACGTCAACTACCCGCTGTGCGACGCGCAGGCCTTGATCGCTGCCGCCCTGAAGGCGATGAACGGGTGGCAGAAAATGGGGGCCGAAGGCCGCACCGGGATCTGCCTGGAGATCCTGGAACGACTGAACAAGAAGAGCTTCGAACTGGCGCACGCGGTGATGATGACCACCGGTCAGGGCTGGATGATGGCCTTCCAGGCCGGCGCACCGCACGCCCAGGATCGCGCGCTGGAAGCGGTCGCCTACGCCTGGCGCGAGCAGAGTTTCGTACCGAATGAAGTAACCTGGGAGAAGCCGCAAGGCAAGAATCCGCCACTGCGCATGAAGAAACACTTCAAAATCGTTGGCCGCGGTGTCGCGCTGGTCATCGGCTGCGGCACTTTCCCGACCTGGAATACCTACCCCGGCCTGTTCGCCGCGCTGGCCACCGGCAACCCGGTGATCGTCAAACCACACCCCAACGCCATCCTGCCGGTGGCGATGACCGTGCGCATCATCCGCGAGGTACTGACCGAAAACGGCATCGACGCCAACCTGGTCAGCCTGGCGGCCTACGACGATCCGCAGGCCACCCGCGAACTGGCGCAGCACGCCAGCGTCAGGTCGATCGACTTCACCGGCAGCAACGCCTTCGGCGACTGGCTGATCGCCAACTGCCGCCAGGCACAGGTCTACGCCGAACTGGCCGGGGTCAACAACATCGTCATCGATTCGACCGATGCCTACAAGGCGATGCTGCGCAACCTGGCGTTCACGCTGTCGCTCTACTCGGGACAGATGTGCACCACCTCGCAGGCGCTCTTCGTGCCGGCCGCCGGCATCGAAACCGACGCAGGCCACAAGAGCTTCGACGACCTTGCCGGTGACCTCGCCGGCGCGATCGACGCCCTGCTCGGCAAGCCCGAAGTGGCCCTGGCAGTGCTCGGCGCAGTGCAATCGGAAGACACCCTGCGGCGCATCGAAACGGCGAGCAGTGGCTCGCTCGGTCGGGTCATCCGTGCCACCAAGCAGATCGAGCACCCCGATTTTCCGGATGCACAGGTGCGCACACCGGTCCTCCTCGCCAGCGAATCCGACGACCCGGCGTGGCGGCTGGAATGCTTCGGGCCAGTCAGCTTCCTGGTCCGGGTGGCCGACACCGCCACCGCCATCGCCCTCTCCGAGCGCATCGTCAGCGAGCACGGCGCGCTGACCGTCGGCGTGTACTCGACCTCAGCAGCGACCATCGAGGCCATGACCGAGGCGACCTGGCGATCGAAAGTCGCGTTGTCGATCAACCTGACCGGCGCCGTCTTCGTCAACCAGTCGAGCGCTTTCTCGGATTATCATGGCACTGGTGGCAACCCCGCCGCCAACGCCTCGTATGCCGATGCCGCCTTTGTCGCCAATCGCTTCCGCGTCGTTCAGCGCCGTTACCATCTCTGAGGCCACCTTATGAGCTTCACCGCCATCAGTTACACCGCCGCAAGCGGCATCGCCCGGCTGACCCTGAATCGTCCCCGCCGCCTGAACAGCTTCAACGAGGAGATGCACGAGGAAATCCGGCAGGCGCTCGATACACTCGATGCGGATCTGAGCACGCGCGTGCTGGTACTCAGCGGCGCCGGGCATGCTTTCTGCGCCGGTCAGGATCTCAACGACCGCTCGGTAGCCGGCGGCGACGAGCCACCCGATCTCGCCGCGACGATCGAAAAGAACTACAAGCCACTGGTGCTGCGCCTGCAGCATCTGCGCGTGCCGACCCTCTGCGCCGTCAATGGCATCGCCGCCGGTGCCGGCGCCAGCCTGGCGCTCGCCTGCGACATCGTCGTTGCCGCACGTTCCGCAAGTTTCCTGCAGGCCTTCAGCAAGATCGGGCTGATTCCCGACACCGGCGGTAGCTGGTTCCTGCCGCAGCGCGTCGGCATGGCGCG
>NZ_JAVTWB010000231.1:3821-7839 GCF_032229525.1 Accumulibacter sp. | reverse complement strand
TGATTCCCGACACCGGCGGTAGCTGGTTCCTGCCGCAGCGCGTCGGCATGGCGCGTGCGATCGGCCTGGCGATGCTGGCCGACAAGCTGCCAGCAGAAAAAGCGGCTTCCTGGGGCCTGATCTGGGATTGCGTCGACGACGCCGAACTGGCGCCCACTATCGACCGCATCGCCACCCAACTCGCCAGCGCGCCGACCCGGGCGCTGCTGCGCACCCGTGAGGTGATGCGCGCCGGAGTCAACAATCCGCTCGAAACGCAGCTCGACCTCGAACGCGACATCATGCTCGAGCTCGGCCGCAGTCACGACTATCGTGAAGGGGTCGCTGCCTTCGTCGCCCGGCGAACACCGAAGTTCACGGGCGACTAGGCGTGCTGCAACCAGCCCTGGCCAGCGACAGAGTCGTCGCCATCGCCGGCGCCGGTGCCATGGGTAGCGGCATCGCGCAGGTCGCAGCCGCCGCTGGCCATCGTGTGCAGCTGTTCGACGCGAATGCCAGTGCCGTCGCGCAGGCGATTGCTGGCGTCCAGGCTGCTTTCGAGCAATTGGCGGCCAAGGGAAAACTCGATGCCGCCGCTGCTCACGCCGCGCAGGCCAGGCTACTGCCGGCGACCACCGTCAACGATCTGGCCGGCAGTGGGCTGGTGATCGAGGCCATCGTCGAGGATCTGGCTGCCAAGCAGCAGCTGTTCCGCGACCTCGAAGCGCGGGTCTCACCGGATTGCCTGCTGGCCAGCAACACCTCGTCACTGTCGATCACCGCCATCGCGGCGGGCCTGAAATCACCGGCGCGACTGGCCGGGCTGCACTTCTTCAACCCGGCGCCACGGATGCCTCTGGTCGAAGTGATCAGCGGCCTGATCACCGACCCGGAGGTCACCGGAACGCTCCATTCCACCATGCTGGCCTGGGGAAAAACACCGGTGATGGCGCGCTCGACGCCGGGCTTCATCGTCAATCGCATCGCCCGGCCCTACTACGGCGAAGCGCTCCGCCTGCTGCTCGAAGGCGCCAGCGACAGCGCGACACTCGATGCCATCTTCCGCGAGGCCGGGGGCTTCCGCCTGGGCCCTTTCGAGCTGATGGACCTGATCGGGCTGGACGTCAACCTGGCCGTCAGCAAGTCGGTCTGGAGCGCCTTCTCCAACGACCCTCGCTACGCCCCCTCGCTGATCCAGGAGGAACTGGTGGCGGCCGGCTTTCTCGGGCGCAAGAGCGGGCGCGGCTTCTACACCTACGGCGAAGGCGCGCCGGTGCCGCAGGCCAACAGCTTGCCGACGCAAGCCCTGCCGGCCAGCCCGCTGGTTTTTGCCGATGCTCCGCTGGCCAGCGCCTTGAGCAAGCGCCTGCAAGCTCGCGGCCTGCCTTTTCAACACGCCGACACCTCCCCCGATGGTCGCGTCGCCGAAGCCGGCGGCGCTGCGCTGTACCTTACCGACGGCCGCTCGGCGACCGAGCGCGCCGCGCGCAAAGGCGTGGCGAACACCCTGATCGTCGATTTGGCGCTCGACTACGACAGCGCCACCCGGCTGGCCATTGCCGCCGCCCAACAATGCAGCCCGGCGGCGCTCGCTGCCGGCGTCGGTCTGCTGCAAGCTGCCGGCTTTGCCGTCTCTCGACTTGCCGACGTCCCCGGCCTGGCGGTGATGCGCACCGTCTGCATGCTGGCCAACGAGGGTGCCGAAGCCGTCTATCAGCAAGTCTGCGATGTGCCGGCGGTCGATCAGGCGATGCGCCTGGGCACCAACTACCCACGCGGCCCTCTGGCCTGGGCCGACCAGATCGGTCTGAAACAGGTCCGCCGCGTGCTGGGCAACCTGGCCAGAAGCTACGGCGAGGACCGCTACCGCATTTCCCCGCTTCTCGCACACAAGGTTTTTTCCAGAACGAGGTTTCATGCCTGAGCCCGCCAGCAGCATCCCCGATCCGGACGCGGCGGCCTCGCTCGCCCGACAAACTGCCGAGGCGATGTACAGCCGTGACGCGGCGAGCAAGCTGATCGGCCTGAGCCTGATCGACATCCGCCCTGGTTACGCGCAATTGACGATGCGCGTCCGACCGGACATGGTCAACGGTCACCATATCTGCCACGGTGGTTATCTGTTCACACTCGCCGATTCGGCTTTCGCCTACGCCTGCAATAGCTACAACCGGAACACAGTCGCCTCGGCGTGCCACATCGACTTTCTCGCCCCGGCGCGAGAAGGTGAGATTCTCGAGGCCAGGTGCGAGGAACGCTCGCTTTCCGGACGCACCGGCGTCTACGACACGACCATTCGCAACCAGCACGGCAAGGTCATCGCACTCTTTCGCGGCAAGTCGTACCGCATCGCTGGTGAAGTGATCGCCGGCCTCGAAGCCGAGGAGATCGATCCCGGTTCAGCCAGCGCGGCGACGGACGCGCTTGAAGGAAACCCCCAATGAAGCCTCTCCCATCCCGGTCGAAGGCAAGCCAATGCGGCACCGCAAATCGACGATGGGCAGCGCAGGGGCG
This sequence comes from Accumulibacter sp., assembly GCF_032229525.1. GTDB lineage: Bacteria > Pseudomonadota > Gammaproteobacteria > Burkholderiales > Rhodocyclaceae > Accumulibacter. Next base: position 5,346 of record NZ_JAVTWB010000231.1, on the reverse strand, counting down.
CTGACCGCGATCGACTGCGAGCAAATCCCCCGTACCCTGGTCGACCAGCCCGCGCGCGCCATCGACCACCTGAAGGAATCCTTGTAAATGAACGAAGCTTTTATCTGTGATGCTGTCCGGACCCCGATCGGCCGCTATGGCGGCACGCTGTCCGGCGTGCGCACCGATGACCTTGCCGCTCTGCCGATCCGCGCCCTGATCGACCGTAATCCCGGCGTCGACTGGTCCCTCGTCGATGACGTGATCTATGGCTGTGCCAATCAGACCGGCGAAGACAACCGCAATGTCGCCCGCATGGCGGGCCTGCTCGCCGGCCTGCCGGTCGAGGTGCCGGGAACAACGGTCAACCGCCTCTGTGCGTCGGGCATGGACGCCATCGGCCTGGCGGCGCGCTCGATCAAGGCCGGCGAGGCCGATCTGATCATCGCCGGCGGCGTCGAAAGCATGTCGCGGGCGCCTTTCGTGATCCCCAAGGCTGACAGTGCCTTCTCGCGCACCGCCGTCATTCACGACACGACGCTCGGTTGGCGCTTCGTCAACCCGCTGCTGAAGAAACTCCACGACACGCACTCGATGGCGCAAACCGCCGACAACGTTGCCGCCAAATTCAACATCTCGCGTGCCGACCAGGATGCGTTCGCCCTGCGCTCGCAACAACGGTGGGGCGCGGCCCACGAAGCCGAGCGCTTTGCCGACGAGCTCATTCCGGTACGCGTTGCGCAGAAGAAAGGCAACGCGATCATCGTCGATACCGACCAGCACCCACGCCCGGACATGACGATGGCCAGACTGGCCAAGCGCGAAGGGATCAACGGCTCGGCGCTCAGCGTCACTGCCGGAAATTCGGCGGGGATCAACGATGGCGCCTGCGCATTGCTCATCGCCAGCGAAGAGGCGGCCGTGAAGCATGGCCTGACCCCACGCGCCCGCGTCGTGGCCATGGCGTCGGCAGGCGTCGCACCACGGATCATGGGCTTCGGCCCCGTACCCGCAACGCGCAAGGTGCTCGCCAGGACAGGCCTGCGGCTGGACCAGATGGACCTCATCGAAATCAACGAAGCCTTTGCCGCACAGTGTCTCGCGGTGATGCGCGAACTGTCGATTCCCGACAAGGCCGCACACGTCAACCCGAACGGTGGCGCGATCGCCATCGGCCACCCTCTGGGCATGACTGGCGCCCGCCTGGTGACGACGGCCACCTGGGAGTTAAGGCGCCGGGGTGGCCAGTATGCGCTGTGCACCCTGTGCGTCGGTGTCGGGCAAGGCGTGGCGATGATCATCGAGCGCATCTGAGCACTCCTCAGGAGGTCGTCGCCCGCAGCAGGCGGCTGCGGCGACCTGCTCAATCCCGCCTGTCACCGCCGCGTGCGGTCGACCGTGGCTAGCGCGTCGCCGTCCGGCCACTGCAGCAGATCCGGCGACTCCGACAACCACAGCGGCAAGAACTGGCCGGCTCGCAGCGCCCCGTGTTGCCGCATCGCACTGACAAACTCCGGACTGCGGTCGAACTTCGAGGCAACGCCGA
>NZ_JAVTWB010000231.1:0-3721 GCF_032229525.1 Accumulibacter sp. | reverse complement strand
TGCCGCATCGCACTGACAAACTCCGGACTGCGGTCGAACTTCGAGGCAACGCCGAGTTCGGCTTTGTCCTGGTGCATGGTGATCAGGTAAATACTGATCGGCTTGTAGGCATGGAACTGCGTCAGCAGCCGCTTGACCGGAGGATCCTCCACTTGGTCATCGGCAATCCTGGCGCAGCGGTCGATCCATTTGTTGACCATCTCGATCGAACGTAACTCCTGGTACAAGGAAAGATTGCCGGCCAACTCGTTGCGCCGATCCTCGATCATGCCCAGCGTCGTCGGCTCATCCTGACGCTTCTCCGGATTTATCCGGATTACCCAGATCTCGTCGGGGATGTCATCGCTGTCGGTCCGGCTCGCGAATTCGCGGACCGGCGGGTTCTGCGAGAACAGCCCGTCCCAGAACAGCGCCTCCTGGCCCTGGCTGTTCTTCAGATCCGGGATGCGCTGTGCTCGCCGCAAGTCCGGTAATGTGCCGGACGCGGCAACCGCCTCGTAGCTGATACAACGCCTGTCCTGCGGCTCGGCAGCGGGGTCGCACCAGGAGTCGAAGGCGTCGAAGCTACCGCTCAGGACCTCGACCGCACCGAGCAACAGGCGCGGCCGGAGCTTGTTCCTGGCGATCTCGTCGAGCCCCTCCCCCTGCAAGCCTGGAAAAGCTGGCGCACAGGACCTGAGCAGGCTCATGAAATCGTAGAACTCGGGCCGGACCTCACCCGCATCCATGGTCGGTGCAAGCAGCCGTTCGAGATTCGACCACTGCTTGAGGCCCGACGCCATCCAATCGTTGAAGTCGCCCGGATTCGGTTGTTTGATGACCACACCCAGTTCGGCCAGCTGGTAGAGGTACTGCGCCAGCCAATTCATGCCCTGCTCACCACGCTTCTGCACCTGGAAGGTGTCCCAGAGATGGTTCACCGCCTGGCGCGCCTCGGCGAAGCTGCCGGGACGGCCATCCTTGCTCATCATGCCGTACCACACCATGAAGGCGTTGAGAGCCCCCGCAGAAGTGCCGCTCAGACCGGCGATCTCGAAGCGGCGCCTCGCGCCCGGCGCTGACCTGCCCGCTTCCTCGTCTTCTTTGACTTGCAGTATCGCGTCAAGGACGCCACAGGTGAACGCCCCGTGAATGCCACCGCCCTGGCAGGCGATCGCTACCTTGCGTGTTTCCATTACTCTTCTCCCAATTCGTTAAGCTCCCGCTCGCCGCCCTTGCCACCACCATGACCGTGATTGACCGATGGTGGCGAGTTACGGCACAGGTGGCAGGAAAACCCGGGTTGAAGAAAGCCGGGATCAGGATACAAAGCGGCCGAGCCAGACGCCCGCCTGGCCGATGGCGCTGTCCCACTCAGCTGCCTGCATGAAATGCGATTCACCGGCAATCACACGGTAGCCGAGACGGTCCGGTTCCTGGCGGTAGTAAGGCGCGAGCTTGTCGTGCAAGGCCCGCGCCGCCGCCGGCGGAACGACGCTGTCCTGCTCGGCAGTAATCGATAGCAGGGCCGTCGGGAAGAAGCGAGCGCCCGGGAAATTGGCCTCGGATAGCTGCAACCAGGCGGGGGAGCCGAGCACTGCGACAGCGGCGCGAACCCGACGATCGACGCTGATCGCGCCATAGACGATACAGCCACCCATCGACACCCCGGCGACGGCAATTCGCTCACCGTCGCTCAGCCCACGTGCGACCAGCGCGTCGATCAGGCCGGGCAACTCGGCGACCGTTTGTGCCACCAGCGAGTTGAACAGGTCGCTGCTTTCGCCTGGCGACCGGGAGAAGCGCTGCTCGAAGTCCGGCAGCCGCCGCTCACCATGGCCCACCGCATCGACACCGACGGCCAGCAGACCCGCATCGGCAAAGCGCTGCAATTCGGGCAGGTGCAGCGCCTTGTCTGCACCGAGCCCGTGAAACCAAATCACCGTTGGCAGTGGGGTGGCGCCGTCGGCTGGACGCACCATCAACGCCGGCACCTCGCCCAACAGCAGCCGCTCGCCGGCAGCCGTCATCGCCGAGCCAGCCGCGAGTTACCCATCGCTGTGGTCGGGGGACGCCGCCCGCGGAAAGTTTCTGGCACTGCCAACCGGCAGGCATCTCTCACCACACCATCACCGAAGTTTCACCCGCCATTTGCGCGTAGTACAGGCGGATACCGACCTGATAACGGCGGCCGCTGATCAAGCGCATGTCGATTTTCGCGTTTCTGTCGGTGCCACTGTCATCGTCACCGCCGATCTCCAGATTGCCGGAGGAACGCACTTCAAAGAGCACCATCAGCGTATCCGCGCTACCGAAGGTGGCAATGCTGTAGGTGCGCGTCCGCGTCGGCGTGAAATCGAAAACCCGCGTCTCGCCGGCCTTGATCGCCAGCTTCTGCGACAGCCCCACTTCCAGCACCGGGATCTCCTTCTTCGGGCCGACGCCGGGGTAGGACTCGGCGATCCATGCCTTGTCGGCTGCCGAAAGCCCGCCCTTCGGTTGCAGGCCCTTGCGGTAGGCAGCGGGCTCGCTAATCAGACCAGCGCCGAAGGCATACTCCATCACCGAATCGGGATCCCAGCTCGTTCCCTTGACTTCCGCAGGACTGATCTTGCGCAGGATGTTCCAGTCGATGGTCCGCTCGTCCCAGTTATTGGGTGGCCCCTGGAAATACCGGCGCACGGCATCGGCATCCCAGGAAATTCCGGCGAAGGGATTCTGGTGCTCGTGCTCGAGGCCCAGCGCGTGGCCGATTTCGTGCATCGCGGTATCGCGTCCGTACGGCGTGTTGAGCGCCCAGCCGAAGTTCATCGTCCGTTGCAGCGGATCACGGATATTCAGATTGTCGCGCCCGACGTAAGACCACGAACCGCCGGCCGGGTCGAAGCCGATACGGATCGTCGCGTCCGCCGGAGCGGCAAGCTCCTTGAAGCTGATGCCGATGCCGAGCTTGAACCAGGCCTGAAACGCCTGGCGCACTTCTTCGATATCTGCCGCCTTGCCCAGCCATGAACCAGGAACGGCATCGCCGGTCTTGTAGCAGCAGAAAGTCAGTTGCGTTCCATTGACCCATTTCTTGCCCCCGGCAAGAATGGCACGCGATCGCAGCGCGTCGACTGCTGGATCGAACTGCCGCGGATGCTGCATCGGCTGCGCGCAGTAGCGCAGGATCGGCGCTTCGCCTGCCGCCGTTGCCGCGCTAGCCGCTTTAGGTGCTTTTGGTGCTTTTGGTGCTTTTGGTACTTTTGGTACTTTTGGTACTTTTGGCATTTCGTTCTCCCGTCGGAATCGATTGCGGAAACTGCCACTTGCAGTGCCTCTGCCAGCACCAGGGCTGAGCTCTCGGCCGCGCCGTCAGCATGCTTCCTGCACTAGGCTGGGTCAAGTGTACGATCGGCGCGAGAAGCCGCGCATGGCAGCTGCAGCTCAAAGTGGGTCACTCCCCGTTCCGAGCGGACGGAAACATCGCCGCCATGCGCGCGCACAATCGAGCGGGTGATCGCCAGTCCAAGTCCTGCGCCATCGCCAAGGTGCTGTCGGGACGAATCGGCACGATAGAAGCGGTCGAACAGGCGCGCCAGATGATCGGCCGGAATCGTCGCGCCGGTGTTTCCCACCGACAGTCTGGTCAGCGCAGGGCCGCGATCGCCACCCTCGTTGATCGCCACCGTGATGCGTCCACCGGCGGGCGTGTGACGGACAGCGTTGGACAGCAGATTGCTGATCGCCCGGCGCAGCATCG
>NZ_JAVTWB010000230.1:0-4783 GCF_032229525.1 Accumulibacter sp. | reverse complement strand
CTCCACCAGGGTTTACGCTCTCAGGCGGCCAGTTTCCTCTGCAAGAATCGCATCAACCAGCCGATTGCCGGCAGCTTGGCGTAGAGCTCCTCGGCGGCGTCCCAGTAGTCGCGATGCCAGACGACCTTGCCTTCGCCATCGAACTTCAGATGCGAGACGCCACGGATCAGCTGCGGCGGGCCCTGCCCTCGCCGGGCTGGCAGGCGGAAGTGCATCTCCCACACCAGCATCGCGCCGTTGTCGGCGAGCAGCCGCTCGCTGACCACGAAGCGCGCCTCTCCGACCTGCCGGAACAGGTGCGCGAAGATGCGCTGGATCGGCGCCACGCCACGCACCTGGTTGAACGGGTCCTTGAAGAATGCGTCATCGGCGTAGAACTCCGGGAAGCGGGCAAGGCTCTCGGCGCTCAAGCCTTCGTAGAAAGAGATCAGCGCTTCGACGGCAGCAGTCTTGCTCATGGCAGCCTCCATCAGCGGTCAGCGAAACGGCGTACCAGCGGAAAATAGATCCGGTACGGCAGATGGGCAAGCAGCTTGACCACTCGGGTAAAGCGCTTCGGAAAGTGGATTTCGAAAGCGCTGCCGGCGAAACCGGCGATCGTCTCCTGCGCCGCCTGCTCGGGCGTCAGTAACGCTGGCATGGCGAAGTCGTTCTTTGCGGTCAGTGGCGTGGCGACGAAGCCCGGGTTGATCACCCGCACGCCGATGCCTTTCGGCTGCAGATCGAGATAGAGCGCTTCGGCGAAATTGATCAGCGCCGCCTTGGTCGGGCCATAGATCAGCGATTTCGGCAAGCCTCGATAGCCGGCGACGCTGGCGACGAAGCCGATCTGACCGCTACCCTGGCGCAGCAGCTGCGGCACCACATGGGCGGCGAACGACACCGCGCCGGTGAAGTTGATGTCGATCATCTGCCGCGCCCGTGTCGCATCGAGCTCCCAGGCACGCATCGGCAGATAGTCGCCGGCGACATAGAGCGCCACGTCGACGCCTCCCCAGGCAGCCTGCACGCCATCCCAGGCGGCGTGCAGACTGGCCTCATCAGCCGCATCGCAGGGCAGGACCAGCGCCTGCTCGGCATCGCCAGCCACCTCGGCGAGGCGGGCCGCGTTGCGTGCCGAGAAGGCAACGCGGGCGCCACGCGCCAGTAACAGGCGGCCAAGCGCGGCGCCAATGCCGCTCGAAGCGCCGAGCAGCCAAACGCGTTTGCCGGACCAATCGTCGATGCTTGGGTTCATCGGCTCACCGCTTGCGGAAGCTCAGCGTCACTTCGCCGAGCCGGAAGCCGAACTTGCGCATCTCGGAACGGTTGAGCATCACCTTGTCGTCGATCAGGAACATCCAGTCGTCGAAGTCGACGTTCCACACCCGGCCATCGACCGGCAACGCCAGGACGTAGCGCCAGCGCAGCGCGTTGCCCGCCGCTTCGCCCAGTGCGTCACCGACGACGTCATCCGCGCGGCCGACGTAGCGCGACGCATCGAGCCGGGTGATGGTCCACACCCGGCGCGAGCTGCTTCCATCCGACCAGGAAAAATTCTCGTCGAGGGTGCCGACGTCGACGCCATCGCGTTTTTCCCAGCGGGCGTCGATCACCACATGGAAGCGTTTGATCACCTCGCCCGAGCGATCCTGGAACATTCCCCAGCCGTCGATCGTGCCGTTAAAGTAGGTTGCCAGATCGAGCACCGGCTGTTCGGCCCGGTAGCGCTCGACCGGCACGCTGGAACAGCCGCCAAGACCAACAATGCCGCACGCGAAACAGGCAAGCCACAGGGTTTTCATCAGGAGACCTCCAGAGTGCTGCGCCAGCGCCATGCCAGCAGTGCTGCAGCCGTTTTGAAAAGCAAAGGCAGCAGACAATAGACGGCGGCGAGACCGGCCGTCGTTTCGACAACTCCCGGCCGGTAGCCGACCGACTGGAGCAGCGGCAACGACAGGCCCGCGGCGAGCGCCAGGTTGAGTTTGGCGACCAGATTCCACCAGCCAAAATAGGCACCGGCCTGTGCTGGCCTGGTGTTCTCGGCAGTTTCCACCTCACTGCTCGCGTCGCTGCCGCGACCACCGAACTCCGCGATGTCGGCCAGCAGCGCTGCCGGCAAGGTCAGATCGGCGCCAAGCGCGGCACCCGAGAGCAGGCAGACGACGGCGAAGGGCCAGACGTCGCCGGCGCCCAGTCCCCAGGCCCAGGCGAAGGAGGCCACCGCGACCAGCATCGAGACGATCCAGCTGCGCACGCGACCGAAGCGGCGGGAGAGCGTCACCCACAGCGGCAGGAAAGCGACCCCGCTGACGAAGTAGAGGGCAAGGAAGGCGCCACTCCAGGCCTCGGCCTGCAGCACATCGGCGACATAGAACAACACCAGCGTCGCCGGCAAGGCGGCGGCGATGCCGTTGACCACGAAAACGGCCAGCAGGCGGCGAAAGCGCTGCTCTTCGAGGACCCCGCGCAGGTCGCCAAGCAGGCTGCCGGTGGGCGCTGTTCGTGCCGCCGCTATCGGTGAGCCCGACAGCGTCCACACCGCCAGCACCAGCAGCAGCAGCGGAAATATCTGCGCCAGGCCCGACAATCCGTGTGCCAGGTCGCTCGAGAGAAGGCCGGGGAGCGCGGCAGCAAGGACGACGCCGAGCAGGCCGAATCCCTCACGACTGGCGGTCAGTCGCGTGCGCTCGCCGGCATTGCGACCGAGTTCCGCGCCCCAGGCCTGATAGGCGACACTGGCCAGCGAGAAGCCGAAATAGGTGACCAGCATGGAGCCGAACAGCCACAGCGGCGCGGCGCTGGCCGGCGGGTGGAGCAAGGCGAACATACCCAGCGCCAGACAGGGCAGAGCCAGCAGGATCAGGCGCTGACGACTCGCCGTGCGGTCACTCCAGCCACCGAGCAGCGGGTCGATAACGGCATCGACCAGTCGCGCGGCCAGCAGCAGCCCACCCAGCAGGCCCAGGCTCATGCCGGCCGCCTCGGCATACAGGCGCGGCACATGCACATACACCGGCAGTGCCGCCATCGCCAACGGCAGGCCGAGCGCGCCGTAGGCAAGGAGCTGCCGACGGGGCAAGGAAAGGGTTTGCGCTGCGCTCATGCTCAAAGCGCGGGACGCTCGAGGAGCGCGGCGCGCAGCCCCGGCTGGCTGCTGCGCGGGTCGAGCCAGATGGCGAAGAACAGGCGAGCGAAGTCGGCGTCGTCGATTTCACCGCTGGGTCGACCACGATAATAGAAGGCAGCACCTCGCCCGGGGTAATGGACACCGACGATGCTCTCACCCTCCTTGACGTCGGGAAAGACGCGGCCCAGCTCGCTCTTCCAGCGCAGCAACTGCGTGTCACTGGCGCCGAGTCGACGCATTTCGTCGAGGCTGGTCTGCACCAGGCGGTCACGTGGGATGTCGCGCCGATAGTCGAGCTGCAGGGCGGTCGGCACATTCGCCGGCAAATCCGCACTCGGCCGCGCCGCGACCCACAGGGTGGCACGGTAGAGCGAGAAGCCGAACCAGCTCATCTCGCCACTGCCCCATTGGGTCCAGCTGGCCCCGCTCTGGCGCAGTGCGTCGGGCACGGCCTGGGCGAAGCTGCTGGCGGCGAGCAGGACGGCTACTATCAGCAGTTTCATCGCGCGTGCGCCAGTTCGAACTGCATGACATCGGTCGCACCGCTATTGAAACCGGCCTGGCAGTAAGCCAGATAGAAGCGCCACAGGCGGCGGAAGCGTTCGTCAAAACCCTGCGCTTCGATCGCCGGCCACTGCTGCTCGAAGTTCGCCGACCACTCGGCCAGTGTCCGCGAGTAGTCACGACCAAAGGCGAAAGCGTCACCGACCACCAGGCCGGCGCGCGCCGCCTGCTGCTTGAATACCGACGGGCTGGGCAGCATGCCACCGGGGAAGACGTGCTGCTGGATGAAATCGGTCCCGCGCCGGTAACGGGCGAACAGCTCGTCGGCGATGGTAATGCTCTGCACCACCGCCCGCCCGCTCGGCGCCAGCATCTGCTGCAGGGACTTGAAGTAGGTCGGCCACCAGCGTTCGCCGACCGCTTCGAACATTTCGATCGAGACGATGTGGTCGAACTGCTCGCCGAGCAGATCGCGATAGTCGCGCAATTCGATCTGCACCTGCTGCTCGACGCCGGCCAGCAGCATTCGCCGGCGAGCAAACTGCTGCTGGGCTGGCGACAGCGTCAGCCCGACCACCTGCAGGCCAGCCTCGCGCGCTGCCGTTTCGGCAAAAGCACCCCAGCCGCAACCGATTTCCAGCACCCGCTGGCCGGGGCGTGCATCGAGCCGGTGCAGGATTCGCCGGTACTTGGCGAGTTGCGCGGAGGCCATCGAGCGCGGGGCGTCGGTCGAATAGAGCGCGCTCGAGTAGCTCATCGTCGGGTCGAGCCACTGGCGGTAGAAATCGTTGCCCAGATCGTAGTGCGCCATGATGTTGCGGCGCGCCCCAGCGCGCGTGTTGGCGTTCAGCAGATGGCGCAGGCGAGCACTCAACAGCCCCCACCAATGACCATAGACGGCGCGCGAAAGCGCCTGACGGTTTTCGGCCAGCAGGGTCAGCAGCGCGGTGAGGTCGGGGCTGTGCCAGCCACCGTCGATCCACGCCTCGGCAAATCCGACGTCGCCGCGTTCCAGCACCTGGTCGAAAACCGACCACTGCGCAACCTCGAGTACTGCGCTGCGCTGACCGGACGAGGCTTGCCCAAAACACGGCGTGCCGCCGTCGGGCAGGCGCACTTCCAGGCTGCCGTGTTCTATCCCTTCGAGCAGGGCGAGCACCGCTCGCGCGC
>NZ_JAVTWB010000229.1:0-4789 GCF_032229525.1 Accumulibacter sp. | reverse complement strand
CTCCACCAGGGTTTACGCTCTCAGGCGGCCAGTTTCCTCTGCAAGAATCGCATCAGCCAACCGATTGCCGGCAGCTTGGCATAGAGCTCCTCGGCGGCGTCCCAGTAGTCGCGATGCCAGACGACCTTGCCTTCGTCATCGAATTTGAGATGCGAGACGCCACGAATCACCTGCGCCTGCGCCTGCCCCTGCCCTCGCCTGCCTGGCAGGCGGAAGTGCATCTCCCAGACCAGCATCGCGCCGTTGTCGGCGACTAGCTGCTCGTGCACGACGAAACGCGGTTCGCCGACCTGCCAGAACAGGTGCGCGAAGATGCGCTGGATCGGCGCCACGCCACGCACCTGGTTGAACGGGTCCTTGAAGAATGCGTCATCGGCGTAGAACTCCGGGAAGCGGGCAAGGCTCTCGGCGCTCAAGCCTTCGTAGAAAGAGATCAGCGCTTCGACGGCAGCAGTCTTGCTCATGGCAGCCTCCATCAGCGGTCAGCGAAACGGCGTACCAGCGGAAAATAGATCCGGTACGGCAGATGGGCAAGCAGCTTGACCACTCGGGTAAAGCGCTTCGGAAAGTGGATTTCGAAAGCGCTGCCGGCGAAACCGGCGATCGTCTCCTGCGCCGCCTGCTCGGGCGTCAGTAACGCTGGCATGGCGAAGTCGTTCTTTGCGGTCAGTGGCGTGGCGACGAAGCCCGGGTTGATCACCCGCACGCCGATGCCTTTCGGCTGCAGATCGAGATAGAGCGCTTCGGCGAAATTGATCAGCGCCGCCTTGGTCGGGCCATAGATCAGCGATTTCGGCAAGCCTCGATAACCGGCGACGCTGGCGACGAAGCCGATCTGACCGCTACCCTGGCGCAGCAGTTGCGGCAGCACGCAGGCGGCGAACGACACCGCGCCGCTGAAGTTGATGTCGATCATTCGCCGCGCCCGTGTCGCATCGAGCTCCCAGGCGCGCATCGGCAGGTAGTCGCCGGCGACATAGAGCGCCACGTCGACGCCTCCCCAGGCGGCCAGCACACCATCCCAGGCGGCCTGCAGACTGGCCTCATCGGCCGCATCGCAGGGCAGGACCAGCGCCCGCTCGGCATCGCCAGCCACCTCGGCGAGGCGGGCCGCGTTGCGTGCCGAGAAGGCAACGCGGGCGCCACGCGCCAGTAACAGGCGGCCAAGCGCGGCGCCAATGCCGCTCGAAGCGCCGAGCAGCCAAACGCGTTTGCCGGACCAATCGTCGATGCTTGGGTTCATCGGCTCACCGCTTGCGGAAGCTCAGCGTCACTTCGCCGAGCCGGAAGCCGAACTTGCGCATCTCGGAACGGTTGAGCATCACCTTGTCGTCGATCAGGAACATCCAGTCGTCGAAGTCGACGTTCCACACCCGGCCATCGACCGGCAACGCCAGGACGTAGCGCCAGCGCAGCGCGTTGCCCGCCGCTTCGCCCAGTGCGTCACCGACGACGTCATCCGCGCGGCCGACGTAGCGCGACGCATCGAGCCGGGTGATGGTCCACACCCGGCGCGAGCTGCTTCCATCCGACCAGGAAAAATTCTCGTCGAGGGTGCCGACGTCGACGCCATCGCGTTTTTCCCAGCGGGCGTCGATCACCACATGGAAGCGTTTGATCACCTCGCCCGAGCGATCCTGGAACATTCCCCAGCCGTCGATCGTGCCGTTGAAGTAGCTTGCCAGATCGAGCACCGGCTGTTCGGCCCGGTAACGCTCCACCGGCACGCTGGAACAGCCGCCAAGACCAAGAATGCCGCAAGCGAAACAGGCAAGCCACAGGGTTTTCATCAGGGGACCTCCAGAGTGTTACGCCAGCGCCAGGCCAGCAACGCGGCGACCGTCTTGAACAGCAAAGGCAGCAGACAATAGACGGCGGCGAGGCCGGCCGTCGTTTCGACCACTCCCGGCCGGTAGCCGACTGACTCGAGCAGCGGCAACGACAGGCCGGCGGCGAGCGCCAGGTTGAGTTTGGCGACCAGATTCCACCAGCCAAAATAGGCACCGGCCTGTGCTGGCCTGGTGTTCTCGGCAGTTTCCACCTCACTGCTCGCGTCGCTGCCGCGACCACCGAACTCCGCGATGTCGGCCAGCAGCGCTGCCGGCAAGGTCAGATCGGCGCCAAGCGCGGCACCCGAGAGCAGGCAGACGACGGCGAAGGGCCAGACGTCGCCGGCGCCCAGTCCCCAGGCCCAGGCGAAGGAGGCCACCGCGACCAGCATCGAGACGATCCAGCTGCGCACGCGACCGAAGCGGCGGGAGAGCGTCACCCACAGCGGCAGGAAAGCGACCCCGCTGACGAAGTAGAGGGCAAGGAAGGCGCCACTCCAGGCCTCGGCCTGCAGCACATCGGCGACATAGAACAACACCAGCGTCGCCGGCAAGGCGGCGGCGATGCCGTTGACCACGAAAACGGCCAGCAGGCGGCGAAAGCGCTGCTCTTCGAGGACCCCGCGCAGGTCGCCAAGCAGGCTGCCGGTGGGCGCTGTTCGTGCCGCCGCTATCGGTGAGCCCGACAGCGTCCACACCGCCAGCACCAGCAGCAGCAGCGGAAATATCTGCGCCAGGCCCGACAATCCGTGTGCCAGGTCGCTCGAGAGAAGGCCGGGGAGCGCGGCAGCAAGGACGACGCCGAGCAGGCCGAATCCCTCACGACTGGCGGTCAGTCGCGTGCGCTCGCCGGCATTGCGACCGAGTTCCGCGCCCCAGGCCTGATAGGCGACACTGGCCAGCGAGAAGCCGAAATAGGTGACCAGCATGGAGCCGAACAGCCACAGCGGCGCGGCGCTGGCCGGCGGGTGGAGCAAGGCGAACATACCCAGCGCCAGACAGGGCAGAGCCAGCAGGATCAGGCGCTGACGACTCGCCGTGCGGTCACTCCAGCCACCGAGCAGCGGGTCGATAACGGCATCGACCAGTCGCGCGGCCAGCAGCAGCCCACCCAGCAGGCCCAGGCTCATGCCGGCCGCCTCGGCATACAGGCGCGGCACATGCACATACACCGGCAGTGCCGCCATCGCCAACGGCAGGCCGAGCGCGCCGTAGGCGAGGAGCTGCCGACGGGGCAAGGAAAGGACTGGCGCTGCGCTCATGCTCAAAGCGCGGGCGGCTCGAGCAGCGCGGCGCGCAGCCCCGGGCTGCGGCTGCGCGGGTCGAGCCAGATGGCGAAGAACAGGCGCGCGAAGTCGGCATCGGCGATTTCGCCGCTGGGTCGACCACGGTAATAGAACGACGCCCCTCGCCCGGGGTAATGGACGCCGACGATGCTCTCTCCCTCCTTGACGTCGGGAAAGACACGGCTCAGCTCGCTCTTCCAGCGCAGCAACTGCGTGTCGCTGGCGCCCAGTCGACGCATTTCGTCGAGGCTGGTCTGCACCAGGCGGTCACGTGGGATGTCGCGCCGATAGTCGAGCTGCAGGGCGGTCGGCACATTCGCCGGCAAATCCGCACTCGGCCGCGCCGCGACCCACAGGGTGGCACGGTAGAGCGAGAAGCCGAACCAGCTCATCTCGCCACTGCCCCATTGGGTCCAGCTGGCCCCACTCTGGCGCAGTGCATCTGGCACGGCTTGGGCGAAGCTGCTGGCGGCGAGCAGGACGGCTGCTAGCAGCAGTTTCATCGTGCGTGCGCCAGTTCGAACTGCATGACATCGGTCGCACCACTATTGAAACCGGCCTGGCAGTAAGCCAGATAGAAGCGCCACAGACGGCGGAAGCGTTCGTCGAAACCCTGTGTCTCGATCGCCGGCCACTGCCGCTCGAAGTTTGCCGACCACTCAGCCAGTGTCCGCGAATAATCGCGACCGAAGGGGAAAGCGTCACCGACCACCAGGCCGGCCCGCGCCGCCTGCTCCTTGAATACCGACGGGCTGGGCAGCATGCCACCGGGGAAGACGTGCTGCTGAATGAAATCGGTACCGCGCCGGTAGCGGGCGAAGAGCTCGTCGGCGATGGTGATGCTCTGCACCACCGCCCGTCCGCTCGGCGCCAGCATCTGCTGCAGGGAGTTGAAGTAGGTCGGCCACCAGCGTTCACCGACCGCTTCGAACATTTCGATCGAGACGATGTGGTCGAACTGCTCGCCGAGCAGATCGCGATAGTCGCGCAATTCGATCTGCACCTGCTGCTCGACGCCGGCCAGCAGCATTCGCCGGCGAGCAAACTGCTGCTGGGCTGGCGACAGCGTCAGCCCGACCACCTGCAGGCCAGCCTCGCGCGCTGCCGTTTCGGCAAAAGCACCCCAGCCGCAACCGATTTCCAGCACCCGCTGGCCGGGGCGTGCATCGAGCCGGTGCAGGATTCGCCGGTACTTGGCGAGTTGCGCGGAGGCCATCGAGCGCGGGGCGTCGGTCGAATAGAGCGCGCTCGAGTAGCTCATCGTCGGGTCGAGCCACTGGCGGTAGAAATCGTTGCCCAGATCGTAGTGCGCCATGATGTTGCGGCGCGCCCCAGCGCGCGTGTTGGCGTTCAGCAGATGGCGCAGACGAGCACTCAGCAACCCCCACCACTGACCATAGACGGCGCGGGAAAGCGCCTGACGGTTTTCCGCCAGCAGGGTCAGCAGCGCGGTGAGGTCGGGGCTGTGCCAGTCACCGTCGATCCACGCCTCAGCGAAGCCGACGTCGCCGCGTTCCAGCACCTGGTCGAAAACCGACCACTGTCCAAGCTCGAGTACTGCGCTGCGCTGACCGGACGAGGCTTGCCCAAAACACGCTGTGCCGCCGTCGGGCAGGCGAACTTCCAGGCTGCCGTGTTCTATCCCTTCGAGCAGGGCGAGCACCGCTCGCGCGC
>NZ_JAVTWB010000228.1:2261-30359 GCF_032229525.1 Accumulibacter sp. | reverse complement strand
ACCATCCGTCACCGACCAGAAAGTTCGCGTTGGCGTATCTGTCTGAACCAAGACGAACGTCGGAAAACTCCCCGCCGGCCGTCTAAAAAACAACATTAAAAACAATGGCTTAAAAGTTCTGCACTAAAATCGCGAAGTCACGAGGTTTCGAGAGAAACGCCCCGTAAGACGCCAAAATCGGCAAAAAATGACATTTGTGGGGTCGGCGAGGTCAACAGGTATAAACGAAAAACCCCGCGGAACAAGGCGTTCAGCGGGGCGTTCGTTTGTGGTGCAGAGAGTTACGGACTACTGGCCTGGCGGAGAGGGAGGGATTCGAACCCTCGGTAGGCTCACACCTACGCCTGATTTCGAGTCAGGTACATTCGGCCACTCTGCCACCTCTCCGACGGGGCGCAATGTTAGCACAGGACGCCCCGTTGATGCGCTGCTCCGGTGGCTAGATTTTTGCTGGCCGGGACGAGACGATCATCGCCCGGGCCGCCACCGCCAAAGCAGTGAGCATGCGACCGCCAGTTACGGCAGGCTGATTCGCTCCAGACCGCCAAGGTAGGGGCGCAGCACGGCAGGAATGGTGATGCTGCCGTCGGCATGCTGGAAGTTCTCCATGATCGCCACCAGCGTCCGTCCGACCGCCAGGCCCGAGCCATTGAGGGTGTGCACCAGCTCGGTACGGTTGCGCTCATTGCGGTAGCGCGCCTGCATGCGACGGGCCTGAAAGTCCCCGAAGTTGGAACAAGAGGAAATTTCACGGTAGGCGTTCTGCGCCGGCAGCCAGACTTCGAGATCATAGGTCTTGGCCGAGGAGAAGCCCATGTCGCCGGTGCATAGGGTGACGCGCCGGTAGGGTAGCTCGAGCATTTCGAGGATCTGCTCGGCGTGGCCGGTGAGTTCCTCGTGCGCCGCCAGGGAGTCTTCGGCGGCGACGATCTGCACCAGCTCGACCTTGTCGAACTGATGTTGGCGGATCATGCCGCGCGTGTCGCGACCGTAGGAGCCCGCTTCGGAACGAAAGCACGGGGTGTGGCAGACCAGCTTGAGGGGCAGCGCCCCGGCGGCGAGAATCTCGCCGCGCACGATGTTGGTCACCGGCACTTCGGCGGTGGGGATCAGGTACAGCGGCTCGGCGTCGGCGCGCAGGATCTTGAACAGGTCGTCTTCGAACTTCGGTAGCTGGCCGGTACCGAGCAGGCTGGCGGCGTTGACCAGATAAGGCGCGTAGACCTCGGTGTAACCGTGTTGCGCGGTATGCGTGTCCAGCATGAACTGGGCGAGCACCCGATGCAGACGCGCCAGTTGCCCCTTCATCAGCGAAAAGCGTGTGCCGGCGATTTTCGCGGCGGTGGCGAAATCGAGCTGCCCGAGGGCTTCGCCAAGGTCGACATGATCCTTCACCACAAAATCATAGACACCCGGCGCACCCCAGCACCCGGTTTCGACATTGTCGGCTTCGGACTTGCCGATCGGGACGCTCTCGTGCGGCGGATTGGGCAGCACGGCGAGAAATGCGTCGAGTTCCTTGAGCAACTCTGCGAGGCGAACTTCATTGGCCTCCAGTTCGTCCTTGAGGGTGGACACCTGCGCCATCACCGGCCCGGCGTCTTCACCGCGCCCCTTGAGCATGCCGACCTGCTTCGAGAGGCTGTTGCGTGTTGCCTGCAGTTCCTGGGTACGGGTCTGCAGCGTCTTGCGCTCGCTCTCCAGGCGTTGGAAAGTGGATTTGTCGAGCGTGAAGCCGCGCGTTGCCAGTCGTTCGGCAAGCGCATCGATGTCGTTGCGCAGCAGTTGGATATCGAGCATGCTCAGTCCTCAGTTTGGTCATCGCGCAGCCTGCGCATCCGCCCTCTTCCGCCGCTGCTGCGCAGCACCAGCCGGGGCTGCGAGAGCGAAACGACGATGGCCGGCCTAATCTTTCTCTTCTCTTGCCTGGCGATCGAGCGCCCGCAGATGCGCCAGCTTCTCGCCGATGCGGATTTCAAGACCACGGTCGACCGGCCGGTACCACTCGACCGCCGGCATGCCGTCGGGTAGATAGCTTTCGCCGGCGGCGTAGGCTTCGCTCTGGTCGTGCGCGTAGCGGTAATCCTTGCCGTAGCCCAGGTCTTTCATCAACCGCGTCGGGGCGTTGCGCAGATGGGCCGGCACCGGTCGCGACGCGTCACTACCGATGAAACCCCGGGCCGCATTATACGCGAGGTAGCCAGCGTTCGACTTGGCCGCCATCGCCAGGTAGAGCACCGCCTGCGCCAGCGCCAGTTCGCCTTCGGGTGAGCCGAGGCGCTCGAAGGTCTCGGCGGCATCGAGCGCGATGCGCGCCGCCCGCGGGTCGGCCAGGCCGACGTCTTCCCAGGCCATGCGCACGATGCGCCGCGCCAGGTAGCGCGGGTCGGCGCCACCATCGAGCATCCGGCAGAACCAGTAGAGGGCGGCATCGGGCGAGGATCCGCGCACCGACTTGTGCAAGGCCGAGATCTGGTCGTAGAAGGCGTCGCCACCCTTGTCGAAACGACGCAGGCTCTGCGCCAGCGTCGTTTCGACGAAGGCGCCATCGATAGCGGTGACGCCAGCGGTCGCGGCGGCGGTACCGATCTGCTCGAGGAGATTGAGCAGGCGGCGAGCGTCGCCGTCGGCCAGCCCGACCACCCGACCGCGCGCCTCGTCGTCAAAGTCCAGGCCTGGCAGTGCCTGACGACAGGCGCGCTCGAAGAGCTGCCCCATCTCCTCGGCCGACAGCGGTTGCAGCACGTACACCGAAGCGCGTGAGAGCAGCGCCGAATTGACCTCGAACGACGGGTTTTCGGTGGTGGCACCGACAAAGGTCAGCAGCCCGCCTTCGACATAGGGCAGAAACGCGTCCTGTTGCGCCTTGTTGAAGCGATGTACTTCATCGACGAAGAGAATCGTGCGACGGCCATTGAGCGCGCGTGCCGTTTGCGCGCGGACCACCGCCTCGCGGATGTCCTTGACGCCCGAAAAGACTGCCGAGAGGGCGATGAAGTCGGCGTCGAAGGCGTCCGCCATCAAACGCGCCAGCGTCGTCTTGCCCACCCCGGGAGGCCCCCAGAGGATCATGCTGTGCAACTGTCCGGACTGGAACGCCATCGCCAGCGGCTTCCCCGGGCCGAGCAGATGCTTCTGGCCGATCACCTCGGCCAGCGTCTGCGGGCGCAGTCGCTCGGCAAGCGGTGCGTCCGGTTGATTTGCCGCAAAAAGATCTGCCATCAATCGCTTCCGTCAAGGCGGCGCGCCCGGCGGCGGCCGTTTCAGCAGCCAGCCGCCGCAGCCCCGGTCGTGCTGCCGATATGGCCCGCATGCTAGCAGCTTTTAGCGCTCCTGCCCGCGCTGCGCGCTGCCGTCAAGCCCCGCCTCTCGATCCCGTGATCCGCGGACCATCGGCCAGGGCCAAAGCTCGATTTCACTGACTGATCAAGAGCGTGACATTGCACACGGACGATCCCGGCCACCAGTCCTATAGTCTGTCCATCACTTCAACGGTCCCTACGACAATGAAAGCCCTGACCACAATCTGGCGGTCACTGAAACGTCCGCAAACTCGCAGCAGCGTCGACCGGCGCGGGAACGATGCCGGCCCACGGAGCAAGGTCGCCGAACGTCGGCGGATACCCGAGCGTCGTCTGCCCGAGGTAGTCCTGGTACCCTTCGCGATGTTCGCTGCGGCGGTTGTCGCACTGCACAAACGAGCGTTCCCACGCCCACCTTCTTCCTCCAGTGGTTGACCAGCGGCACCGCGTCACGGGTGCCCTGCTCGGAATGGCGCTGTCGGTTGGCGCCAGCAATGTAGCGAACGGGTAGCCAGGGCGGAATCTCGCCCTGCCGCAAGCTGAAAACCGAGCATTTGACCGGGTGCAAAGCCCGGTCTTTTTTTGCCCGGATTTCCTGCTGTGTCCTCGCCAACGGAGATCGTCACGCCATGCCACCGGCCGAGCGATGAAAGTCGGTGAGCTGTGATGTGGCAAGATGCTGCCTTTCCGAGCCTGCCAGTCGCGGCAATTGTTTGCCCAAGCGGCAGGAAAGGGCGAACGATTGCTTTCCGGTGGCGGTCGTATGGTCGTTCGATGTCGGCGTTTCGATCTCCAGGGAGCTGGCCATGAGCAAGCTGCAGTTGATTCGTTGCGTGCTTGGCAGCCTGTGCTGGATGACCGTCCCGGTCTGGGCCGGCGGTTCGAACTATGGCCTCACGCCGGGGTCTCTGCCGCAGATCGCGGGCAGGGTGAGCGAATGGCCGGTGCCGACGCCGAAGTTCGCGCGCGACCCGGCGCCGGCGCCCGACGGCAGCATCTACATCGCGGTGATGCAGGGCAACCGGATCGCCCGCTTCGACCCGCGCAGCCAGCAATTCACCGAGTGGCCGCTACCGGCAGACGCCAATCCGCATGGTCTGCTGGTCGACGCGCAGGGAATCGTCTGGTACACCGGCAATGGCAACGGCACCATCGGCCGCCTGGATCCGAATTCCGGCAAGGTCAGCGAGTTTCACACCCCATCGGGGGGTGATCCGCACACCATCGTCCTTGATGGCCAGGGCGATCTGTGGTTCACCGTACAACACGGCCAGCGCGTTACCAGGCTCGAGCGCGCCAGCGGCCGTTTCACCGAGTACCCGACCAGCGGCAACCCCTACGGCCTCGCGGTCGACGCCCAGGGCGTGGTGTGGTTCTGCCGCCTGCGCGCCGACAAGCTCGGCTGGATCGATCCGAAAAGCGGTCAGACCGGCGAGGTCGACACCGGCCGTGGGTCGGCACCCCGTCGCATCGCTGCGGCGCCGAACGGCGACCTGTGGATCGCCTACTACGGCAACGGCAAGCTGGCCCGCCTGGATCCGCGCGCCAGGCGCATCGTGCAGACCTGGGAGCTGCCGAAGGAAGGTGGCCGCGACGCCTACGCGGTGACCGTCGACGCCGCCGGGCGGGTGTGGGTCAATGGCATCGATACCGACACCGTGTCGATCTTCGACCCGGCCAGCGAGCGCTTTCGTGTCATCCGGCTACCCTCGGAAAACATCGGTATCCGCAAGGCGATCATCGACGCGCAGGGGCGCTACTGGTACATGGGCAGTCACAACGGCCGCCTCGGCATGGTCGAGTGAGCGGCGCGCAGCCTGGCACCTGGCCCTGGCACCCCCTGCGGGCGGGCTCAGGAAGCCGGCTGGTGCGCGTCGAGAACCGACTGCTCGAGCTCGCTGAAGGCTTCGGCCACGTAGGTGCTCAAGCGCTCGAGGTTGGGCAATTCGTCGGTGGCGATCAAGCCGAAGAACAGTTGCCCGGCGTAGCTGAACAGGGTGATATTCAACAGATTGCCGGCCGGCAGCGTGCTGATCGGATGCAGCTCCTCCATTCTGGCGCCCTTGATGTAGAGGAACTCACGCGGCCCCGGGATGTTCGACACCAGGGTATTGCCGGTCGGCGGCAAGCGGTCGCTGAGGCCCAGCATCTCGGCGAGTTGCCCCACCACGCCGGTGATCAGGGTGTAGGACTCGATCGCGTCAGGTTCGACACTGTCGATCATCGAGCGCACATTGCGCAGCGAGAAGCCGATGTTGCGCAAGCGGACATAGGGGTCATCGGTGGGCGGCGAGAGCGCAACCTGGATGATGCCGAACTTGTTGCCGGAGCCGTGTTCACCGTCCTTGCGCAGGTTGACCGGCATCTGGATGGTGATCGGTCTTTTCAGGTCGACACCCTCGTCGCCGAGATAGCGGTGCAAGGCGCCATCGAGGCAAGTCAGCGCGACATGGTTCAGCGTTGACCGCGTCCGGGCACAAATCAGCTTGACCCTTTCCATCGCCACGCTGGCCGTCGCAAACTGGCGGCCAGCGGTGACCTGCCCGGTCAGCGGCGTGTCACCCTCGGCGACGAACGGCAGCGAGATGGCATTCTTGGTGAGCTTGACGCTTTCCAGCAACAGCATCGCGGCCAGCCGTCCGAGGCCCAGCAGGCGCTTGCCGGCACCGGCCAGATGGCCAAGCAGCGACTCTGTTTTTTTCGCCTTGAGCCGCTTCTCCTTGCTGTCGGCAGCGGCATGACGGACCGACCACAACGGCCGTAGTTCGAGGTCGGTCGCGCTGGCGGCCAGCGAGTCCGCTGCCCAGCGCACCATCGTCATTCCGTCTGCGCTGGCGTGATGCATCTTGACGTACAAGGCAAAGCGCCGTTCGCTGATGCCATCGATGACGTGCACCTCCCACAAGGGCCGCGAGCGGTCGAGCATCGGTTGATGGAGTTCGGAGACCCGTTGGTAGAGCTCGTGGCGACCGTTCTTGCCGCGGCGCAGCTGGTGATAGAAGAGATGCCGCTCGAGGTCCACAACCTTGCTTTCGCGCCAGGTGGGCATGCCGGTGAGCGAGAAGTGAATGACGCGGTTGAACGGCGGTTCGACGTCGGTGAAGCCCAGCAACTCCTGGTACAGGTCGGCGACAAAGCTGGTCGGCGCTTTGGCCGGCCGCTTGCAGATCATCAGGCCACCGACGTGCTTCGGGCTGGCCTCCGACTCGGCAACGAAGAAGGCCACATCCAGCAAGGACAGTTTGTTCATCAAGGCTCCCTTCGCCCCTGGTGTGCCCTGCTCCGCAATGCGCATCGAGCAGAGCAGCTTGTCGACCCTTCAAGCCAGTTTCGGCCCACCGCCGGGCGCCTCACGCCGATGCGCTCAGCATCGTTCGGCAAGCGGCTGGCAAGCCTGAAAGCACTGGCCCGCCAAGGATACCTCATCAGAGCAGCGCAGTTTTAGAGGAAAACACCCAGCTGTTTAGTATGTGCCCTCTAGCGATCGTCACTAGACTGGTCCTCGCTAGCTGCCCAGGCAACTGCAAGAACTTTCATATCCAATCGGATAAAGGAGAAACAGAATGAGCAAGACACTGACAACATTGGCCGACCGGGTCAGCAACGAAGAAATCCTGACGCAGGCCCGGGAATCCGCACGCAAGCTGTGGCTTTTTGGCCTCGGCGCCTACTCCCTGGCCACCAGGACCAGCGTCGAGACATTCGACACGCTGGTTCGCGAAGGCAAGGCTTTCAGGCCCAAGGCGCAGCGGCAGATCGCAGAAAAATCAGCGGAGCTGATGAGCAGCGCCAACGACAGCATCGACCGCGGCGAACGACTGTTCAAGGATCGGCTGGTACGGCCGCTGAGCTTTCTGCTGCTGGCCAGCAAGCGCGATGTCGAACAGATCTCGAAGCGCCTGGTCCAGTTGACCGCCGAGGTGCGCAAGCTGCCCGGCAGCCAGGGCGCGCCAGCGGCAGAAAAAAAGCCGGCGACGAAGCGGGCGATCAAGCCGGCAGCGGCGTCGACGGTCACTGAAGGCGTGCCGACGATGGCCGCGACTTCCTGACCAGCATCCCTGCGCAGCGGGCGCAAGGGCCGGGGCAGCCAATCCCCGGCCTGTCGCCGCGCGTCGCAGCTCTCCACGAAAAGACAGGTGATCCAACAGCGACGCTGCGGCATCTGCCACCGCCCTAGCCCTCTCGCACCTTCACCGCCTCACTGAGCAGCCATTGCCGGAAGACGCTCACCAGCGGGCGGTCAGCGACCGCTTCGAGCGCCACCAGGTAGTACGCCTGCGTCGGCTTGATGACGATGTCGAACGGCATCACCAGTCGCCCGGCTGCCACTTCGCCTTCGACCAGCTGTTTGGAAGCCAGCGCAACGCCGACGCCATCGATCGCCGCCGAGACGAGTAGCCCGGGGTCGCTGATGCGGGTGCCCGCATCCGAATCGATACCGCTGACACCGGCGACCTGCAACCATTGCTCCCAGGTCGGGAGGTCGTGCAGGTCGAGCGATGATTCCGATTCGTTATGCAGCAAATTGTGACGCCGCAAGTCGGCTGGCACGTTCAATGGCCGCATCCCCAACAGCAGGTGCGGACTGCACACCGCCGTGTAAGCGGGCGAGAAAAGCCGGTCAACACGGCAGCCGTCGTATTGCCCACTGCCGAAGCGAACAAAGATCTCCGTTCGGTCATCACGTACGTCGACCCCTTCAAGACCAGAGACATGTGACGCCTCACTGGCGTCGATGGTATCGAGCGAGGTGGCCATGTGCAGCCGGATCTCGGGATGCGCGGCAGTAAAGTCGGGCAGACGGCGCATCAACCAGCGCGCGGCGAAGGCTGGCGGCGACCTCACCAGCAGGCGTCCGCCAGCGACGCGCTGGCGCGTGCTCTCGATCGCCGAAGCAAAGCACTCCAGGCCCTCACGGACCTTCGGCAGCATTGCCCGACCTTCTCGCGTCAGCTCCAGGGCACGGGTCAGCCGGTGAAAGAGCGGGAAGTGCAGGTATTCCTCAAGGCCACGAATCTGGTGGCTGATGGCTGTCGGCGTCACCGAAAGCTCCGCCCCGGCGTCTTTGAAACTCAGATGGCGAGCCGCGGCTTCGAAGGCGCGCAGCGAGCTCAGGGGTGGCAGGCGGTACGTCATATGGCTGAGATTTTCTCATGCATCAGCTGACATTTGATCGTTTGCCGGCCCCACGGCAAACAAATAAAGTGGCGCTGAACTCTCGGAAACCGAGAACAACGCAAGACCAAAAGGAAGCAGAAGGAAACCCCAAATGAATACCGAACTCAACAATGACCAGATCAAAATGATCGTCGAACGTGCCCGCAACGAGCGTGGCATCGCCGCTGGCCGCTTAATCGCCACCACCATTCACAGGCTGCTGGACCGGATGGAAAAAGGCTCAAAAAATGCGCCGCAGGCGCCAGCAGTATTGCCGTCAGGATACCACCTGAGCAGCGAAGGCAGCCGCCCCAATGCCTTCGACACGTCGGCCTTCGGTTGATCGTCCGCTGACACCCTGACGCAAGAACCCCGTTACACCCAAGTCTCAACTCTCGGATGCCGAGAACAACACCAGGATCAAAGGAACACCCACATGAAAAACGACCTCACCTACGACCAACTGACGATGATCATCGAGCGTGCAACGCGCGAGCGCAATGCCGCCGTCAGCGAACTGGTCACCACCCTCCCTGGCAAAATCCTTGCATGGGCAGCACAAGGCGCCGAGAAGTTCCGCCAGGCACGAGCGGTGAACGTGACGGCACCCATGAAAGCCTTCGGCGGGTCGGCCAGCATCTGAGCATTTGCTACCACGTCGCAGCAGAACACCCGCCACATCGCAATCTGGAAACTAGAGAAAAGGCTGCCAGGAGAACCCGAATGAACACCACCCTCACCGATGAACAAATGCTGGCGATCACGGAGCGCGCACACCACGAGCGCAATATCGTCCTCCGCCAGATCATGGTGGCGATCGTGCACAAACCACTGGAGTGGATGACCCAGGGCGTCGAGATACTGCGCGAAGCATTGTCGATGGCGCCGACGCCACACCCGACGGAAACAACGAGAAAACACGCCTGACCGCGCGCCGGGCGGCAGCGCCCGCCAGTTGGATGCAGGCCGGCCGATACCGGCCGTGACAGGTGCTCGGGCGGCAAGTACCATGTCCCTCCGGATACAGCCGCCCGACACAGGCCAGACGCCATGCCCAGAATCGAAGTTCAACTGCCCGAGCGTTTCGCCTTCGCCACCGAGGTGACCCTTTACCTGAGCCACATGAATTATGCCGGCCACCTCGACAACGCATTGCTCCTGTCAGTGGTATCGGAGGCACGGGTACGCTTTTTCAAATCCCTCGGCTATACCGAGCTCGATGTCGAAGGAATCGGCATTGCCGTGGCCGACGCTGCCGTGCAGTACAAGTCGGAGGCTTTTCACGGCGAAGTGATGGTCGTCGGCATGGGCGCCGGCGATTTCAGCAGCAAGGGCTGCGACCTGCTGTGGTCGATGCACGAGAAGTCGAGCCAACGCGAGGTCGCGCGCGGCAAGACCGGCATCGTCTTCTTCGATTACGCATCGCACAAGGTGGCGCCGGTACCGGACAGCTTCCGCGCCCGCAGCGGCGGCTGATCAATCCGCAGGACCGCCGTTCAAGCGGGCGCATACTCCCGAACCAGCCGTTTCTGCAGATAGGCGACCTGTTTCAGCGCCTCCTTCAGGATCAGCCGATCGAGTTCGTGCAGTTCATCGGGATCGACCCGGTTGGACACGCTATCGGCACCGCTATTTACCTGCTGCTGGAGCCTGAGGCGCTGGATGTGCTGGAAGGCATCGATCAACGCGGCCATGTCGTTAGCGCCGATGCCGATCTGTTCCCCGGTGACACGCAAACGCTCGGCAGTATTGGTATCCGGTATCTGACGGGCCAGTGCATAAACGCGTGCGGCGTCGACGAAGGGGCGCGAACCGTGCTTTTTCAGATCGATGGTGTGCGGGAAATCCTTGTCGAGATCGGTGCGGAATCCCTTCCACCAGTTGAGCGGCGACTCCCAGTTCAAGGTGTTTTCGACCATCGCGCGCAGGAAGATCGGGTACGCGTGCGCTCTGGCCAGCAGCCAGCTACGCAGGTCGTTGGCCAGCGACTCCTGTCCGTACAGGCCGCGCAGATCGAAAAAGATGCTCGAATTGAGCAAGGCCTCGGGTTGCGGGCTCTCCAGCCAGCCGGAGAAAGCCGCGCGCCATTCGTCGGTGGACAAGCACCACTGGGGATTGCTGGCCATGATATGCCCCTTGCACAAGGGGAAACCGCAGGCATCGAGCGCCTCATTGACGGCCCGTGCGAAAGGCAGGAAGGCTTCACGCAGAACCGCCGCCTGCTGGTCGGAGTCGGCAGCGAAGATCAGGCCATTGTCCTGGTCGGTGGCCAGCGTCTGCTCCAGTCGCCCCTCGGAACCGAATACCAACCAGCACCATTGCACGTACGGCAGATCGAATGCACCGGCCACCAATTCGATCACCTGCAGCGTCAGCAGATCGTTGAGAGAGGAAAGGCGATTGCACAGGGCGTCGGCACTCACCCGTTCGGCGACCAGGCGGCAGACAAGGGCACGAATTTCACCGGCCAGGGCGATCAGCGTCG
The DNA here is from genome assembly GCF_032229525.1 of Accumulibacter sp. Taxonomy (GTDB): domain Bacteria; phylum Pseudomonadota; class Gammaproteobacteria; order Burkholderiales; family Rhodocyclaceae; genus Accumulibacter. Next base: position 19,415 of record NZ_JAVTWB010000228.1, on the reverse strand, counting down.
GCAGGTCGCGTGCCGCGAGGATCGATTTCACCAGATCGGTGCTCTGCGCCCCCGGCAGGGTATACAAATCGGCCTGCGAAACGAGATTGAAATAGCTGCCGTCCGCCTCGGTGAGCACCAGATGGTGCACCCCGCGACGCACCATCACGACACTGGCCTGGTGTGCGGTACTGTCGGCCGGCATGGTAATCAGGCCGCCGGTCATCACCGTGGCAATCGGTGCCTGCAGATCACCGGCCTCGATGGCCACCCGGCGCAAGACGTCATGCAGGGTGATGATACCCAATGGCACCCGACTACGCTCATCGACCACCACCACCGCATCCCCACGTGCCTGGTCCAGCAGCAGCATGGTCTCGCGCACGCTGGTCGACGGCCCGACCGTCAGCGGCTCCCCGCGGACCAGGTGCCGGAGAGCGACATACGGCGAGAACGGCGCCGCGCGCAGCCCCTGCTCTTCAGTACTTGAGTCGGGCATGGTAGGTCCTCTCACTGGCTTCGCGTGCCTGACGCAGCGTCGTGATCCCCATTTCGGCCAACAAGGGCAGCATCTTCAAGAAAACTTCACCAGTCACCATGGCGTCGCCCAACGCCGTGTGGCGTCCGAATACCGAAACGCCGAGTCGTTCGGCAATCGCTTCCAGGCGGTGTGTATTCTGGTTGGGCTGCAGGACGGCCGACAGCAACAGGGTATCGAGCACCGGGTGGTCGAAACGCACACCGCTCTGCCTCTCCTTCAGTTGCAGGAAGCGCATGTCGAAAGCCGCGTTGTGGCCGACCATCACGGTGTCGGCACAGAACGCGTGAAAAGGGGGCAGGACGGCTGCGATGACCGGCTGCCCGACCAGCAACTCCCGCGTAATGCCGTGAACCTTGACCGATTGCGGCGACAGTGCGCGGCGCGGATCGATCAGCTGGTCGAAGCACTCGTGGCGCAAGAGGCGACGATTGACGATCCGGGTCGCACCGATCTGGATGATCTCGTCGCCTTCGGAAGGCTGCAGGCCGGTCGTTTCGGTATCGAAGACGGTGTACGACAATTCCGCGAGGGATCGATCATCGAGCTCATGGCTACCCGAAGACCAGTGAAAAATATCGAAATCGTAGAATTCGGGACGTTCACCCTCAGCCGCCGGCACGATCGCACGCGGCAGGTCTTTTGGCGCCTCGGCCGCTGGCAGCATGGTCCGGAAAAAAGCCCGGTGTGAAACGCGTTCGCGCTGAAACCAGATTTCGCCATTGCAGCGCTCGATCACATCCACCACGCTGAGCGGCGACGATTCGCTGCCGATATTCATCGGATCCTGCAACCAGCTCATCGCCACTTCGTTGTTCATGAAGGTGCCGACCCAGTACAGATCAAGCTGTGCCAGATCCCCGCTGCGCTTCAGCGAGAGACGCACGTCGCGGACCTCGTACTCGTCCTGCAAGCGCAAGGCGAGATAGCGCAGAGCCTGCAGCAGTCCGAAACTATCAACGCGCAGCCACAGGCTCTCGTCGACATCCTCCGTTTTCACCACCAGCGGGCGATGCTCGCCGTGACCTTGCTCACCAATCCGCCGCGCGGCGACGGCGAGCAATTCCACACCAAGAATTTCCTCCAGCAACCAGCGCTCGCGCAAATCGTTCGAGAAGGCTGCTGCCGCTTTCTCGAACTGGGCCGACAGCGCCCCCGCCTCGTCGCGGATGACGCCAAGGAATCGATCGCGCTGCCGGGGCGCCATGTCCGAGAAATCGGAAAGCATTTCGGCGGCCGCGCGCAGGCTCCCCAGCGGACCTCGTCCGCCCTCGATCAGTGACTGGATCAACTCGTCGCGGCGCGCGTGCCGTTCGTTGGTCTGCGTCACGTCCTCGAGGACCAACACGAAACCGGTCACCGGCAGGTCGCCGACCAATGCTCCGGGTTGACCATCGCCACCCAGCACCGGCGACATATGAGCGCGCAACAGGCGCCCGGCACGCGTTGCGGTGACGAACTGCGCCGAGCCGATGGCTTTCTTGCCATCCCCGCCCGCCTCGTCGCGAGCTACCGGCTGCAAACGCTCCAGGGCATGCTCGATGAGCGCCCTGTCGAATACCGTATAGATCGAACGGCCGAGACCGAGCAGTTCGGCATTGCTGCCATCAGGTCCGGCGGAGAGCGCCTGCTTGGCCCGCTGGTTATAGAGCAGCACCCGGCCATCGAGATTGCAGACCACCACGCTCTGGCTCAAGTCGGCCATCAGCGCCGCCAGGCGGCTGCGCTCCTCCTCAAGCGAGGCGCGTGCTTCACGCACGCGCTCGGCGACATCGTTCTCGAGGGCATCGCGCGCAGCCAACAAATGATTGGCGGCCTGCCCCAGCGCGCGCAGTTCGTCGGTCGCCGGCTCGGTCAAGCGCAGACCGGTATGGGCGGTCATTGCTGCCAGGTCTTCGGCCATCCGTAGCGGCGCGTTGACATAGCGCGCGTACCAGCTCGACAGCACCCGATAACTCACCGCACAGGCGGCCAGTGTGAGCAGCACGAGGGCCACGATTCTCCCGCCTTGCAAGCTGCCATCAGCGCTACCGTCAGCACCGCCGGTCAGGATCACCGCTATCGTGGCGAGCACCACCGCCAGCAGGAATAGGCTGACCAGCGCCGCCGCCTGAACCAGCTTGGCCGGGGCCTTCACCTACATCTCCAGGAGCCTGCGCACCTCGGCCAGTAGCTCCTTGGTCGAGAATGGCTTGGTCATGTAGCCGTCAGCACCGAGACCGAGCCCTTTGCTGACTTCGGTGTCACGTCCCTTGGCGGTCAGCATCAGGATGCGCGTGGCGCTCAAGTCTGGATCGGCGCGCAGTGCCTGGCAAACATCGAAGCCGTTCATCTTGGGCATCATCACATCGAGCAGAACGAGCTCGGGTCTCTCGGCGCGCACCTTGGCCAGCGCCTCTACCCCATCGCTGGCCACCAGAACCTCGAAACCTTCTCGCCGCAGCAGAAACTCGATCGAAATGACAATGTTTTGCTCGTCGTCGGCAATCAGAATCTTCTTGCTCATCAACACTCCGCTCATGTATGAACTACGCTAAACGAACTACACCCCCCCGGCCTGGCACCGCCGTTTGCCGCTAAGCCGGCGCAAACGGCAAGGTAAAACGAAACGTGGCACCCTCACCCGGTACGCTCTCCACCCACAGCTCGCCGCCGAAGTGCTCGACAATGCGACGACTGATCGGCAGTCCAAGACCCGTCCCGGATGGCTTGGCGGTCATCGAGTCGCCGACCTGGCGAAACTTTTCGAACACCAGTTGCTGATCTTCCGAGCGAATCCCGGGCCCATTGTCGGCAACGCTGACCTCCAGCCCATCGTCCAGCTTGCGCAGAGCGACCCGAATCCGGCCGCCGCTCGGGCTCAGGAACTTTACCGCGTTGGACAGCAGATTCAACATCACCTGGATCAGGCGGTCCCGGTCGGCCAGGATCAGTGGCAGATTATCGGGCAGATCGAGCTCCAGGTGCGCCCCTTTCTCACGCAAGAGCTGGCTGGTCGCGGCGATCGACTGTTCGATGACCTCCTTCAACTCGAGCTCGCAGCTGTTCCAGTCGGCTCGACCAGACTCGATCTTCGCCAGGTCGAGGGTCTGGTTGATCAGCCGTGTCAGACGTTCCGTTTCGCTGACGATCAAGCCGAGAAAACGTTCCCGGTCGGCCAGATGCATCTTCGGATCGTCACGCAGCAGCTCCGAGAAGGCGCGGATCGAGGTCAGCGGCGTGCGCAGTTCATGCGTCACCGACGACATGATGTCGTCCTTGACGCGATCGAGCTCCTGCAAGCTTTCGTTGGCCGCCTGTAGTTCCAGGGTCGCCGCGGTAAGCTCGCGCGACTTGCGCTCCAGCGCGCGGCTATAGGTACGCAACTGCGAAGCTTCGTCGAGAATATGCATCACCTCCTCGATACTGAGCGGCTCCTCCTTGGCGACCGAAGCGACCATCACACGCGCGGACGCACTGCCGATGGCGCCAGCGAGCAGCGATTCGGCGAACTGCACCAGTTTGGCATCAGCCTCCGGGGTGGCATCGCTGTCACTTCCGTGTCGGCGGGCAAAGGCAGTAAAAGCCGATTGCGCACGCAGCGGCCCGAGAAAGCGTCCGACCAATTCCTGCAGATCACTCACTTGCGCACGGCCACGCCACAACACCGCACCGCCCTGTCCGGTTTCCGTCAGAGCGTCGACAAACAAGGTGGCCTGCGTCGCCTCGGCGACCATCGGCGGCCGCAGTAGCGACACCCCGACATAAGCGCCAATGTTGGCCAGGAAACTCCAGAAGAGGCAATGCGAGATCTGGTCCATGCCGGTCAGGCCGAACAATTGCTGCGGTCGCAACAGCTCGATCCCAAAAAACCCTTGCATCAGAAAATCACCGGGAAGCCAGCCGGACTTGGCAAATGACGGCAATAGCAGGGTGTAGCCCCAGACCACGAAACCAGCCGACAGGCCCGCCAGGGCGCCGCCACGGGTGCCACCTCGCCAATACATGCCGCCGATCAGCGCCGGGGCGAATTGGGCGACGGCCGAGAAACTGATCAGGCCGATGGCCACCAGCGCGTAGGCCTCGCCGGCCAGCCGGAAGTAGAGGTAACCGAGCAGCAGGATGACCACGATGGCGCCGCGCCGAATGCCGAGCAGCAAGCCGGACAGGTCCTTGGACTCTTCGAGCGCCGACCGCTTGTGGTGCAGCAGCAAGGGCATCACCAGGTCGTTGCAGACCATCGTCGACAGGGCGATGGTTTCGACGATGACCATGCCGGTCGCCGCCGACAGGCCGCCGACGAAGACCAGCAGCACCAGCCCCTCCTGGCGCTGCGACATCGGCAAGGTGAGCACGAAAGTATCGGCATCGACGCCCTGCCCGGCAAAGTGCATCAGCCCGCCAAGGGCGATCGGCAGGACGAAGATATTTATCAACAGCAGGTACAGCGGGAACAGCCACGCGGCACGCCGCAGGTGCTCCTCGTTGACGTTTTCGACGACCGCGACCTGAAACTGACGCGGCAGGAAAAGGACCGCCAATGCCGACAGCACGACCAGCGAAAACCAGCTGGTATAGCCCTCGCCGGATGGAATAGCGGTCATCAGCTGTCGTAGTTCCTGGCTTGCCTGGGCGTGGTCGAAGATATCGCCGAAACCGTCGTAGATGCCATAGGTCACGAAAATGCCGACGGCCAGGAAGGCCACCAGCTTGACGCCCGACTCGAGCGCAATTGCCGCCACCATGCCCTCGTGACGTTCGGTGGCGTCGAGATGGCGGGTCCCGAAAACAATGGTGAACGCCGCCAGGATGAGCGCTATGTAGAAGCTGATATCCGCCGCCACCGACATCGTCGCGCTGCGATGTGGCATGACGATAGCCGGGTAGCTGAGCAGCAGGCTGACGGTGCTGGAGACAGCCTTGAGCTGCAGAGCGATATAGGGAATGATGCCGATCACGGCGATGATCGTCACCAGGCCACCGAGGCCATGGCTCTTGCCATAGCGTGAGGAGATGAAATCGGCGATCGACGTGATGCGGTTGGCCTTGACGATACGGATCATCTTGAGCAGCACGATCCAGCCCAGGGACATCGTCAGCGTCGGGCCCAGGTAAACCGGCAGGAAGCCGATACCGGAGACAGCGGCGCGCCCAACGCTGCCATAGAAAGTCCAGGTGGTGCAGTAAACCGCCATCGACAGCGCATAGATGGTCGGATTGGCGATGATCGACCGTCCCTGATCGGCGCGCCTGTCACCCCACCAGGCGACGGCAAACAACATCCCGAGATAGAACAGCGAGACGGCGATGACTACCGGGGCTTCAAGCATCGTCGCCTACGTCACGCGACGTTCGACGGCCCAGGCCATCAAAACAATGACCACCACCCAGGCGGCAAAGATGTACGCATAGAGGAGAGGAATCTCGAAGACTTCGGTCGGCCGGTCGAACAGCGACAGCAACGGATAGTTGAACAGCACGCAGCCCATCAGGAAGGCTGCTATCAGTCGATCACCAGCGAGTATCCTGCGCTGCATGTCATCCTCCCGCCTCGCGTGAGATTGGCACCGGGATGCGTCAGGCTACCGGAACCACTCTCCACCACGTCGTCAATTGGGGTCGTGCAGCGGCTATACTGCCCGCCGTCGCCCGTTCTTCGAGGAAAAACGCCCCATGATCCGCTCCGCTCTCGACTGGCAGCCGCGCGTTGCAGGCAATGCCTACTCCGATATTCGTTACGACTTTGCCGAAGGCATCGCCCGCATTGTCATCAATCGGCCCGAGCGACGCAATGCCTTTCGACCGGAAACCGTTGCGCAACTGATCGATGCCACCCACCAGGCGCAGTTCGACCCGGCGGTCGGCGTGATCATTCTCACCGGCGCGGGGCACCAGGCTTTCTGCTCGGGTGGCGACCAGACGGTGCGCGGCGACGATGGCGGCTACCACGACGAATCCGGGATGCCGCACCTCAACGTGCTCGACCTGCAGATGCAGATTCGCCGCTGCCCGAAACCGGTGGTGGCCATGGTCGCCGGTTTTGCCATCGGCGGCGGCCACGTGCTGCATCTGGTCTGCGACCTGACCATCGCCGCCGACAACGCCCGCTTCGGGCAGACCGGCCCGCGCGTCGGCAGTTTCGACGCCGGTCTCGGCGCCGGCCTGATGGCACGCACCATCGGCATGAAGCGGGCCAAGGAAATCTGGCTGCTCTGCCGCCAGTACGACGCGCAGGCGGCCCTGAGCATGGGCCTGGTGAATACCGTCGTGCCGCTCGCCGAACTCGAGGAAGAGACCGTGCGCTGGTGCCGCGAAATGCTGCAGCTTTCGCCGATGGCGCTGCGCATGATCAAGGCCGGCTTCAACGCCGATACCGATGGACTGGCGGGAATCCAGGAACTCGCCGGCAACGCCACCGGGCTCTTCTACATGACCGAAGAAGGGCAGGAAGGGCGCAACGCCTGGCTCGAAAAGCGGGCGCCCGATTTCTCCAAATATCGGCGGCGACCCTAGCCACTCGGTCACCCGAGCGATTCAGCCACGCACCAGCCGCAGCGAGTGCGATGAAGATCACTGCCGCCGCCGTCCATCATTATCGACTGCCTTTGCGCGCCAACTGGTTGACTGCAGCCGGCGCTTTCGGCGAGCGCGAAGGCTGGCTGCTGCGCCTCGACACCAACAGCGGTGCCAGGGGCTACGGGGACTGCGCCCCATTACCGGGGAGCGCAGCGGAAACACCCACGTGCACCGAGGCTCATTTGCGGATGCAAGCGCGACGCCTGATCGGCATGCGGGCGATCGATGCACTGCAGGCCATCGAGCCCCACCCGGGCGGTCTACCGGCGGTCCGCCTGGCGATCGAAACCGCGCTGCTCGACCTCACCGCGCAAGCGGCTGGGCTGCCGCTTGCCGCCTACCTGCGCGCCGGGCAGCGACCGCTCGACCACGATCGCCGACCACCGACCGGCGTAGCGGTCAACGCGGCACTGGGCAGCGTCAGCCGGGTTGACCACGAGCGGGTACGAGGTGCCTGCGAGCAGGGCTTCCCGGTCCTCAAACTCAAGGTCGGGATGGCTTCGATCGACAGCGAAATCGCCCAGCTACGACGCCTGGCGACGCTGCTGCCGCCGGAGGTCCAGTGGCGACTTGACGCCAACTGCGCCTGGAGCAGCGGCGATGCCGAACGTTTCCTGCGCGCCAGCGCCGAGCTGCCGGTAGAGATGATCGAAGAACCCCTGGCGCAGCCGACGCTGCAGCAGCTGCAGACCTTGCAAGCGGGAACGACGATTGCCCTGGCGATCGATGAATCGGCGTCCGTTCTCGGCCTCGAGCAAATCCTGAGCAGGAGACCGGTACGCCGCCTGGTGATCAAACCACCACGCCTCGGCGGCCTGCTGCCGGCCTTTGACCTGGCTCGCCGAGCGGCCAGCGTCGGTCTCGAATGCGTCGTCACCAGCAGCATCGAGAGTGCCTGCGGGGTGACCGCAGCGGCCCATCTCGCCGCCGCCATCGACAATCGGCTGGCGCACGGGCTGGCGACTTCTTCGTGGCTCGCCACCGACACCGGCTCACCGCCGGCTATCGTCGATGGCCGGCTGATGCTGCCCCGTACCGTCGGACTGGGTTTCATACCCGGTGAGGGAATCGCTTTCGCGGAAGTCGCCGCGCCCTCGTCGGGCTAGGTCTTGAGCCGATAGCCGGTCTTGAAGATCCAGGCAACGACGGCCAGAAATACGCCGAGGAAGAGTAGCGTCATGGCCAGGCTGATGCCAACACTGACGTCGGCCACATCGTAGAAACTCCAGCGAAATCCGCTCACCAGATAGACCACCGGGTTGAACAGGGTGATCGTCTGCCAGATCGGTGGCAGCATGTTGATCGAGTAGAAGCTGCCGCCAAGGAAGGTCAGCGGCGTGATGATCAGCAGCGGCACCAGTTGCAGTTTCTCGAAATTATCGGCCCAGATGCCGATGATGAAGCCGAACAGACTGAAGGTCACCGCCGTGAGCACAAGGAAAAGCATCATCCAGAACGGATGCGCGACATGGAGCGGCACGAACAGCCCGGCCGTCGCCAGGATGATCAGGCCAAGGATCATCGACTTGGTGGCCGCGGCGCCGACATAGCTGGCCGCGATCTCCAGATAGGAAACCGGGGCCGACAGCAGCTCGTAGATCGTCCCCGTGAATTTGGGAAAGTAGATGCCGAAGGAGGCGTTGGAAACGCTCTGCGTCAGCAGCGACAACATGATCAGCCCCGGCACGATGAAAGCGCCATAGCTGATGCCCTCGATTTCGTCGATACGCGAGCCGATCGCCGCGCCGAAAACGACGAAGTACAGCGAGGTCGAAATCACCGGCGAGACGATGCTCTGCAGCAGCGTGCGGCGGGTACGCGCCATCTCGAAAAGGTAAATCGCGCGCATGGCGTGCCAGTTCATTTGGCGTCCTTCATCAGGCTGACGAAAATGTCTTCGAGCGAACTCTGCGTGGTGTGCAGATCCTTGAAGACGATCGCCGCGTCGTTCAAATCCTTGAGCAAAGCGACGATGCCGGTGCGCTCACCTTGCGCGTCGAAGGTATAGACCAGCTCGTTGCCATCGCTGGACAACTCGAGCTGGTAGGCCGCCAGCCCCGGCGGAATATGCTCCAGCGCGGTCTGCAACTGCAGCGTCATCTGCTTCTTGCCCAACTTGCGCATCAGCTCGGCCTTGTCGTCGACCAGGATGATCTCGCCCTTGCTGATCACTCCGATACGGTCGGCCATCTCCTCGGCTTCGTCGATGTAATGGGTGGTCAGGATGATCGTCACCCCGGTGGCCTGGAGCGCGCGCACCAGTTGCCACATGTCGCGCCGCAGGTTGACGTCGACTCCCGCCGTCGGCTCGTCGAGAAAGAGAATTTCCGGCTCGTGCGACAGCGCCTTGGCGATCAGCAGGCGACGCTTCATGCCACCGGAGAGGGTCATGATCTTGCTGTCCTTCCGTTCCCACAGCGACAGATCGCGCAGCACCTTTTCGAGGTAGGCGGGATTCGCCGGCTTGCCGAACAGGCCACGGCTGAACGACACCGTTCCCCACACCGACTCGAAGGCATCGGTGGTCAGTTCCTGCGGGACGAGACCGATCATCGCGCGGGCGGCACGGTAGTCGGCGACGATATCGTGCCCATCGACGCGCACGCTGCCGGTGCTGGCATTGACGATGCCGCAGATGATGCTGATCAGCGTTGTTTTCCCTGCGCCGTTGGGGCCGAGCAAGGCGAAGATCTCGCCACGGCGAATGTCCAGATTGACGCTCTTCAGCGCCTGGAAGCGCGAGTCGTAGGTCTTGGAGAGTTCGGATACGGAGATGATGTTTTGCATCGGTGCGACGATAGCAGATCGCGGCGATTCGTCCAAAACCCACCGGCAAGCAAGAGCCATCGCCGCTCCGGCCGAGCAGCAGGCAGACTCGAGAAACCTCCCCCCGTATCTCGCTCGCTTCAAGGCCTTCCCTGGTACACGATCTCCGGAAGCACCAGTTCCCACTCAGGCATGCGCAGCTGCCCTGCCTCATGCTCCTGCTGCTTGCGAACCACGATCGCTGCAACACGCACCTCAGTGATCTCCCCTTTCGGCAGCGTAAAGCGCTGGGCCAACCTGGTAACCGCCACGCCTGACGTATCGGCGACCTCCCATCCAGGCTTGCCGTCTGACCTGGGCCTCAGCATCAAAGCATCCCCATACTCCAGTTGACGTAGCGCCCGATGAATTGGCGCCTTGGGCCCGAAATACCCTGGCCACGACAGGACGACCAGCTCTGGAGTGGCCGTCCAGATCCGTTGATCGAGGCGCTCCGCCATCGCTATCGGCTCGGGCCGCGAGCGCAGCACCAGGTCGTTACAGGAGCGGATGAAACGATGGCCGCCTGCGACTTGCTCGCAGAGCGTAAGCGTCATACGGGCGCGCGTCATGGCCACGTAACAGAGGCGGCGCTCGTCGTCAGAGCCATCGCCCCAGCCCCCGCCGTCGAGAATCAGGACATGATCGAATTCGAGCCCCTTGGCACGATGGGCGGTGAGAAGCATCAACGGGCCGTTGGCAGCAAATGCGCTGCGGCTGCCTGAAGCGAATTCATACAGCCCTTCGATCAGGTCTGATACGACCCGCTCACACCCCGGCGCAAGCGCTTCGCTCTCGAGAATGAACTGCGCCAGCGCTGCCTGCGCAGGATGGTCGATCAGATCGCCGACCTGGTGCTTGAAGCGGTGGCGGAACCAGCGCGCAAGCGTATCGGGCTTGAGGATGACGCGATGATGGCCGGCATGCCGCCGATCGCCTCTGAGCAGGGAAAGCAGCGCATTGCCTTCGCGCGTCGTGTGCAAATCGGGGACATGCTCGTCCCGCATCAGGCGATACGGAATTCCACGCTGCCGGCAAAGGGCCGCCAGCGGCTCCAGTCGCTCCCAATGGCGAGCGATCACCGCGAAGCGTCCCCAATGGCCACCCCCTTCGGGCTGCAGCTGGTTCAAGCGCTCCAGTTCGGCGAGCGCATGGCCGACTTCCTGCACATTGTCGCGTGGCACCTCGAGAACATGCACCCGGCCCTGGGCAAGCGGATCCCGCCCGGCAAACTCCCCGCCAGCGGCCTGGTCACGGCGCGCGTGATTGATACGCAACAGCTGATCGGTCTTCATCCGCTCCCTTGCGCCGGAGATCACCCGGTTGGCGCAGTCGATGATGTGCTTCGAGGATCGATAGTTCTCGACCAGATGGAAGCGCCTGGCCTGGTAGTCGCTTTCGAACTGGCGGATGAAGCGGACGTTGGCGCCGCCAAAGGCATAAATGTTCTGGTCGTCATCGCCGGCGACGAGCAGCGATAGCCGATCCTCCTCCGAATTCAGGGTCCGCCCGGCCACCGCGCTGATCAGCGCAAAGTGCTCTGCATTGACGTCCTGGTATTCATCGACGAGAAGATGGCGTAGTCCTGCGAGCAGCCGGTCCCGCTGAACGGACGGACCGACATCGTCCCCCTGCTCCGCCCGCTTGAGCATCGCGGTGGCCCTCTTGATCACCGCATCGAACTGGATCGGCTCGCCACGTTCTGCAGCCACGGCGTAGCTCGTTCCCGTCAGGCGCAAGGCGAGGCCGTGCAGTGTCTGGACGCTGACGCCAGCGGCATCCGGCCCGATCAACTGCCAAAGGCGGCGTTTGACCTCAACCGCAGCCGAACGGTTGTAGGCGAGAACCATCACTTCCTCGGGCAGAACCATGCACTCACGCAATAGCCAGGCGACCCGATGGACGATCACCCGGGTCTTGCCCGAACCCGGCCCGGCCAAGACCAGATGATTGCCGTCCAGTGGTGCGGCGACGATGGCTTGCTGCTCGGGGTTTCGCAGGTCGGTCAGAATCCGCCGGTGAGCCGCTTCGGTGGTGGCCATGTCGAGGACTTCCTTGCGCCCGGCAAAGTAGCGACCGACGAATTCGTCGCGATCGAGGCTGAAGTAATCGATGATCAAGGACATCGCGGCCTGGATCTTGCGCAGCGCGAGGCGTGCGTACTCGGCCATGACATGGACCTGAATGATCTTGTCCTGGTAGTGCAGCGCCAGTTCGGCGTAGTCCGATTTCTTGAACTGCCGGCGACGTGCCTCCGCATTGAGCTCGATGGTCATGGCCGCCCGGAAGACTGCCTTGCCCTTCGACAGGTGGAGCACCTCGTTGGTATCGAGATAGAGCAGCGCCGCGGCCAGCGCGGAGGTCCAGTCTCGCACCTCGAGATCCTGAAGGGTGAGGTCGCCTTGCAGCGCCGCCTCCAGGTCGCCCTGTTTTGCGGTCACGACCAGATTGTTACCCTGCCGTTGGCCCAGGAAATAGGTGACCAGGGCCTGGGCAAGACGCATCCGTTTCTGTCGGATGGTCTCGATTTCCTGCCATGACCGCAAGAGCCGGATGCGCCGGTTGTCGACACCGGCTGGCGCCATGGCGAAGAAACCCCGTTGCCCCGTGCTGCCGCCGAAAGCTTCGGCGAAAGACTTGAGCAGGCGGGTCAGGCGATCCGGGTCGAAATCGGCTTGGGTATCCCGCCGCAGGGTATCGCAGAGCCAGCGCACGTTCAGCACCTGCCAGCTCTCCTGATCGGCATCCGGCGCCAGCTCCCGCAGCTTGGCGACCAGAACGTCCTCGAGTTGGAGCAGGTTGCGGATGCGTTCGGCGGTATCCGGTTCGCGGTAGAGCGTGACACCGATCTCGGTATCGTTGGACAGCAGCCCCAGGCGATCGAGGTCGCGCAGCATCGCCTGGACGATGCGCGACTCCCGTCCGGTGGCGAGCATGATCTCGTCGGTGCTCAATCCCTCGTCATTGGCGGCGTTGAGCAGCAGGGAAAAGATCTTCAGGTAGGGCTCGATGTCGGCCTGCGGCCCCAGCTTCCCGGTCAGGATTCGTTGCGCTTCCGCGAGGTCGCCAACCAGGAGACTGCCGGGGAAGACACGGGTGTGGTTCTCCTGCCGCTGGAGGAGGCGCGCCTCTTCCAGCCAGGCCACGGCGATCCGCACCTTGGTATCGGCATCGCCTGAATCCGGGTCGATACGCTGCTTGTCCGGAATCTCCAGGAGGATCTCGCCGCTGGTGACCACGACGCAGCCGTCGCTCCTGTCCTTGCGCTCGATCATGCGCAATGCCTTGAGGATCGAGTGAATGTCGTGCTGGCTCAAGCGCGAGTTGCGCAGAAGGCGAAACTGCACATCGAGGTCGGCATCGTCGTAAAGAAGAATGCAGTGCGCCGGCTCCTGGTCGCGCCCGGCACGACCTGCTTCCTGAAGGTAGTTCTCCAGGGAACCCGGGGTATCCAGATGGATCACCAGGCGCACATCCGGCTTGTCGACGCCCATCCCGAACGCGTTGGTCGCCGCGATCACCCGAAGCTTGCCGCGGATGAACGTTTCCTGAACCGTGCGCTTGTCCTGGGGCAGCATCCCGCCGTGGAAGTATCCGCAATCCATGCCGGATTGCTGCAGAAAGTTGGCGAGTTCCTCGACGGTCTTCTGCCGTGCGCAAAAGACGATTGCCCCACCCTCTTCCTTCAAAGCCTCACGCAGTAGCCGAAGCACCTCGGCGTACTTGGCCTGGACCGGTACCGAGCGCACTTCATACAGCAGGTTCTCACGCTTGACCCCACCTTCCAGGGTTTCCAGCCTGACGCCGAGATGCTTCTCGAAATGCGCGCGGATATCCGCGACGACAGCCGGCTTCGCCGTGGCGGTGAAACCGAAGATCGCAGACGGCTGGTCTTTCTGACGCGCCTTGATGAAACGGGAAACGTAGAGATAGTCCGGGCGGAAATCGTGCCCCCACTTCGATAGGCAATGCGCTTCGTCGAATACCCAGGCCGCGATCTGCCGGTGCATCAAGGCGTTGGCAAACGCGATACTGCGGAACTGCTCGGGTGCGACGAAGATCAGTCCGAGATCGCCCAGGCGAAGCTTGTCCAGCATCAGCCGTCGCTCGAGCGGGGTCAGCAGGCTGTTGAGGTAGCCGGCACAGGTGATTCCACGCGCTTCAAGGTTGTCGACCTGATCCTTCATCAGGGATTGCAGCGGCGAGATGACGACCGTCAGGCTGCCGTTGCGGTAGTAACGCGCCAGTGCCGGCAACTGGTAGCACAGCGATTTGCCGCCACCGGTCGGCAGGATCGCCAGCGATGGCTTGCCGGCAAAGCCATTTTCGACGATGGCCTGCTGCAGCGATTTGCCTTCCGGCGTCGTCGGCGATGAGCGGAACTGCGTGATGCCCGGGAAATACCGGGGCAAGAGTTCATGCAGATCATGCTGCGCCCTGCACCAGCGACAGTCTGGATCGCCACACGGGGTATCGCGGAGCAGTCTGATCGCTTCTCCGGCCTTCGGGAATGACAGTCCCACCCACGGCGGCAGCACCGAGTTGCCGCCAGCGACGCGCAGCCAGGCGAGCACGTAGGCCAGAGGCTTCTGCCATTCGGGATCAGGCAACAGTGCTTCGACAAGCTGCCGTTGCGAGGTCTGGCAGACCTTGCCATCGGTGGCCCGCTGCCAGGCGACCCGTACTTCGGCGAGCGTTGGCCGCAGCGCACGGCGCAGTGTGGCGAAAAAATTGGCAACGCCCTGGCCATCCTGCGGCGCGAGCAGAAAGTGAAGGCACAGCGCCTCGTCAGGGAACTCGGCAACCCGCTGGCGCAAGGCCTCGCTCTGATCAAGGAACAGCTCGTAGGCGAGTTCGGCATCACGAACCGGGTCGTTGCGCGTCGTCGTGCACAGCTTGTAGTCTTTGACCAGGCGGTGATACGGGTTCTGCGGGAAAGCAAGCGGCGACAGCTCCAGCGTATCAATGAGCGGCAGGCGGTGCAGTGCCAGCCCGGGATGCAGCAACTTCAGGGCCGGTTGGTCGAAGGCGACGACGTTGTGTCCGAGAACAAATGCCGCCCCTTCGGTAATTGCATCCAGGCGCTGGACGAGATCCTTTGCCTTTCCGGAGAGCTTGGTTCTGGCGTCGGTATCCGGTCTGAAGGCACCGATTTCGCGCAGGATCATCTGGTCCAGGCGGGCCGTTTCGATATCGACGCACAGGCACTTTGCTCGGTATGGTTCTTGCCTTCGCGGCAAGTGGTCTGTCCCTGACATTCCGCAATTCTATGCGGATCATCATGGGCTATGAAAATCGGATGTTTTCACCCTGAGCCTGAGCTTGGAAGGCGATAAGGTTTTCAACCCGCGCATGGCGGAAAAGAACACTCGCCAGATGATGTTTCACTTGCAGCCTCCGCTAGCCGGCCCGGACATGATCGCAGGGCGTTCCCCGCTCTGGAAACTTCAGCAGCCTCTGGATTTCGCGATCAACGCCGCACTCAACAGCAGTTGCGTAACACCGCGACGGTCTCCTTGCAGTAAAAGCCTCTCGGGACAAGTTCCCAGGGCTAGCTTTGCCGCGCGGGGACGTCAAGAACGCCATTGACCGCGCTGTGGCGGTCCAAGATACTCGGGCTTGTCCGCTTGCCACCCCCAAACCCGATCCCGATTCTATTTTTCTGACCAAGAGGCCCGACATGAAATCCCTGCTATCGGCGTTTGTTCTGATTGTGTTGCTGACCGCAGCGGAGGCGCGCGCTCAAGCCGAGTTTCCGCTTGCCGGGACAGAAGTGCCGGCGATGAAAGGCATCGAAGAACAGCTGCTGGCATTCATGAAGAAATGGAATGTTCCGGGTGGCCAGCTTGCGGTTGCCAAGGACGGAAAGCTGGCCTATTCGCGGGCCTTCGGGTATGGCGACCGCGATAACAGGATTCCGGCCTTGCCGAGCAATATGTTCAGGATAGCGAGCGTTTCCAAGTCGATTACCGCTGTCGCGGTAATGAAGCTGATACAGGATGGGAAGATCAAGCTCGACGACAAGGCGCTTGCCATTCTGAACGACTTTGCGCCGCCGGGCGGCCAGGTGAAGGATTCCAGATGGAATGACATTACCGTCGAAATGCTGCTCGAGCATCTGGGCGGTTTTTCACTGGAAAATGGCGACCGGCAGGTTACGTATCTGAGAAAGGCCGCCGACGCGTTCGCAGCGCCTCGGCCCGCCACAGCAAGGCAGATCGTGGAATACGGGATGGGCGAAATGCTTGATTTCACGCCGGGAACCCGCTACGTGTACTCGAACTTTGGCTATAACATATTGGGCAGAATAATAGAGAAGGTGAGCGGCAAGACATACGAAAAGTATTTGCAGGAGGACATTCTCTCTCCCATGGGAATAACTGATATGCAAATCGCAAAGACAAGGAGAAAAGACAAACTGCCGAATGAAGCCGTCTATTACGGAGACCAGCAATACGAGCCAATGTGGTCGGTTCTCGATGACGCGGTCGACCAGGTGAATTTTCCTTATGGCGGGGATTATTTCATAGAAGTGATGGACGCTCACGGAGGCTGGCTTTCCAATGCGCTTGACCTCGTCAAATTCGTCACCGCAACCGATCCGACAACAGGCCGGCCGCATCCATTGACGCCAAAGACGGTGGAAAACATGCTCGCCAGGCCCCTGTTCATGGCCGATCCGGGCGCAAGGCACTGGTATGGAAAAGGTTGGAACTATGATGCCACGTCGGACGAGTGGAACCACGCCGGCGCCCTCTGGGGAGTGAGCTCTGTTATCGTCAGATATGGCAACGGCGTAACCGTGGCCATCGTGTTCAATTACATTCCGATCATGCAACTGGACGATTTTTTCAGCGAGTTGAAAGCGAATCTGCTGGCGCCACTAGGGAAGATGAAGGGCTCGCTGCCTGAGGGCAGGGAATTCTAGAAAAGCCCGGTCTTTGTTGGCCTGAATGACTTCGCTGGCGACCTGGACCACTTGACCGCCACCTCGCTCTCGCGCACCCCGACCCTTGCCACCATGGTCCCGCGCGCCGCTTTCGCCTGGGTGACCAAGCGGCTGAAGGGCGCGGTGCAAATTCCGTTGATTACCACCAACTGCATCAACACACCCGAAATCGCCGAGGACGTGCTCGCTTCGGGCAGCGCCGACATGGTCTCGATGGCCCGTCCCTTCCTCGCCGACGCCGATTTCGTGAACAAGGCGGCAGCCAACAGGCGCGACGAGAACCAAACCTGCATCGCCTGCATCGCCTGCATCGCCTGCATCGCCTGCA
>NZ_JAVTWB010000228.1:0-2161 GCF_032229525.1 Accumulibacter sp. | reverse complement strand
CCTGCATCGCCTGCATCGCCTGCATCGCCTGCATCGCCTGCAAGCAGGCCTTGCATGGACCCTATTGTCAACGGCCAGCTGAACTCGTGCCTGGTCAACCCGCGTGCCTGCCATGAGACCGCGCTGAGCATCGAAAAAGCCGTCTGGCGCAAGAAAGTGGCCGTCGTCGGTGCCGGGAGTTCAACATCGCCAAGAAAATCCCCGGCAAGGAGGGCTTCAACGAGACCCTGCGCCACTTCGGCCGCCGCATCCAAACCACCGGCTGGATTCGCCGTACCCTGCTCAAGAAGCGCGGCGTGCAGATGGGCGGCAGCGTGAACTACGAACGCATCGACAACGCCGGCCTGCACATCACCGTCAATGGCGAAGCGAAGACGCTGCCGGTGGACACCATCGTCGTCTGTGCCGGCCAGGAATACCGCCACGAGCTACTGGCGTCGCTGCTGGCCGGCCTGGAAGTCGACCGCGCTCGTGCCCCGCCGTAACTGGAGCTGGTGGCGCGGGCCTTGAGGGCCGAGAACGAGGCACTGCCGACGCTCGACCAGCGCAGCTCGATCAGGACCATCGGCGTGCAGCTGAACATTCCGCTCTTTGCCGGCGGCCGGGTGAACGCGCTGACCGGGCAGGCGATTGCCAACCGCGGGCGCGCGATGGCCGCGCTCTAGCAGACGGTGAGTGAGGTGCTGGTCGAAGTGAAGCGCCACTTTCTGGCCGTCGGGACCGGCGTCAAGCGCGTCGGCGCGTATCGCAAGGCGCTCGACGCGAGCCTGGTCGCCGTCGAAGGGACCACGCGCGGGCTGATGGCCGGAATCCGTACCCATTCCACGTTCTCGACACCCAACGGCAGATGTTCTTCGCCAGACGCGATCTCGCGCAGGCGCGCTACGAGTTTCTCGCCAGCACAATGGAAACTGAACATCCCCTCAATAGCGCATGAACATGCGCATGGAAATACGCCCAATTTACGGGGAGTGGCATATTTATTGACTTGCAGGCCAGTTGAAATCCGGAATTGCCGTACTGAACGGTCAGCTCAATGCCAGCTCAACGTGCCGTCCGGCGCGCGTAGCCAGTGTCACCAGCATATCGAGACTAAACTTATCGCGTTTGCCGCGCACCAGATCGGAAACACGTGACTGGCCGATGCCCAGTTGCCCGGCCGCTTCGGCCTGCGTCCAGCCCTTGTCCATGATGGTTTCGCGGATGCGTGCCATCAGTTCGGCACGCATCGCCAGAATCGTCGCCTCCTCTGCGGAAAAACCAAGGTCGGCAAAAACATTGCCGCTGCTCTCGATCACGGGTTCCTTATTCATGACTCAGCCTCCAATTTGTCGATAACGTCGAGCCGCCAATTCGATGTCTTCCTTGCGGGTCTTCTGTGTCTTTTTATGAAAAGCATGCAGCACATGCACCGCGTTGTCGAACTTGGCGACATAGATCACGCGCCACTCACCCAGCACATGCAGGCGAATCTCATAAGCGCCGGCACCCACGTTGAGCATGGGCTTGAAATCCGACGGCATCAAACCGCGCTGCACGGCATCCAGCTCAAAGCCTGCGTCACGCCGCGCTTCCATCGGAAAGTCGCGCAGATCGTCGATACTGGAGCCGATGAAACGGAGCGTTTTCATGAAACTGATTATATCGATACTTTAATAACTTATCAAAGTAGTTAGATTTTTACATCGCTAACGGGGCGAGCATTGAGCATCTTTTGTTGCAGGCTATCTGGCATGGCTTAGCTGCGAACGCGACAGCACAGAAACAGCGGATGAGATGAGCCGCCAAAAAACAAGGCGCCCCGGCCACTCAGTTCTCACCGAGCCGACCGGGGCGCCCTGGTTTCAGGCTGTGGTAGTGCTTACACCGTCACCGTATCCGCCACGTCGCTGAACTCCTTGATCTTGTCGAAGTTCATGTAGCGATAGACATCGGCGGCCTTGGCGTTCACCACCTTGACCTGTTCCATGTACTCGGCGACGGTCGGGATCCTGCCCAGCAGGGCGCAGATCGAGGCCAGTTCGGCTGAGCCGAGGTAGACGAAGGTGTCGATGCCAAGACGGTTGGGGAAGTTGCGCGTCGAGGTGGACATCGCCGTGCTGCCCTTCCTGATCTGCGCCTGGTTGCCCATGCACAGCGAGCAGCCGGGCATTTCCATGCG
>NZ_JAVTWB010000227.1:20016-30578 GCF_032229525.1 Accumulibacter sp. | reverse complement strand
AATCGTCCCCACATTCACGTGCGGCTTGGTACGTTCAAATTTTCCCTTGGCCATTACCGGTACCTCAAGACGTTAGAAGTTAATGAATCTGCAGCATCAAACGGTGGTGCCCATGGACAGAATTGAACTGTCGACCTCTCCCTTACCAAGGGAGTGCTCTACCGCTGAGCTACATGGGCGTCGTGCTAGATGCCTGAAGCAATTCTGCGACCGCAACGTGGAGCGGGTGAAGGGAATCGAACCCTCGTCATAAGCTTGGAAGGCTTCAGCTCTACCATTGAGCTACACCCGCAAAACCATTACCCGAAGCACGAACAATCAACATCACCAATGGCGGCGTTTTTGGTGGAGGGAGAAGGATTCGAACCTTCGAAGGCAGAGCCGTCAGATTTACAGTCTGATCCCGTTGGCCACTTGGGTATCCCTCCAGCTCAGAACCCATAATTCTGACGTTCAATCAAGACACTGTCAAATGCTTTTTCAAGCAGCCAAGGAGTATACAGGAGAAAAGCAGCCGTCGCTCGCCTCTTTTCGGCACTTTGATAGAGTGGACGGCGTAGAATCGAATGGCTTCGTCTTTCCTGGTCATAGCGCAAGGAGCCTCCAGAAGCCATGAGCATCTCCTATCCCAGCCACCGACCACTGTCGGACGATGTCACGACCACCCTCAAGCGCCGCTTTGGTTGCCGCTTCTCGCAAGGCGAGTCGATCCGCCTGCAGCACGGGCGAGACGAATCAGTTCATGAACCAGCACCGCCCGACGGCGTCTTCTTTGCCCAAACGACGGCCGAAGTTGCCGAGATTGCCGGCCTTTGTCATCTTCATCGAATTCCGATGATTGCCTATGGCGTTGGTAGCTCCGTCGAAGGACACGTCCTTGCAACTCACGGCGGCATCAGCATCGATCTCTCCGGGATGAACAGGATCGTCGCCGTACACGCCGAGGATCTCGATGCCACTGTCGAGGCCGGCGTCACGCGCCTGCAACTGAATTCGGCACTCAAGGGCAGTGGGCTGTTCTTCCCGATCGACCCCGGCGCCGACGCCTCGCTCGGCGGCATGGCGGCAACGCGTGCCTCGGGAACCAATGCCGTTCGCTACGGCACCATGCGCGACAATGTACTCGGCATGACCGTCGTCCTGGCCGATGGCCGCACCATCAGAACCGGTGGCCGAGCGCGCAAGTCATCTGCCGGCTATGATCTGACGCGCCTGCTGATCGGCTCGGAAGGCACCCTCGGTATCGTCACCGAGTTGACCGTCAAACTGCATCCAATCCCCGACGCCATCTCGGCGGCGGTCTGCGCCTTCCCCGACATCAAGGCGGCGGTCAATACTGTCATCCAGACCATCCAACTGGGCGTACCGGTGGCCCGTATCGAGTTGCTCGATGCACTGACCCTCTCGGCAGTCAATCGCCACAGCCACACGGCACTGGAGGAATTACCGACGCTGTTCTTCGAGTTCCACGGAAGCGCGGCATCGGTCAAAGAACAGGCGCAAATGGTGCAGGAAATCGCCGCCAGTTTCGGCGGCCGGGATTTCGACTGGGCGACCCATGGCGAGGATCGCTCACGCCTGTGGCAGGCCCGCCACGACGCCTATTTTGCCTGCCTGCAGCTCAAACCCGGGTGCCGCGCCTTTCCGACCGATGTCTGCGTACCCATCTCGCGCCTGGCCGAGTGCATCCAGGCTACCAACGAAGATATCGCACAGGTGTCGATCCCGATCGCCCTGTTTGGTCATGTCGGCGACGGCAATTTTCACCTCGTGGTGCTGGTTGACCCCGCCAGCCAGCAGGATATGCAGGACGCTGAATGGATAAACGAACGCGTCATCGAACGGGCGCTGGCGATGTCGGGGACCTGCACCGGCGAGCACGGTATCGGCATCGGCAAGACCCGCTTCATGGTTCGAGAACATGGCGCGGAAGCGATCGCCGTGATGCGCGCCATCAAGTCGGCGCTGGACCCGCACAACCTGCTCAATCCAGGCAAGGTTCTGCCGCCAGAAGACGCTGCTCAACTCCCCAGCGACAGCGCAGCTTAGGCTTGCGGCGACGGCCAGCCACACGGGATCGCACCAAGAACGGGCAGGCGGCAACAGCTTGCTCGCTACGAGGCCGGCGCCACGGCGGAGGTGGTAGGCCGGCCATTGGTCGCCCCGAGCAAGGTCTGATCAAGCAAAGAACGGACACAGGCCATACAATCCGGAGCTCAGTCTTCCGGAGCAGCCGATTGTCTTCGCAGCAACCCGACCCCACTGATGCCTCGCCACCCCTGCTCGGCCCGCAGCTTCGGCAACTGGCCCTGCAAATGGCTGCGGTCCTCGCCGTGCTGTCACTTGCCTGGCCTTACTACGGCATCCGCAACGAAGAACTGCCCTGGCCGCAGACCGCTTTCGCCATCGGTGGTGTCGCCCTGTTTTTCGCCAGGCTCACCCGCCAGGCGTGGTGGTGGTGGCTGATCCACGCGCTCTTTGCGCCGCTGGCCTGGGCCGCTTCGACGATGGCCATCGACCCGGGCTGGTACCTGCTCCTGTTCATCGTCCTGCTGCTTGTCTATCGCGGCGCCCTCGGCGGTCAGATACCCTTGTACCTCTCCAATCGCCCGACCGCAGCTGCCCTCGCCGCGATCACCGCCGACCTGAGCAAAATGCGCTTTCTCGACCTTGGCGCGGGGTTGGCCAGCGTCCTGAGCCCGCTGGCCGTGCAGCGACCAGAAGCCCACTTCACAGGAGTGGAAAACGCACCGCTTACCTGGCTCGTTGGCCGCCTGCGTACCGCCCGACGGACCAATTGCGACTGGCGCTGGGGCGATCTCTGGCGCGCCGACCTGGGCGGCTACGACGTTGTCTATGCCTTTCTTTCGCCGGCCCCGATGGCCGCCTTGTGGACCAAGGTCCAGTACGAAATGCGGCCGGGAACCCTGTTCATCAGCAACAGCTTCCCGGTGCCCGCCATCGCAGCCGAGCAGGTGATCGAAGTCGACGACGCGCGACAAACCCGGCTCTACTGTTACCGACTGTGAAGCCAGCGACATCGGCCCGCCAGCGGCAAGGTGTCGCTAACCACTTCTATTTGGCGACGCTCGCTCCGCCAGAGACGGCAATACTTTGCTAAGATGATCGATTCCACCACGACCGGAGCACGAACATGTCCAGTAACGATTCGATCAACGATCCCATGAGCTTCGCCAAGAAGATGTGGGGAAACATGGGCTTTTCCTCCTCCTTGCCAGGCATGGTGACACCCACTTTCGACGCGGACGAAATCGACAAGAAGGTGAAAGATCTCAAAGCGGTCGAGAGCTGGCTGAAGATGAACCTGTCAATGCTGCAGATGACCATCCAGGGCCTCGAAATGCAATCCGTGACGCTCAACGCCGTACGCGCGATGGGCCAGATGACCAGCAATTTCACCCCCGGCGCTGCCGGTGCCGATGAGGGTCAGGCCCTGGTTCCCGGTGCTGCAGGCGGTAGTGAGGGACTCAAGCAGGCGGCAATGTGGCCGTGGACGATGATGCAGCAGATGCAGGAACAGATGAAGCAGGCGGTAGCCGCCCAGCAGAGCGACAAGCCGGCAGACGCAGAGAAACCCAAACAAAAGCCGTAGGCAGGGTCGCTCGCTACGGCCAGCCTGGCGAAAAAGCCAGCCGGCAGCCATGCGCTGTCGGCCGCTTGAGGCACAACTCCCTCGCCGAAATCGGATCGGTTGCAGCGCGCCGCTTCAAATGATCGACGCCTCCCGCAGACAGTGAATCTCGCTCGCGGAAAACCCCGCCTCGCGCAGCACCTCCTCGCTGTGCTCGCCGCATTCCGGTGCGACGCGCTCAACGGCAAAGACCCAGCCGGACAGTTTCACCGGCGGCGCGTATTGCGTCACCCCGTCAGAGCGCACGGTCATTCCGCGTGCAACAAACTGCGGATGCTCGAGGGCCTGCGCCACATCGAGCACCGGCGTCACGCAGCAGTCCACGCCAGCAAAGAAGTCGGCCCAATACGCCTGATCGCGGCCGGCAAACAAGTGCTCCAATTCCCGCGCCAATGCCGTCGCGGTTGCACCGCGACTGCCGTGCAGCACCTTCCAGTCAGGCCGTCCGAGGGCATCACAAAAGACCTCCCAGAATTTCTTCTCGAGCGGCGCAACGGCCATGTAGCGACCGTCGGCGGTGGCGTAGACCCGGTAGCCCGGGTCACCCCCACTGAGCAGATCGGTACCGCGTAGCGGCACGACAGCTGAGCTCTGCAGGGCGAACAAAGGGAAAAGATTGTGCGCCAGAACGGCCTCGCTCATCGCCACGTCAACCAGCCGACCCTGGCCGCTGCGGCGGGCGTCGAACAGGGCCGCGAGTATGCCCATCACGGCACTCATCGCGCCGCCCAGCAAATCGCCGATCTGCAGATTGGGAATCGCCGGCGGGCCACCGTCTACGCCAATCTGATCGAGCACGCCGGCAAGACCGATGTAGTTGAGATCGTGCCCTGCCACAGTCGCCAATGGCCCGCTCTGACCGTAGCCGGTAATCGCACAATAGACGATCTGCGGATTGAGCGCACGCAGAGCCTGATAGCCGATGCCAAGCCTGTCACTCACTCCCGGCCGAAAGCTTTCGACAACGATGTCGGCGCCACACGCCAGGCGTAGAAACGCCGCCAGCCCCTGCGAGTGCTTCAGGTCAAGGCGCAAGCCGCGCTTGTTACGATTGACGCTGCGATAGAACGCGCTGACCCCTGCCGGACCATCGCCGAGAAAACGCGCGTAGTCACCGGCGCCATGATCCTCGATCTTGATCACGTCGGCGCCCAGATCGGCCAGATGCAGGGTCGCAACCGGACCGGGCAACAGGCGAGTCAGGTCGAGAACGCGAACCCCGGTCAAGGGCCCCCCGCGCATCAATTCGCCTCACAACGCTCGAGCCACGCCGCATCCATGTCGATCACCTCTCCCTTTTTCAGCGCCTGATCAAGAAACCGCCCACGAAAAAGCCATCCCGTCGTGCCATGCTGATGCGACCAGGGCGTTTCCCAATCGCTGACCGTCACCTGCACACGCGTTACCTCCACATCCTTCGGAACAGTCCCTGAGTCATGCTCGAGGCATGGCATGGCCGCCGCCAGCACAGCCCAATCGGCGGGCGTATGGGCAGACGCCTGCTTGCCGAGGCGTGGACAGAGACCCAGCTTCCGCCGTTCACGGGCGATGCCCGCAATCGAGCCCTTCAACCAGTAGGTCGGCATCCTCAGCACCAAGCCCGCGCCGCCTTCGCGAAAAATCACGCAGTCACCAATCTGCGGCCCCGAAACTGCGGCGGACGATGTTGCTGGCAGCTCCTCGGCAGCGAGAAGCGAAGCACCGAACAGCCAAGCGGCCATCGCAAGCAGAGCGTGCCTCACTGGTACTTACGGATGTCTTCGATTACCTTGCCGTCGTTGGCCAAGGTGCCTGCGGCATGGAAGGCTACCTCGCCACGCAGCTTGGTAATGTCCCGAATACTGGACACCACGGCAGCCTGAAGTTCATCGGAGGGCCTCCTGACTTCACAGTGCAGGGTCATCCGATCCTGGTCGCCGGGGTTGTCTACCACCAGGCGAGCGCGGCCGATTTCCGCATGTCGAGCGACGATGCCGGCCACCTGCGAGGGGTGAACGAACATCCCCTTGATTTTGGTGGTTTGATCGGCGCGACCCAGCCAGCCCTTGATACGGACGTTGGTCCGGCCGCAGGGGCTGATACCGGACAGCACCGCCGAGAGGTCGCCGGTGGCGAAACGGATCAGCGGGTAATCCGCATTGAAGCTGGTGACCACCACTTCCCCGACTTCGCCATCGGGGACAGGATCACCCGTTCCCGGACGGACGATCTCGAGCAGCACATCCTCCTCGACAACCAACCCCTCCTCGCTCGGCGTTTCATAAGCAATTACGCCGAGATCGGCAGTGGCATAGGCCTGACGAACGACCACACCCCGGTCATTGAGCAGCTTGCGCAGCGTCGCCGGCAGCGCCTCTCCGGAAACAACGGCCTTGGTGAGTGAACTGACGTCGGCGCCGATCTCGTCCGCTTTTTCAAGGATGATGCGCAGGAAGGACGGCGTGCCGACATAGGCTGCCGGCTTCAGATCGGCGATCGCCTGCACCTGCATGTCGGTCTGTCCGACGCCGGCGGGAAAAACCGGACAGCCCAGCTTGTGCGCCGCGCCTTCAAGCATGAAGCCGGCCGGCGTGAAGTGGTAAGAGAAGGCGTTGTGTACCAGATCGCCGGCGCGGAAGCCGGCGGCAAACAGGACGCGGGCAAAGCGCCACCAGTCCTGCCCACGACCCTCGGGGTCGTAGATCGGGCCAGGCGAGGCAAAGACCCGCGACAACCCTGCCAGCGGCGTCGCTGCCAGGCCTCCGAAAGGCGGCGCCGCCCGCTGCAGTTCCATCAGATCACTCTTGCGTGTCAGCGGCAAAGACGCCAGACCAGCGCGCGACTTGATCTCATTGGCGACGAAGCCAGCAAAGCGATCGCGGTAGTAGGGAGATTTCCGTGTGGCGTGCACCACCTGCTGCGGCAGGCGTGCCATTAACCAGGCTTCGCGTTCTTGCGGCGAACGCGTCTCCAGCGAGTCGTAAAAGGTCATCGGATTGTCACTCACACCGTAGGAAAGTTCGCGCCAGACAGCGAAGACACTCCGTCAGTGCGAGAGGAGAGATAGCGTGCCGCTACCGGTTCACGAAAGCCAGCGCTTGCGACGACGATAATGCTTCGCGTCTCGGAAGCTCTTGCGCCCCGAGGACGATAACCCGAGGTAGAACTCCTTGACGTCCTCGTTCGACGCCAGATCCTTGGCGGCACCCTCCATCACCACCCGGCCATTCTCGAGGATGTAACCGAAGTCTGCGTAGCGCAACGCCATGTTGGTGTTCTGTTCGGCCAGCAGGAAGGTGACGCCCTCCTTCTGGTTCAGATCCTTGACGATACCGAACACCTCGTCGACGATCTGCGGCGCCAGTCCCATCGAAGGCTCGTCGAGAAGGACCATCCGTGGATTGGCCATCAGCGCACGACCGACGGCGCACATCTGCTGTTCACCGCCGGAGGTGTAGGCGGCTTGACTGGTGCGGCGTGTCTTCAGCCGCGGAAAATACGAATAGACTTTTTCCAGCGTCTCGTTGATCGCCGCCTTCCCGTCCTTGCGTGTATACGACCCCGCCAGCAGATTTTCTTCGATGCTCAGATGGCCGAAACAGTGCCGCCCCTCCATTACCTGAATCACCCCGCGTTTGACCAGGTCTGCCGGCGTCAGCGCCTCGATGCGCTCGTCGCGCAATTCGATGGTGCCTTTGGTCACTTCGCCTCGCTCGCCGTGCAGCAGGTTGCTGACCGCGCGCAGGGTCGTTGTCTTGCCGGCACCGTTGCCACCGAGGAGAGCGACGACCCCCCCTTCCGGAACGCTGAAGGAAACGCCCTTGAGAACCAGGATCACGTGGTTGTAGATGACCTCGATGCTATTGACTCGGAGAAGGATGTTGGCTGTGCTCATGGCGTCTCTTCGCTAATCGGGCCGCCCTCCTGCAAGCAGGAGGGCTGACAAAGGACTCGCCGAGGCGAGCCCACCGGAACCTACATCTTGCACTCTTCGGGTGTGCGCGGCTTGAGCTTCTTGTCTTCCGCATACTTGCCCGAAGCGAGCATGACCATCGGACGTAGCGTCTTGTCGTCGGCCTGGAACCAGTCGGGAGCGGTTTCCCATTTCTTGCCATTCCAGGTCCGAATCTGCACCCACGCCGAGCCCATGTGATCAAGGCACGAGGTCTGCACCGGACGCATGATGCCGGCGAAGCCCATCGCATCGAGCGTCGCCTGATCGAGGTTAAGGTTCTCGAGGCCCCAGCGCACCTGCTCGCCCGTCATCACCTTGCCTTTGCCGTAGCGCTCCTGTGCCTTGCGGACACCTTCGACGCCGAGCATCGCCGAGATCAACCCGCGCATGTAGAGAATGGATCCGACCTCGTCTTTCGGCCCGGTGCCATCACCCTTGGCGTGCACGGCTGCCAGGAGGTCCTTGACGATCTTGGAATTGGAATCGGCAGCATCCTGCAGGGTCATCGCGCTATAGCCCTTGGCACCTTCGCCAACGTCCTTGACATCGGGATCGGCTCCCGACCACCAAACGCCCAACATCTTGTCGCGCGGATAGCCAGTAGCCTGGGCCTCACGCAGCGAAGTCGAGTTCATCACGCCCCAACCCCAGAGCAGGACGTAGTCCGGCCGGCTCTGACGGATCTGCAGCCAGGTCGCTTTCTGCTCGACACCGGGGTGAGCCACTGGCAGGAGTTGCACCTCGAAACCGTGTTTCTTGGCCAGCTCCTCGAGGACCGCGATAGGCTCCTTGCCGTATGGGCTGTCGTGGTAGACCAGTGCGATTTTCTTGCCTTTCAGCTTGTCGACACCGCCCATTTGTTTGGCGATGTACTGGATGGCGACGTCAGCGCCGACCCAGTAGGTTCCGAGCAAGGGGAAATTCCAGGTAAAGACGGCGCCGTTGGACGACTCGCTGCGCCCGTAACCCGAAGTAATCAGCGGGATTTTGTCCTTCGGCGCCTTTTCGGTCAGGGCGAAGGTGATGCCGGTCGACAGCGGCTGGAATACCGTTGCGCCGCCGTGCTTGCCCTTCAGTCGCTCGTAGCACTCAACCCCGCGGTCGGTTGCATAACCTGTTTCACACTCCTCGAAAACGATCTTGACGCCGTTGATACCACCCTTGGTGTTCACCAGCTTGAGGTAGTCAAGATAGCCATTGGCCCAGGGCGTACCGTTCGGTGCATAGGCGCCAGTGCGGTACACCAGAGCCGGAAAAAACTGCTCCTTTGCCGCGGCAGCGACAGCTGGCGCTGTGGCCAGCGACGACAGAACGACAGCGCTTAGCGAAGCAGTCAATGCGAGCTTGCGTAAGTTCATTAGTGTCTCCTCTTATTGAAATGGTGGTACTGCTGCAACTGCGATAGAACACCCCAACAACCGTGAAACAAGCCAAAGACGTGGCTCAGTGCGGGAACGGCCAGAGCCGCAGTTTCTCCTTGCCGGTGGACCACAGACGGGCAATGCCGTGCGGTTCCTTGATCAGGAAGAAAATGATCAATCCGCCGAAGATGATCAACTCGGCGTGCGAAACGCCGGCGGTCGAGATCTCGATGCCGGTCAGGTCACTGATTATTGGCAGCAGTTGATTCAGGGCGATGGGCAGGATGACGATGAAGGCGGCGCCAAAGAAGCTGCCCATGATCGAACCGAGGCCACCGATGATCACCATGAACAGCAACTGGAACGAACGATCGACCGAAAATGCCGCCGGCTCCCACGACGCGAGGTGAACGAAGCCCCACAACGCACCGGCGGTGCCAATGAAGAAGGAACTCACCGCAAACGCGGAGAGCTTGGCAAACAGCGGCCGAATGCCGATCACCTCGGCGGCGACGTCCATATCGCGAATGGCCATCCACTGCCGACCAATGGCACTGCGCGTCATGTTTTTTGCCAGCAGTGCAAAAACCGTCAGGAACGCCAGGCAAAACAGGTATTTGCTCACCGGATTGTTGATCTGCCAGCCCATCACCTGCAGGTTGGAAACCGAAACCGAACCGGACGAGGAATTGTCGGTAAACCAGGGAATGCGAAGAAACACCCAGTCGGTGAAGAACTGCGCCGCGAGCGTAGCCACCGCCAGGTACAAGCCTCTCACTCGCAAGCTTGGTATACCGAAAAATATGCCGACGACAGCCGTCGTTAACCCGCCCAGCAGCAGGGAAACGAGCAGCGGCATGCCCTCGATGCGAACGTGAAAGTTGAACGCCGCATACGCCCCGACCGCCATGAAGGCCCCCGCCCCGAGCGTGATCTGCCCGCAATAGCCGACCAGGATATTGACCCCGAGGGCAGCCAACGACAGGATCAGGAAGGGAATCAAGATCGCCCGGAAGAGGTACTCGTCCACCAGCAAAGGGACAGCGACGAAAGCGAGTATCAGAATGCCGACAATCGCCCAGCGGTCCTGCGCAATCGGGAAGATCTGCTGATCGGCGGCGTAAGAAGTCTTGAACTGACCGTTTTCTCTATATAGCACTTGCCTGCTCCCCGATTACACGCGGTCGATGATCTTCTCGCCGAACAGCCCTTGCGGCCTGAACAGGAGGAAAACCAAAGCCAGTTGGTAGGCAAACCAGATCTCGATGCCACCGCCAATCATTGGCCCAAGGTAGACCTCGGAAACCTTCTCGCCGACACCGATGATCAAGCCACCGATGATCGCTCCGGGAACCGAAGTCAGCCCGCCGAGAATGACTACCGGCAGTGCCCGCAGCGCCACCGTCGACAACGAGAACTGGACGCCGAGCTTGGAACCCCAGATTACCCCCGCCACCAGGGCGACCAGGCCGGCAACGCACCAGACGATCACCCAGATGCGATTCAGCGGAATGCCGATCGACTGCGCCGCCTGATGATCGTCGGCGACCGCCCGTAGCGCGCGCCCGGTGGTGGTCTTCTGGAAGAAGAGCGTCAACAGGCCGACCAGCACCGC
>NZ_JAVTWB010000227.1:7914-19916 GCF_032229525.1 Accumulibacter sp. | reverse complement strand
AAACCGAGCGCCACCAGTGAGTACAGCATGCCGGCCATCAGGCCACCGATCAATGTTTCCAGGAAGAAACCCATCGCTTCACTCCTCAGTGGCTGGCGCCAAGATAGGCGCTGATGACATCCGGATTGGCACGGACCTCGTCCGGATCGCCGTCACCGATCTTCTTGCCATAATCGAGAACGACCACCCGGTCGGAAATGTCCATCACCACCGCCATGTCGTGCTCAATCAGGACGATGGTCGTCCCGAACTGATCATTGAGGTCGAGGATGAAGCGACACATGTCCTGTTTTTCCTCGACGTTCATCCCGGCCATCGGCTCGTCGAGCAGCAGGATGCTCGGCTCCATGGCCAGCGCCCGACCCAGGTCGACGCGCTTCTGCAGACCGTAAGGCAGGCGGCCAACCGGCGTCTTGCGAATATGCTGGATTTCGAGAAAGTCGATCACCTCCTCAACCTTGGCGCGATGCGCCAGCTCCTCGCGGCGAGCGGGGCCCCACCACAACGCCTGCTGAATCAGGTTGCTCTGAATCTTGAGGTTGCGCCCGGTCATCAGATTGTCGATGACGTTCATTCCCTTGAACAGGGCGATGTTCTGGAAAGTCCGCGAGATACCGGCCTTGGCAGCCTTGTAAGGGTTCATCTTGCTGAAGTGCTGACCACGCAGGATGATTTCCCCTTGCTGTGGCCGATAGACACCGTTGATGACGTTGAGCATCGAACTCTTGCCGGCGCCGTTCGGGCCGATAATCGCGCGGATCTCGTGTTCGCGAACGTCGAAGGAAATGTCGGTCAGCGCATTGACGCCACCAAAGGACAGCGAGACCTTCTTCAGGTCGAGAACCACGTCTCCGATCTGCCGACTCATGCCGCCTCCCTCCCGGCAACGCCGAAAGTCTTCAGGTCGCGGATCACCAGATCGGCGGCCACCTTGCCTTGCCGTCCATCCTCGAACTTCACCGCCGTTTCGATGAACTGGCTGTCCTTGCCGCCGTACAGGGCGTCGATCAGCACGCCATATTTCTCGGCGACGAAACCACGACGCACCTTGCGCGTACGAGTCAATTCGTCATCGTCGGGATCGAGTTCCTTGTGCAGGATCAGGAAACGATGGATCTGCGAATCGGCCAGCAAGCCTTCCCCCACCAGCTCGCCATTGATCTGTTCTATCGATTCCTGGATCAGGCCATAAACCTCCTCCTTGGCGGCCAGATCGGTATAACCCGAATAGGCGATGCCACGCCGCTCGGCCCAGTTGCCAACGGCACCGATGTCGATGTTGATAAAGGCACAAACCATTTCGCGGCGGTCGCCAAAAACCACCGCTTCCTTGACGTAGGGGAAGAACTTGAGCTTGTTCTCGATGTAGTTGGGTGCGAACATCGCGCCATTGGCCATCTTGCCGACGTCCTTGGCACGATCGATGATTTTGAGATGTCCTTCATCGTCGAAGATGCCCGCGTCGCCGGTCATGAAATATCCGTCGGCGTTGATCGCTTCGGCCGTCGCGTCGGGCCGCTTGTAATACTCCTTGAGCAACATTGGGCCCTTGACCAGGATCTCGCCGTTGTCGGCGATCTTCACCTCGACCCCTGGCGCCGGCTTGCCAACACTGTCGAACTTGATCTCGCCGTCGGGTTGCAGGCAGACGTAGGCACAGGTCTCGGTCTGCCCATACAACTGCTTCAGGTTGATGCCGATCGAGCGATAGAAACGGAACAGGTCCGGCCCGATCGCCGCCCCGGCGGTGTAGGCGACACGCACGCGGCTCATCCCCAGGACGTTTTTCAGCGGCCCAAAGACGAAGAAATTACCCAGTGCATAGAGCACACGATCGGCAGTGGACACCGGCTTGCCGTCAAGGATCTCGGCGCCGCTTCGGCGAGCGACCGCCATGAAATAGTGAAACATCTTCTGCTTGATGGCGCTGGCGTCCTCCATGCGGATCATCACTTGCGTCAGCAGATTTTCGAAGACGCGCGGCGGCGCGAAGTAATAGGTCGGGCCAATCTCGCGCAAGTCGTTCATCACCGTCTCGGCTGACTCGGGGCAGTTGATCGTGAAGCCGGTGACCATCGCCTGCGCAAACGAAAACAGATGGTCGCCAACCCAGGCCATTGGCAGGTACGAGAGGATGTCTTCCTCGGCCGTCAGATGATCGAATTCGACTCCCCCGCGAGCCGCGCTGATGAAAGCGTTATGCGTCAGGCGTACGCCTTTCGGCTTGCCCGTCGTGCCCGAGGTGTACAGCATGACGCTCACATCGTCCGTGCTGCCGGTGGCAATCGCGGTGGCGAGCAGATCGGGATGGTTGCGGTTGTGAATCCGCCCCATCTCCATCAACTCGCGGACGTCGTGGATGAAGGGCTGCGTGTAATGGCGCATGCCGCGCGGATTGTCGTAGAAGAGGTGCTTGAGCTGCGGCAACTGCTCCTGCAACTCGAGCACCTTGTCGACCTGTTCCTGATCTTCGACGAAGAGAAAGCGGATTTCGGCGTCGACCAGGACGAACAGCATTTCGTTGGCCACCGCGTCCTGGTAGAGCGGCACGGGCACGCCGCCGAGGCTTTGTACGGCGGTCATCATCATGTACATGCGAGGACGGTTGTCGCCGACGATGGCCACGTTCTCGCCGCGCCGGAAACCCATTTCGGCAAGGCCGCAGGCCAGCGCGCGCACCTCGTCGGCGACACCCTGCCAGGTCCAGCACTGCCAGATGCCGAGATCCTTCTCGCGCATTGCCGCTTTGCCACCACGAACCCGAGCATGGTTCAAGAGCAAGCGCGGAAAAGTATCCAGCGCTTGCGACGACGCAGTTTCCGGCATCTTGTCTCCTCCGGTGCATTGACCGTCTAAGCCCCGACGGCACGCTTTTATGTCTTATTGGTACTACATGGTGCTACGCGATTCTAGTCTTTTTTTTTCGACAGCAATTGTGCATCGCCGCATCGCCTAGGGTATTGCGATCAGCCGTACGGCCACATCAAGATTAGCCTGCGCAGGAGTCTATGTCGGCCGGCGCTTGGGAATTGTCGTCCGTGCGACAATTCCACATATCTTCTAACCGTGGACCGACGAATGCAGGACCTCGACGAAATGCTTCACGCCTCTTGCTGGGCACGGCAATTGTCCACAGACGAACTCGACCAGGTCAAGCGCGACATCGTCGTGCGCACCGTCCCCGCCGGCGGCTACGTGTGCATGAAGGGCGAAACGGTCGAGCACTGGACGGGGGTCATCAATGGGCTGGTCAAGATGGCCAGCAACTGGAGTACCGGCAAGGCCACCAGCTTCGTCGGCCTGTCGGATGGCAGCTGGTTCGGCGAGGGTTCATTGCTGAAGGACGAACCGCGTCGCTACGACGTCATCGCGCTGCGCGAGTCGCGCATCGCCTACATGAAGCGCAGCCGATTCCAACAGCTGCTCGACTGCAGCATCCCCTTCAATCGTTTCCTGCTGATCCAGATCAACGAGCGCCTGGGACAGTTCATCGGCATCATCGAGTACGAACGCCTGCTCGATACCGACGCCCGGCTCGCCCGCTGTCTGGCCTCGATGTTCAATCCGCTGCTCTACCCCGGCAGCAGCCTCCAACTGCGCATCTCGCAGGAAGAGATCGGTTTGCTCGCCGGCGTCTCGCGCCAGCGGGTCAACCAGGCGCTGCAGACCCTCGAACACGCTGGGCTGCTTCGCGCCGATTACGGCATCCTCACCATCCTCGACCTTGACGGACTGCGCAATTTCGGCGAGTAGCGCATGGCGAGTGGCGCAGAACTTGCCAAACAAAGTCTGGCCGGCACTTGAAGTGCCGTCGTAACAATAAACGCCTGCCAAAAAGGCCACATTGAACACGCCCCTGATCTGGGTTAGTATTCGACGCCCCGAGGGGAGTGGTCTTGTCAACACTTGTGAAATTGGTCCCAGAACTTTTCTTAGCAAGACAAAACAGGAGGATAGGCAAACATGAGTAGTGTGATTTATGAGCGACTTCGGCGTAATCCGAAGTTCGACGAACTGGTCCAGAAGCGCGGAAGCTTCGCGTGGACCCTGGCAGCCATTGTGCTGATCATCTTCTATGGCTTCTTCATGCTGATCGCCTTTAGCCCCAAGATGCTCGGGCAACCGATCGCCGAGGGATCGATGTGGGCCATCGGCTATACCGTCGAATTGGTCATGTTCGTCTTTTTCTGGCTGCTGACCTTCGTCTACGTCCGCCGTGCCAACGGCGAGTTTGACGATCTGACCGCCGAAATCATCAAAGAAGCGCAGAAGGAGACCAAATGATCAAGCGATTTACCACGGCACTCGCCCTGCTGGCGTTGTCCGGCATGGCCGCGGCCGCCGGACCTGCCCTGCAGGGCGACATCCAGACACAGCCGACCAACTGGCACGCGATCATCATGTTCATCATCTTCGTGACGATGACCATGGGGATCACCTACTGGGCGGCCGGCCGCACCAAGTCCACGGCCGACTTCTACACCGCCGGCGGTGGCATCACCGGCTTCCAGAACGGTCTGGCCATCGCCGGCGACTACATGTCGGCGGCGACCCTGCTCGGACTGACGGCGATGACCTTCAGCCGCGGCTACGACGCCTACATCTACATGATGGCGTTCTTCGCCGGCTGGCCGATCATCCTCTTCCTGATGGCCGAACGGCTGCGCAACCTGGGCCGCTTCACCTTCTCGGACATCACCTCGTACCGCCTCGACCCGTCCGTACGGACGATGGCCGCGCTGTCGTCGCTGGTGGTGGTGGTCTTCTACCTGATCGCGCAGATGGTCGGCGCCGGGCAGCTGATCAAGCTGCTCTTCGGCCTCGAGTACAACGTGGCGATCTTCGCCGTCGGCATCCTGATGATGGTCTATGTCACCGTCGGTGGCATGGTGGCGACGACCTGGG
Organism: Accumulibacter sp.; assembly: GCF_032229525.1. Taxonomy (GTDB): domain Bacteria; phylum Pseudomonadota; class Gammaproteobacteria; order Burkholderiales; family Rhodocyclaceae; genus Accumulibacter. Next base: position 15,011 of record NZ_JAVTWB010000227.1, on the reverse strand, counting down.
TGCAGATCATCAAGGCCTGCCTGCTGCTCTTCGGCGGTACGCTGGTGCTGATCCTCGGCTTCTCGCAGTTCGGCTTCTCGCTGACCACCCTGCTGCAAAAGGTAACGGCGGTCCATAAGCTCGGCACCTCGATCATGGCGCCGGGCAGCCTGCTCTCCGATCCGGTGACGGCGCTCTCGCTCGGTCTCGGCCTGATGTTCGGTACCGCCGGTCTGCCGCACATCCTGATGCGCTTCTTCACCGTCGGCAACGCCAAGGAAGCCCGCAAGTCGGTGCTCTACGCTTCCGGCTTCGTCGGCTTCTTCTTCAACGTCATCTTCCTGATGGGTCTGGTTGCTGTTCTGCTGGTCGGTCAGGATCCGCAGTACTTCGAGGGCGGTGACATCAAGGGTGCGCTGATCGGCGGCGGCAATATGGTCGCCATGCACCTGGCCCATGCGGTTGGCGGCAACCTGCTGCTCGGCTTCCTGGCGGCGGTCGCTTTCGCCACCATTCTGGCCGTCGTCTCGGGCCTGGCCCTGGCCGGCGCTTCGGCAATCGCGCACGACATCTATGCGCGCGTGATCCGGAAAGGCGAATGCACCGACAAGGAAGAGATCAAGGTTTCGCGGATGGCTACCATCTTCCTCGGCATCCTGGCCATCATCCTGGGTATCATGTTCGAGAAGATGAACATCGCGTTCATGGTCGGCCTCGCCTTTGGCGTCGCTGCCGCGGCCAACTTCCCGGTCCTGATCCTCTCGATGTACTGGAAGGGCCTGACCACTCGCGGTGCGCTGTGGGGCGGTTACAGCGGCGTCACTTCCGCGGTGCTCTTCGTCGTCTTTTCGAAGTCGGTGTGGGTGGACGTGCTGCATAACGCAGCGCCCTTGTTCCCCTACACCCAGCCGGCGTTGTTCGCGATGCCCATCGCGTTCCTCTGCGCGTATGTCTTCTCGGTCACGGACAGCAGTGCCCGTGCCACCAAAGAGCGCGAAGCGTTCGAAGACCAGTACGTGCGTGCCCAGACAGGTTTTGGTGCTTCCGGCGCCAGCCACTAGGTAATCGCTCACGCAATGCAACCCTGGCGGCGCCACAAGCCCGCCAGGGTTTTTTTTGCCTCGGATTCCGTCGGCGCGCAGAGAAAACTGGCAGGCCGATGGCGATCTCGGCTAAAGTTTCGGATCCACTTTCCGTAAACGACATGATGCGCTGCACGAACTACGGGGGTCCCCTCATGCATCCGGACATCAGGCTTCTTGCCATCTGCCTTGTGGCACTCTTGCCCGCAACGGCTTGCGCAGCCTGGCAGCTCATCTCCGCCGAACCGGGCAGGCGGGTCGAGATCGATCGCGATACCATCCAGAGCGTCGCCAACGGAAAAACCGAGGCGCATGGACGGATCATTCTCGAAATGCCGATCGTCGACCCAAAGACCTCGGCGTCTTACCGCATCGTGGAGGCTGTCAACCGCTACGATTGCGCCGCACGCAGCTACACGACCCTGAAGCGGATCTATTTCAAGGACGAAGGCCAGCCACTCCGCGAAGAGGAGGTTCGTGTGCAAATCGAAATGCCGGTGCGTTCGGGAATGCTCGACGCCAAGCTGCTACGCGAAGTCTGCCGACCGAAACCAGGTAACGAGGCAGTGATGGCGGCGAGAGAAACCGCGGACCGGGTCAGCGAGGCAGCCGGCGAACTACGCAAGGCCAATGAAGCGTTGATCCAGAAGGAAGTCAGGCGCGCCAACCTGCGCACGCCGGCGGCCGAGAACTCACCACCCGCGGCAGCGCCGGCCGCCGTGGCCAAGTCGGCGACACCAAATCATCCCTCGCCACACCCCGTAACGCTAGCTGCAGCGCGGGTGACGCACCCGCCAACCCGATCGCCAGCAGCCCCCATCATCGACAACCACGACGTCATGGCTGCTGCCTATGCGCATGCCGACATCAACTGGTCTTACGAGGGGGAAGGCAGGCCCGAGAACTGGGGCAAACTCAAGCCGGAGTATGCGACCTGTGCCAGCGGCGTGCGTCAATCACCGATCGATATTCGCGACGGCTTTGGTGTCGATCTGGAACCGATTCAGTTCGCCTATCGGCCATCGGAGTTTCGCGTCATAGACAACGGTCACACCATCAAGGTCGAGGTCGGCGGTAGTAACTTCAGCCTGCTTGGCAAGAGCTACGATCTGGTCCAGTTCCATTTCCATCGTCCGTCCGAGGAGCGAGTGAACGGCCAGTCGTTCGACATGGTGATCCACCTGGTTCACAAGTCCGAGGATGGCAAGATCGCGGTCGTCGCCCTGCTGCTCGAACAAGGGATGGAGAACCCCGTCATCCAGACCGTCTGGAACTACCTGCCACTTGAAAAGAACCGCTATGTGGTACCGCCGGAGCAGGCCATCAACGTCGCCCAGTTGTTACCGGAGGACCGCCGTTACTATACCTACATGGGTTCCCTGACCACACCGCCCTGCACCGAAGACGTGCTCTGGCTGGTGCTCAAGCAGACCCAGCAGCTTTCGCCCGACCAGCTGAAAATATTCTCGCGGCTCTACCCGTACAACGCCCGGCCTGTGCAACCCAAGCACTCAAGAATGATCAAGGAGTCGCGCTGATCGATACGGCAAGCTGAGCATCGCTCAAGTCGGCGGCGTCTAACGCGACATCGCCACCTGCGGCACGGTCGCCTGAGGCGCGTGGCAGCAGCCCTGGACGTACTCGGGCGCTTGCCCACTTTCTGAGCGCCTCCGGGGCGTCGACCCGTATCTCGTGGATTGCTTGTGGCGAGGAACTTGTCGATACTCGCCGTGCCCAATCGCATCGCCCCCGGAGAGAAAGCAGATGAACGACCACGAGCAGCAGGCCATCCTCACCCTCAGCCTGATGGCCGCCTTCGCCGACGGCGGCAAGGGCGACACCGAACGTGCGGAGATCACGCGTATCGCCGATGCGCTGGCCGGCGAAGGAGCGATCAATCTTGCGTCGCTCTATCAGGATGTGCTGCTCAAGCGTGTCTCGATGCCTTCGGCAGTGGCTGCGCTAACGACACCCGAGGTACGGCAGCTGGCCTTTGAAATGGCGGTCTGTGTGTGCGATGCCGACGGCGTGCAATCAGCAGGCGAAAAGGCTTTTCTCGGCGACCTGCGTAGCGCCTTGGCGCTCGACGTGCAACAGTCGGAAGCCTATAGCCAGCAAGCGGAAGCGATCGCCGCGTTACCGCTAGAAACGGTGGCAACGGTTGAAACCAGCCTCGGCAGGACCGCGGCAAGCGCGGCGGGTGTCGCGGCGGCAAGCGCCGCCGGGCACGGATCGACGATGAGCGAGGCCGAGATGGACAAAGCCATCCTCAACGCCGCCATCCTCAACGGCGCCCTGGAACTACTCCCGGAATCGCTGTCAACGATGGCGATCATTCCTCTGCAGATGAAGCTGGTCTATCGCATCGGCAAGTCCTACAGCTTCGAACTCGATCGTGGGCACATCAAGGACTTTCTCGCTACCATCGGTGTCGGGCTGACCTCGCAGTTCCTCGAACAGGCCGGGCGCAAGCTGCTCGGAGGCCTGCTCGGCAAGCTCGGCGGCGGCTTGCTGCGCGGTCTTGGCAAGCAGGCGGTAAGCTCGGGAATGAGCTTTGCCAGTACCTATGCCCTCGGTCACGTCGCCCGCCGCTACTACGCTGACGGCCGTAGCCTGTCGACGCAGATGCTTCGCGAGGCCTTCGACGGACTACTCGGTGAGGCCAGGGGCTTGCACAGCCGCTATCTGCCCGAGATGCAGGCCAAGGCCGGCTCGCTTGACAGCGCGCAGATCGTCGAACTGGTCAGACGGGGCTGATTGGGTGAGGACTCTCTGGCTGCCATCTCACCCCCACCGGCGCGCCGTCGGCCGCTGATGCTGCGTTTCGATAACCGCTTCGTTCGTGAGTTGCCGGGTGAGGCCGCGCGACCAAACGCGCCGCGGCAGGTCTTCGGCGCCTGCTGGTCGCCGGTGACACCGACGCCAGTGGCTGCACCGACCCTGCTCGCCCATTCACGCGAGGTCGCGGCCACCCTCGATCTCGACGATGCCGCCATGGCGACGCCGGCAATGCTCGACGCGCTGTCCGGCAATGCCTTGTTGCCCGGCATGGTCGCCTACGCGACCTGCTACGGCGGCCATCAATTCGGACAATGGGCCGGACAACTCGGCGATGGTCGGGCGATCCTGCTCGGCGAAGCGATCAATCAGCACGGGCAGCGCTTCGAGCTGCAGCTCAAGGGCGCCGGCCCAACGCCGTATGCGCGACGGGCAGACGGGCGCGCCGTGTTGCGTTCCTCCCTGCGCGAGTTCCTGTGCAGCGAGGCGATGCATCACCTGGGCGTTCCGACCACCCGCGCGCTGAGCCTGGTCGGTACCGGCGAATCGGTCGTGCGCGACATGTTCTACGATGGACATCCGGTCGCCGAACCCGGCGCGGTGGTCTGCCGTGTCGCCCCTTCCTTTACCCGCTTCGGGCATTTTGAATTGCTGGCGGCGCGCGGCGAACGAGAACTGCTGCAGCAACTGGTCGACTTCACCATCGCGCGGGACTTCCCGGAGTTGGTCATCGAACCCGAGCGACGCCTGGCCGCGTGGTTCACCGAAGTCTGCGAGCGCACCGCCCGGCTGATGGCACATTGGCTGCGCGTCGGCTTCGTGCATGGCGTGATGAATACCGACAACATGTCGATTCTCGGCCTGACCATCGACTATGGCCCCTATGGCTGGGTCGACAATTTCGATCCCGGCTGGACGCCGAACACCACCGATGCCTCGAGCCGGCGCTACTGCCTTGCCCGGCAGCCAGCGATCGCCCGTTGGAATCTCGAACGACTGGCCGACGCCCTGGTCACACTGGCGCCGAAAGCCGACGACCTGGCGATCGGCCTCGAACGTTACGATGAAGTCTATTCGAGCGCGTTTTGCACTGCGTTTTCCGGCAAGCTGGGCTTTCGTCGCTGGACTGGCGACGACGCCGAGTTGCTCGAAGATCTGTTCGAACTGATGCGGCTGTCGGAGATCGACATGACCGATTTCTTCCGCCGGCTCGCCCAGCTGGACATCGACAATCCGGACGGGGCGCTCTTCCAGGAGTCCTTCTACCGCGAAGAACTCCGGCAGCAGTTTTCCACCGATTTCTCCCACTGGCTGACGCGCTACGCCGCGCGAGCGCGGCAAGACGGTCAAGCCGCAGAAGCACGTCGCGCCCGCATGAACCAGGTCAACCCACGCTTCGTACTGCGCAACTACCTCGCCCAGCAGGCCATCGACCGCGCCGAACAGGGCGGCACTGAAATGATTCATCAGCTCTTGAACGTTCTCCGTCGCCCTTATGACGAGCAGCCAGGCAGAGAGGCGTTCAGTGCCAGGCGGCCCGACTGGGCGCGGCACAAGGCCGGCTGTTCGATGCTCTCGTGCAGTTCCTGACGGTGCGACGCGCAGGTCGCGGTAGAATGTCGCGCCGGCATCAACAGTAATTTCAACGCAGAAGGACTCGCCATGCCTTTCACACCCGATCTGGTCAATGAACTCAACACCCTGGTTCTCTTCGATCTGGCAAGCACCCAGCAGGGGATCAAGATCCACAAGACGGCTGATCCACAAATCATCGCGGCCACCCAGCGGCTGCATGGCAAAGGGCTGATAACACAAGTCGATGGCGGCTATCTCACCAGCCTGGGACGGGACGCCACCGAACACGCGCAAGCCGCCCTGACCATTCTCACCTCCGTCCCTGTAGCAGTCACCAAGGCGTAGCTCCGGCGACATTCATCGCGCCACCCGCGCCAGGGCTCGTGGCCACTGGCTCACTTGGTCGACTGGCCAAGGCCTCCGTGTACAATCGGCACCCTGATCGTAGCAGCCATCCGGCCGTCTGGCGCTTGATCACGCCAGCACCACCATTCGGGATCACCCCCCCGGAAAGTGCGCACAAATGACTTCGACCACCAGTACCTGGCGATATCTCCTCGTGAGCATTCTGGCCTTGCTGGCGGCATCGTGTGCGACGACGAATGAACAGCCGAAAGGCGACACCAGCAAGGACCAGCAACGCCACGCCCTGCTCGACTTGCGTGACAAGACGGTAGCCGAGTGGATCGTCAGCAAGCCCGCAGTCAGGGACGAAATCGCCAGCGCCGTGGGCTATGGCGTTTTTGCTTCAACGCAGTACAACGTCGTTCTGCTGGTGATGGGCGACGGTGCGGGGGTGCTGACAGACAACAAGACCGGCAAGCCAACCTACATGAAGATGGTGCGCGTCGGCAGGGGCGCCGGGGTCGGTGACAAGGGTTTCCGGCAATTGCTCGTCTTCAAGAACCGGGACTTGTTTGATACATTCCGCGCGGTCGGTGCAGACGTCACCGCATCGGGTGATGCCACGTTCAAGCCTGCCACCGGCAAGGGATTGCTTCTCGATGGCAATGTCTCGTTAAATCCGATGTTGTCGATCTATCAGATGACCGACACCGGGGTAGTTCTGCAGGCCAACCGGGGAGGTGTCGCTTACCTTCCTGACGCGGAGCTGAACCGATAAGCGTAAGGAAAGTCATGCTGGCCGCGTTGCGGCTGAGGCAAAATTTCGCTGGCTGCTGCCGGCAAGGAGTGGGGAGTGGGACGAAGTGAAGTAGGTTCGGCCAGCGGGGGAACACCGTGGCGCATGCTGATTGTCGCCGGAATGCTGTTTTCCGCCGCTTGCGCCGCTGCGGCGCAAGCGGCGACCGCAGATCATGCCCGGCCACGGGTCGGCCTGGTCCTCGGTGGCGGTGGCGCACGCGGTGCGGCCCATATCGGGGTCCTCGAGGTACTCGAGAAACTGCGCGTGCCGGTCGACTGCGTCGCCGGCACCAGCATGGGGGCGCTGGTTGCCGGCGTTTACGCCAGCGGCGTGGCACCGGCCACGATGCGCGACAAGCTGGCGGCAGCCGACTGGGACGACCTCTTCCGCGATGATCCGCCTCTGAACGAGCAGAATTTTCGCAAGAAGGTAGTCGACAAGCGCTTCCTGCCCGGTTCGGAGACCGGAGTCGGTCCGCAAGGCGTCAAGGGTCAGCCAGGTATCGTCATGGGACAGAAAATCAAGCTGTTCTTCAACGC
>NZ_JAVTWB010000227.1:0-7814 GCF_032229525.1 Accumulibacter sp. | reverse complement strand
TCAAGGGTCAGCCAGGTATCGTCATGGGACAGAAAATCAAGCTGTTCTTCAACGCCCTGGTCCGCGATTATCTGGGTGAGCGCGAAATCGAGACCCTCCCCCTGCCCCTGTCGATCATTGCCACCGACATCGTCGGCGGTGAGCGGGTGGTCTTTCGTCAGGGCAGCCTGTCGCAAGCGATGCGCGCCAGCATGTCGGTTCCCGGGCTGATGGCGCCGGTCGAAACCGACGGCAGGAAGCTGGTCGATGGCGGCCTGGTCGACAACGTGCCGATCGACGAAGCGCGCGACCGCTGCCAGGCCGACGTGATCATCGCGGTCAATGTCGGCTCGCCGCTACTCAAGGCCGAGGACATCAGCGGCCTGTTGAGCGTGTCGGCGCAGATGGTGAACATCCTGACCGAGCAGAATGTGACGCGCTCGCTGGCAACGCTCAAACCGACCGACATCTACATCAAGCCCGATCTTGAGGGGATCACGGCGGGCGATTTCAAGCGCAGTTCGGAAACGGCGGATCGCGGCGCCAAAGCCGCTGAAGCAGTCGCCGATCGCCTGCGCACACTGGCGGTCAGCGAAACCGCTTACGCAGCCTGGGTTGCGCAAGTCCAGCCCCCCATGCCCGTAGCGCCGCGTGTTGACGAGATACAGATCGCCGGACTCAGGCTGGTCAACCCGGCAGTGGTCCAGCGCTATCTGCAGATCAAGCCGGGCGATACCGTCGACCCGGCCAAAGTGGACGCCGATCTGATGCGCAGCTATGGCGATGGCTACTACGAGCAGGTCGATTACGCGCTGGATACCACGCTGCGCGAACGCAACATTCTGCGCGTGACGCCGGTCGAGAAAGGCTGGGGACCCGATTACATGCGCTTCGGCATCAACCTGGACAGCAACTTCCGCACCGACTCCACCTACAGCCTGCGCGCCGCCTACCAGAAGACCTGGCTCAACGCGCTCGGCGGCGAATTCCTCGCCTATGGCGAAATCGGCTCACAAAACGGATTTGGCGTGGACCTTTACCAACCCCTCGACGCGCAGCAGCGCTTCTTCGTCGAAGCCAACGCCAGCTACCTGAACCGCATAACCGGGGTTTACCAGAACGACAAGAAGCTTGCCGAATACCGCATTTCCCAGAGCGGTCTACGTCTGGGTGGCGGCGCGAATATCGGACTGCTCGGGCAGGCACGGCTAGGCTGGCAGGAAAACTGGCGAAAGAGCGAGATCGACACCGGGTCACCGTTCCTGCCACAGGAATCCAAAACCTTTGGTGGCTGGTTTGCGGCACTGGACTTCGACCAGACCGATCGACTCTACTTCCCGACCAACGGCTGGTCCAGCAACATCAAGTACTTCGACTCCGCAGCCGAGGGCTACAGCAGGCTCGATGCCGGCGCCAGCGGCTACTGGAGTATCGGCGACTGGGTGCTGGCGAGCAGGCTCTCGTATCAAGGCTCACCGGTCGGACAACTGCCGGCCTACGACCTCGGGCAATTGGGCGGCATGCTGAACATGACTGCCTTTGCTGTCGGGCAATTGAAAGGTGACGAGATGAGCTACGGCAGTATCCGTGCCGAGCGAATCATCGGCCGCCTGCCGCTCGGCCTGCGTGGCGACCTGCGGGTGGGCGCAGCGTTCGAGACGGCGAAGATCGGCCGGCCATTCACCGAGACCGAACTCAAGGGCTGGATCCCTGGCGCCGCGGTCTATTTTGGCGGCGAAACGCCGCTGGGCCCGGTGTACCTGGGTTACGGCTACTCCAACGCCGGCTCGACCGGTGGCTATTCCAATTTCTACCTGTTCCTTGGAACGCCCTGACCAGTAAGCATCCCCCCGGCCAAGCCGGGGGCCTCCCTTAGTAGTCTCGAGTGCGCCAAATTCCCCACTGACCGGAAACGTTCGCAGGCCACCAACACAGGACCGGCAGGACGAACCCTTGTGCGAGTGGTCCGTATCAGCGATGATCGCCGCGGGACCGCCAAAAACAGGAAGAACTGACGCGCCCCTTACCAACCCAACAAGTCCAAAACACCCGCTCGGGCAACGCCCGAGCCTATGGCCTCGGGCCGTGAATCATTGAAAGGAGAAGAACATGAAGCTCATTTTGCGCTGTTGTCCCAGATTGCTGGCGCTAATCGCTGCGCTGATATTCGGCACCGGGTCGGCCTTTGCCGCCACGTCCGGCGCCAAGCCGAACATCCTGTTCATCATGGGCGACGATATTGGCATCATGAACGTGGGAGCTTACCATCAGGGCCTGATGGTAGGCGAAACGCCGAACATCGATCGCATCGGCAAGGAAGGTGCGAGATTCATGACCTATTATGCCGAGCAGAGCTGCACGGCCGGTCGCACCGCCTTCTCCACCGGCATGCATCCCTTGCGGGCGGGCATGGTCATGCCGCAGCTTCCGGGTGCTACCAGTTCGCTGTTGCCGGGCACGCCCGCGATAGCCAAATTCCTGCTGGACCTCGGCTACACCACTGGCGAATTCGGCAAGAACCATTTAGGTGATAAATCGGCGTCGCTGCCCACCGCTCACGGCTTCCAGGAGTTCTGGGGCTACCTGTATCACCTCGACGCCATGCAGGGCGTGAGTTTCCCCGACATCAACAAGTCTTCGGTCGATCAGGTCGTTGTGCCACCCTGTAAGAATACCCCGGTTAAGGGCCTCAAAGAGGTCGCCGGCGCGGTCGACCCTAGAACGGCACTCTGTATGACTCCGCCACGGCCGATGCTCGCGTGTACTTCTTCGGACGGTAGCGAGAAAAACCAGTCCTGCAAGGACGAAGGGCCGCTGACGCTGGAACGTTCCAAGACCGTGGATGAGGAAATCTCCGCCAAGGTCATCGACTTCCTCGACCGCAATGACCCCAAGAAAACCGGCAAGCCGTTCTTCGTCTGGTATAACCCGGCGCGCATGCACGTCACCACCGTGCTCTCGGACAAGTACGCGGACATGCTGGGCGTCAAAGGCGGCAAGGACTGGGGTCCAAACGAAGCCGGCATGAAGCAGATGGACGACAACATCGGCTACGTGATGAAAAAGCTCGAGGATATGGGCCAGCTCGACAACACCATCATCGTCTTTACCACCGACAACGGCGCCGAGGCGATCACCTATCCGGACGGCGGCATCACACCGTTCAGGGGCGGCAAGCTGACGACCTGGGAAGGCGGTATGCGGGCTCCGATGCTCGTCCGCTGGCCGGGGCACATCAAGGCTGGCACGAATCCGGACCAGATCTTCTCGTCACTGGACTGGGTGCCCACCCTGGTCAATATCGCCGGCGGGCCTTCGGGTGACGGGCTGAAGAAGCAGATCGAGGCCGGCAAGTACCCCGGCATCGTCAAGACCACGCTGGACGGTTTCGATCAGCGGGCCTATCTCGAAGGCAAGGGCGACTCTGCGCGCGACACGTTCTTCTACTACACCGGCGCACAGCCTTCAGCGGTGCGGTACAAGAACTGGAAGTTCTACTACACGATGGTTTCTTCCAAAGCGCAGGATATCTTCGGCTCCCCAGAGACCTATCACTGGACCATGGTCAACAACCTGAAGCGTGACCCCTTCGAGCGGTCGGTTGCCTCGGTTGATGGCACGCTCATGGGCTACGGCGGCGCACTGGCCGCGCCTAGCACGGCGATGATCTATGACTGGAACCTGCTGCCCATCGGACAGCTGCTGTGGCTGAAGGAGCTCGAGACGTACAGGACCTTCCCGTCGCTGCAGACACCGGCGAGCTACAACCTGGATAACATTATCCACTCGATGCAGGAAGCCAAACACATCAGCCACCCGGGCCACTGAGCAACCCGTCAAAGGATGTGATTGAGCAGTAATACAGCGGGCGGCCTAAAAAAGTCGCCCGTTTTTTTCGGTGATCAATGCGCTCGAGCCGTCGTTCTGACATGCTCGTCGGCCGCCGGGAATTCTGTATCACAGGAGAATAGCCATGCCGAAACTGTCGTTTTTTTCCAGATTTTCGCGGGTCCTGGCGCTGGGCGTGCTGCTTGCATTCGGCGCGCAGGCCCAGTCCGATCCGCTGCCGTCGTGGAACGACGGCGCCGCCAAACGCGCCATCGTCACCTTCGTCCGGGAAACCACCGACCACTCCAGCGCCAGCTTCGTGCCGCCCGCCGAGCGCATCGCCACCTTTGACCAGGATGGTACGTTGTGGGTTGAGCATCCAATGTACGCGCAGGTGATGTACTGCCTCGATCGCGTCCATGCCATCACCCGAGCCGATCCGGAACTCGCCGGCGTCGAGCCCTTCAAAACCGTCCTGTCCGGCAACCGCGAAGCAATCGCCAGGCTGACCATGCCGGATCTGGAGAAGATTTTCGCCGCGACCCTGACGGGCATGTCAATCGACCAGTTCAACGCCGACGTCAAGAAGTGGCTGGAAACGGCGACCGACCCGCGCTGGAAGCGACCCTACACGGCTCTCACCTACCTGCCGATGCAGGAGTTGCTCGAATACCTGCGCGCCAACGCCTACAAGACCTACATCGTCACCGGCGGTGGCCAGGACTTCGTCCGCCAGTACGCCGAGAAAATCTACGGCGTCCCGCCCGAACAGGTGGTAGGGAGCGCGGTCGGCACCCGATACGGCTACGGCAAGGACGGCAAGCCTTTCCTGACCAAGGAACCCAAGCTGCTGCTCAACGACAACGATGCCGGCAAGCCGGAAGGCATCCACTTGATGATTGGTCGCCGCCCGCATCTGGCCGTCGGCAACTCGACCGGCGACCGGCAGATGCTCGAGTATACGAAAGCCGGAGACGGTGCGCGCTTGTCGATGCTCGTACTCCACGACGATGCCCAGCGCGAGTATGATTACGGGCCCGCCCAGGGGCTACCCGCGACGAAGGTCGGCGCGTTCACCCAGGCTCTGTACGATCAGGCACAGAAGCAGGGCTGGACCGTCATCAGCATCAAGAACGACTGGAAGAGGGTTTTCGCGTTCGAGTAGCTCTATCGCCCAACCACAGATGGCCTTGCGCTGAGGCCTTCGCAGCCGGAGAAGCAGAATGAGAAAGACGTTAGTGAAAGCCCTCTCGATCCTATTGGCCGCGGCCCTGTGTTGGCCCGCGCTGGCCCAGGCGGCGCAGAAGAAGCCCAACATCCTGATCATCTGGGGCGATGACATCGGCTACTGGAACGTCAGCGCCTACAACCAGGGCATGATGGGCTACAAAACGCCGAACATCGACCGCATTGCCAGGGAAGGCGCGCTGTTCACCGACTGGTACGGCCAGCAAAGTTGTACTGCCGGACGTGCCGCCTTCATTACCGGGCAGTCGCCGTTCCGCACTGGCCTCTTGAAGGTCGGTCTACCGGGTGCCAAGGAAGGGCTGCAGGCTCGCGACGTGACCATCGCCGAGCTGCTCAAGGCGCAGGGCTACATGACAGGACAGTTTGGCAAGAATCACTTGGGTGACCTCGACACACACCTGCCCACCGCGCATGGCTTCCAGGAATTCAAGGGCTCGCTCTACCACCTGAACGCCGAAGACGAGCCAGAACACGAGGACTATTTCCAGAGCCCCGAGCTGCGCAAGCGTTTCGGCACTCGCGGCGTCATCCACACTTGGGCCAACGCCGACGGCACACAGCGCATCGAGAGCACAGGCGCGCTCAACAAGAAGCGCATGGAGACCATCGACGACGAAGTCACCCAGGAGACGATCCGCTTCATGGCCGACGCGAAGAAGGCCGACAAACCCTTCTTTCTGTGGTGGAATTCCACCCGCATGCATATCTGGACACGGCTGAAGGAGTCGTCCCGCGGCAAGTCCGGGCTGGGAATCTACCCCGACGGCATGCTCGAGCACGACGCACAAGTCGGCGAGCTGTTGAATGCGCTGAAGGAACTCGGACTCGAAGAGAACACCATCGTGATGTACTCGACCGACAACGGCGCCGAGAAATTCACCTGGCCGGACGGCGGCACGTCACCGTTCCGCGGCGAGAAGAACACGAACTGGGAAGGCGGCTACCGCGTGCCGACGGCCATTCGCTGGCCCGGCGTGATCAAGCCCGGCACCGTGCTCAATGACATCTTCGCGCACGAGGACATGCTTCCCACGCTGCTGGCCGCCGCCGGGGTGCCCGATGTAACGGAGCAATTGAAGAAGGGCATGAAGGTCGGCAACAAATCCTTTAAAGTCCATATCGATGGCTACGACATCACCGACGCACTTTCCGGCAAGTCGCCGAGCCCGCGGCACGAGTTCTTCTACTTCAATGATGATGGCCAGCTTGTCGGCCTGCGCTACGACCAGTGGAAGATTGTTTTCGCCGAACAGAAGGCGCACGGCGCATCGGTCTGGCGTCAGCCGTTCACGACGCTGCGCGCGCCCAAGATATTTAATATCCGAACCGATCCGTTCGAGATCGGCGACGTGGAGGCCATGGACTGGAACCGCTGGTGGGTCGAACACATCTTCCTGCTCGTTCCCGCTCAGCAGTACGTGGGGAAATTCCTCGGCACCTTCAGGGAGTTTCCACCTAGCCAGAAGGGCGGCACCTTCGCGCTGGATGCCGCCCTGGAGGCGCTGCAGGTACCTGGCAAGAGCGACTGATTCGGTAGCATCGTTGTCTCGCATGTCGCACCGGTCCGGGTTTGCTCCGGTTCAAGACCTGCCTGTATCCAATTCGGTGCGTTGTCTCAAGCGCTTTGTGATCCCCCGGCCATGCCGGGAGGATTCACCGACGTTTGACCCATCAAGTCAAGGAATGGCGGCAACGTGCCCTTTGTTTTCTGATGCCATTTTCATGCGCAATGACAGCTAAGTAATCGGAAACCCGCCGTTCAAAATTTCGGTGTGACGGTCTTGATTTTGGCCTATCAGGGCCATCAAATTGCTTCTCGATACGTCACATGCAGGTAGCAGGATTGTTTGACAAGCGCCAGCAGCCCATCACCAAACCAATACACCGACACAAAATGAAATCATTCAAAGCCAAGATTATTGCGCTCAGCGCATGCTTCCTTGTCACTCTCGCGTTTGCAGTAGAGACCCCCGCTCAAGCTAGAGAAAATGCCAATTTCGAGGCTGGGATCGCCGCTTATCAAGCCAACGATCTGCCGCTCGCCTACAAACATTTTCTCACAGCGGCTAAAGAAGGGCATGCCGACTCCCAGTTCAATGTGGCCTTGATGTATGAGAAAGGCATCGGGATTGGCATAGATGAGAAGGAAGCAATTGTTTGGTATGGCAAAGCCGCTGCACAAGGTAATGCAGCTGCGCAATACAACCTGGGCGTGCTCTATGAAAATGGTCGTGGTACGAAGATTGATTTCGCAAAAGCCAATGAGTGGTATCGCAAGGCGTCGGTGCAGGGCGATGCGCTGGCCATCGGTAATCTGGGCATGCTGTATGTGCGCGGTCAGGGTGTGAAAGAAAATAAAGTCGCAGGCGTGGCACTGCTCCTGGTGTCTGCTACCAAAGATCCTTCACCCGAAAACAATGCAAAACGAAATCTTACAAGCACTCGTGGCCTAACGACCAAGATGGCCGTCGACGCTCAGGCGCTCTCTGGAGAAATGAGCGTTGCCAAGAATCTTTTGGTGCCGCTCGATCAGTATTTAAAAAACCACTGAGAATGGTACGAAAAGAATAATAAGCTGATCGCTTACGGAAAGGCATTGGAGTCTGGTATCCGGTCAGTTAATTGCCGTTCACGCTGTTTTTTTCTGGGAGCGCGGCGTCTGCTTGTGCCCCGTTGCGGCAGTAAGCCTCCCCATCAGGAGGGTGCAATTTGCGGCCCAAGCGGTCAAATCTGTTTTGATTGAAGCGGCCCAAGTGGGT
>NZ_JAVTWB010000226.1:0-4872 GCF_032229525.1 Accumulibacter sp. | reverse complement strand
ACCGGCGTGAAATAGAGTGTCAGGAACTGCGAGAAGAGCAGCCCGCCGACCACCGCCAGGCCCAGCGACTGCCGGCTGGCGCCGCTGGCGCCAAAGGCCAGGGCGATCGGCAAGGTGCCCAGCAAGGCCGCCATGGTGGTCATCATGATCGGCCGGAAACGCACCAGGCACGCCTCGTAGATCGCGTCATGCGGTGCCTTGCCGTGGCTACGCCGCGCCTCGAGAGCGAAGTCGATCATCATGATCGCGTTCTTTTTGACGATGCCGACCAGCATGATGATGCCGACGTAGCCGTACATGTCGAGTTCGCGCCCGAAAATCGCCAGGGTGACCAGCGCGCCCAGCCCGGCGGTCGGCAATCCCGAGAGGATGGTCAGCGGATGGATGGTGCTTTCGTAGAGGATGCCCAGCACGATGTAGATGACGAACACCGCCATCAGCAGCAGGATGCCCATGCCGGCCAGCGATGACTGGAAAGCCTGCGCCGCGCCCTGGAAGCTGCCAAGCAGCGTTTCGGGGACGCCAAGCTTCTCCTGCATGGCGTGGACCTCGGCGATGGCGGTCGACAGCGACACCCTCGGCGCCAGGTTGAACGACAGGGTGACCGCGGGCACCTGCCCCTG
Organism: Accumulibacter sp.; assembly: GCF_032229525.1. Taxonomy (GTDB): domain Bacteria; phylum Pseudomonadota; class Gammaproteobacteria; order Burkholderiales; family Rhodocyclaceae; genus Accumulibacter. The sequence goes on along the minus strand of NZ_JAVTWB010000226.1, from coordinate 4,249 downwards.
ATGGTTGATGGTCAGCGGTGCGACGCCGGTGCTCAGGCGGGTGACCGCGTTGAGCGGCACCAGCGCCCCTTTGCTCGAACGGACATGCAGCAGCGCCAGGGCAGCCGGGTCGGTCTGGAATTTCGGCTCGACTTCGAGGATCACCCAGTATTCGTTGGTCGGTGTGTAAATGGTCGACACCTGGCGCTGCCCGTAGGCGCTGTACAGCGCATCCTCGATCTGCGCCGGCGTCACGCCCAGCGCGGCGGCCTTGTCGCGATCGATTTCCACCGCCACCTTGGGCGTGCGGATCTGCAGATCGCTCGAGACGTCCTGCAGCCCCGGCAGCCCACGCAGTTTTTCCTCGAGGATCGGCGCCCAGTGATGGAGCTCGTCGAGGTCGGCGTCCTGCAAGGTGTACTGGTAGAGGCTCTTGGTCAGCCGACCGCCGATGCGAATGGTCGGTACGCTCTGCAGGAAAACCTTGATTCCCGGCACCGCGGTCAGCTGCGGTCGCAGCTCCTGGATGATCTTGTCAGGACTGGCGCGCTGACCGTAAGGCTTGAGGACGATCAGCATCCGCCCCAGGTTGAGCGTCTGTGAGAAGCCCGAGGTACCGATAAAGGACATCACCGTGGCAACGTTCGGATTGGCCTGCACCAGCCGCGCCACCTGCCGCTGCTTGTCCATCATGGCCTCGAATGAAACGTCCTGCGCCGCTTCGGTAAAGGCGAAGACCTGCCCGATGTCGTCGCTGGGCAGGAATCCCTTGGGCGCGTTGACGAACATCGCGGCGGTGGCCACGACCACCAGCAGGAAGGCCACCATGGTCGCCCGCGGCCGCGCCAGAACCCATAGCAGACTGCGGTCGTAGGCACCCCGCCAGGCCTCGAAGAAGCGCTCGGAGAGCTGGTACAAATGACCGTGCCGGGCGTGCTCGGTCGGCTTCAGCAGGTGCGCGGCGAGCAAGGGCGTCAGCGTCAACGAGACGAAGCCGGAAACCAGCACCGCGACCATGATCGTCACCGCGAACTCGTGTAGCAGGCGGCCGAGAATGCCGCCCATGAACAGCACCGGGATGAACACCGCCACCAGCGACAGGGTCATGCTCAACACCGTGAAGCCGATCTCCTCGGTACCCTTGAGCGTCGCCTCGAGTGGCGTTTCACCCATTTCCATATGGCGGGTGATGTTCTCCAGCACCACGATGGCGTCGTCCACCACCAGACCGACGCACAGGGTCAGCGCCATCAGCGAAATATTGTCGAGGCTGAAACCGAGCAGGTGCATCACCGAGAAGGTGCCGATGATCGACATCGGTAGCGCCAGGCTGGGGATCAGCGTCGCCGAGACGTTACGCAGGAAAAGGAAGATGACCATCACCACCAGCGCCAGGGCCAGCAGCAGGGTGAACTTGACGTCCGCCACCGAGGCGCGGATCGACTGCGAGCGGTCGTACATGACGTCGATCTTGATGCCGGTCGGCGCCTGCTCGCGGAAGGTCGGTAGCAGCTTGCGGATGTTGTCGACCAGTTCGACGGTGTTGGTTCCCGGTTGACGCTGGATGGCCAGAATCACCGTCCGTTCATCGTTGTACCAGGCGGCGTACTTGTCGTTCTGCACGCCGTCGAAGACCCGCCCCAGCGCGCCCAGCCGTACCGGCGCGCCATTGCGGTAGGCGACGACCAGCGGCCGGTAGGCGGCGGCGTCATTGAGCTGGCCGGTGGCCTCGAGCGAAAAGGCGCGCTGACTGCCGTACAGCGTTCCGGTCGGCTTGTTGACGTTGTGGCTGGCGATCGCCTGCTGCACTTCGTCGATGCCGATGCCGCGGGCAGCCAGCAGGTTCGGGTCGAGCTGCACCCGCACCGCATAGGTCTGGCTGCCGAAGACCTGCACCTGGGCGACCCCGGCAATGGTCGACAGGCGCTGCGCGATCCGCGTCTGCGCGTATTCGTCCACCGCCGACAGCGGCATGGTCTCCGAACGGGCCACCAGGTAAAAGACTGCGGCGTCCGCCGGGTTGACCTTGCGGAACGACGGCGGCGTCGTCATCTCCGGCGGCAACTGCCGCAGGGCCGTCGAGATCGCCGACTGCACGTCCTGCGCGGCGGCGTCGATGTTGCGATTCAGCGAGAACTGCAGGGTGATCGCGGTCGTGCCGACGGCACTGGTCGAGGTCATCGATTCGAGCGCTGGAATGGTCGAGAACTGCTTCTCGAGCGGCGTCGCCACGGCGGCAGCGATGGTCTCGGCGTTGGCGCCGGGCAGGTTGGCGCTGACCGTGATGGTCGGGAAATCGACGTTGGGCAGGTCGGAAACCGGCAGCAGACGGTAGGCGATCAGGCCGAAGACCAGAATTGACAGCATCACCAGCCCGGTCATCACCGGGCGAAAAACAAAGGGCCGCGAGATGTTCATCAGGACTTCCCGGCGGCGTCCCTGATCGCTACCGGGCTACCCGGCAGCAGCCGCGACTGGCCGTCGACGACCACCGTTTCTCCGGCCGCCAGGCCCTCGGCAATCAGCGCCTCGGCGCCGACAGTGCGCTCGACCACCAGATAACGCAATTGCGCCTTGCGCTCGGCGTCGACGACGAACACGTAGCTGCCCTTGGGGCCGGTCTGCACCGCATCGGCCGGGACGACCAGCGCATCGGCCCGCTCACCAAGAGCCAGCTGCGCGTGCACGAACTGCCCCGGCCACAAGCCCAGATCGCGGTTCGCGACGCTGGCGCGCAGCTTGACGGTGCCGCTGGCGGGGTCCACCGCGTTGTCCACGAAAGCGAGCGTACCGCTGGCCTCCACCGCCTTGCCGTCGGCGTCGCTGGCGACGACCTTCACCAGCCCTGCCCCGGCACCACGAACCTGCGCCAGATATTGCTCGGGCACCGAAAAATTGACGAAGATCGGCTGCAGCTGGTTGATCAGCACCAACGGATTGCCGTCGTTGGCCTTCACCAGATTGCCTTGCTGGATCATGATCCGCCCGGCCCGGCCGGTGATCGGCGCGCGGATGGTGCAGTAGTCGAGCTGCAGCCGGGCGCTATCGACCGTGGCGCGAGCCGCCGCTGCATTGGCCAGTGCGCTGTCGAGGTTGGTCTTGTACTGCTGATAGCCATCGGCGGAAATGAAGCGTTGTCGCAGCAAGTCCTGGTAGCGGGCATCCTGCGTTCGCGCCTTCGCCAGCAAGGCCATCTCGCTGGCCAGCTTCGCCTCCGCCTGCCTGAGCTGCGCCAGCGCCGGACGGCGATCGATCTCGAACAGTACCTGGCCGGGCTTGAGTTCGTCACCGTCGGCGAAAGCCACCTTGACAATCTGTCCGTCGATGCGCGACTTCACCGCCACGCTGGCGATCGCCTCGACGGCGCCGATGCCTTCGACGCTCAACGGCACCGTCTTGCGCTGCGCATTGACGACCACCACGGGAACGCTCGCTTCGCTTGCTTTCGCCGCCTTGGCCGCGGGCTGTTGGTCGGCCCCGCAGCCACCGAGCAGGCTGGCAAACACGGCGGCGATCGCCAGCAAGAAGCGGGATCTGGCGCTTCGGCAGCGGCTGGGGCTGGTGCAACGAGTGCTATTGGCCATATCTGCGACGAGCCCGGTAAGGTGCTGGCTGAGAAGCATGCGAGCATAGCGCCTGGCGAGGTCTTTGTGCACAACGCCGTACGGACGCACCGGGAACAGCGCTGCAAGCCAGCAACACGCGAAACACCGACCAGCTGCGCACAACCGTGCCCCCCCGCCACTGCGACCTGAGGAGATACCGATAAACGATCAGAGGGGCGCGCTCGCCGTCACTCCATGAAGCTCGGCGTGGTACGCCCCCCGACCCTCAGCGCTGCTGGCCATGCACCGCTTTCAGCACAGACTGATTTGTTCCTGGGTAACGGTGACGTGCTGGATCTGGGACAGGAACGTGCATCGAACCCCTAAGCTTGCCGTAGGGGATCCGGGGGGGGTGGCGCAAACCGCGTTGTCGAGGTGTCGCTCTGCTGCCTGAGTCCTGCTTAGGCGTTTTTGAACAAGGCTTCCAGCCATCGCAAGTCCTGCTGCAACAAGTCTTGACTGCAATCGCGCATGCCCTTGAACGGAACGTCGATTCCCTGCTGGCGCAACTCCTCCTGCAGGATGCGCATCAGAACGCCCGAGGGTGCGGCAAGGCGCCCCGGATCAGCCGTGTCGCACTGCAGGTGGACGGCACAACCCGGGCTCTGCGGATTGCCTCCGAGGATGGCCAGCAAGCGGCAGTGGTGGTTCTGGTAGTCCCGAAG
>NZ_JAVTWB010000225.1:0-4921 GCF_032229525.1 Accumulibacter sp. | reverse complement strand
AGTCGCCGATGTGCAGGTTGCCGTGGTTGTGGATGCCGATGATGTCGCCGGCGACAGCGTCCTCCATCAACAGCCGTTCGTTGGCCATGAAGGTCAGCACGTTGGCCAGTTTCATCTCGCGATCGAGGCGCACGTGCTTGACCTTCATGCCCGGCGTGTAGCGCCCCGAACAGACGCGGAAGAAGGCTATCCGATCGCGGTGCTTGGGGTCCATGTTGGCCTGGATCTTGAACACGAAGCCGCTGAACGCGCCTTCGCCGGGTTGCACCAGGCGTTCGCCACCGTCGCGTTCCTGCGGCGGCGGTGCCCAGTCGAGCAGCGCCTGCAGGATCTCCTGGACGCCGAAGTTGTTGATCGCCGAGCCGAAGAACACCGGTGACTGGCGGCCGGCGAGAAAACCGGCCAGCTCGAAAGGACCGCTCGCGCCCTGAATCAGGTCCACGTCCTCGCGCAGCTTGCCGACCTCGGCCGGAAACTGCTTGTCGAGCAGCGGGTTGGCAAGGCCGTCGAGTCGCTCCGACTCGACACGCCGTTCCTGCCCGGCAGCAAAATGCAGCAGGCGATCGTCGAGCAGGTGATAGACGCCGCGAAAAGACTTGCCCATGCCGATCGGCCAGGTGATCGGCGCGCACTCAATGCCGAGCACCGACTCGATTTCCTCGAGCAGCTCGAAAGGTTCACGCACCTCGCGGTCGAGCTTGTTCACGAAAGTGATGATCGGCGTGTCGCGCATGCGGCAGACGTTGAGCAACTTGATCGTCTGCGCCTCGACGCCCTTGGCCGCGTCGATCACCATCACCGCCGCATCGACGGCGGTCAGCACGCGGTAGGTGTCTTCCGAAAAATCTTCGTGCCCCGGCGTGTCGAGCAGATTGACGGTGTGCCCCTGGTATTCGAACTGCATCACCGAGCTGGTCACCGAAATGCCGCGCTGCTTCTCCACCTCCATCCAGTCCGATGTCGCATGACGCGCGCTCTTGCGTCCCTTGACCGTGCCCGCGAGCTGGATGGCGCCGCCGAACAGCAGCAGCTTTTCGGTCAGCGTCGTCTTGCCGGCGTCGGGGTGGGAAATGATCGCAAAGGTGCGCCGCTTGGCAACGTCGCGCAGGATTTCAGGCGGAAAGGGGCTGTCGTTGCGGCTTTCGTCAGGGGAATCGCTGCGGGTGGTGCTCATCGGGAAGCTTTCGGCGGCAGGAAAACAAAAAGCCGCCGGTTGGGGGAGGGTGAAGGCTGTGACCCGCTGGCGGCGTGCAGGGCGAACTATAGCAAGACTGGCCCCCCGCTGGAACCGGGCGGCCGGTAGCGACGAGACAGCGCGGGCGGTGTAAGCTTGTGGTGGCTGGTCAAAGTGGCGGCGCGCTGCCGCAGCTCACCTTCGTTGGTGCTATCGTTAGCGTCGGCGACGGGCAAAGTCCGCTGAACAGCCGAGAGGAATTCTGACCACGAGGAGGATCACGATGGAAAACGCCATTCACACGCTGACCGATCTGTTCCGTCAACTCGGCTTGCCTGACGATTCGGCAAGCATCGAAGCTTTCATCGCCAGCCATCGGCCACTGCCACATGCGCTGCCGCTGGCCGAGGCGCCATTCTGGACGCCGAGCCAGGCGCAGTTCCTCCGCGAAGAAATCACTGCCGACGCTGACTGGGCGGAGCTGGTGGACACCCTCAACTCGCTGCTCGCGGAATAGGGAAGTGTCGCGGTGGGCGTCGGCTCTTGCCACCGCGCGGCGATCTGATCCGCTGACATCAAGCGGAATGGCTTCCTTCAATCTGGCCAATGGCCCGGTTGCCGAGCCAGGCCAGCGCCAGTCCCGCCCAAAGGGATAGCGGCTGTGTCTGCGGCAGGCAGAGCGCTTCTCTGCGGTCCACTACCAGCGGGCGAATGTCTTCACCCTCGTGCGCCAGGCCATGGTGTCCGGCAACCGCCGCGGCATCCACCGTCGCGCAATAAAGATGCACCCGCTCGCTCGATAGATGCGGCGCCGTGAAATAGACGCCTATGGACTCGATCGAGGCAGGCGTCAGACCGGACTCTTCAGTGATTTCCCGCGCAATCGTTTCGAGCGGCGTCTGCCCGGCCTCGATGCGGCCAGCCACGATGTCGATCAGCCAGGGCATTGCGCCGGCGACGTGTGCGCCGGCACGATACTGCTCGACGAGCACCACCTTGTCCGTGCTCGGGTCGTAGAGCAGGGCGGCAGCGACATCGCTGCGGTGCAGAACTTCCCGCACCAGCGGCCCGCTGCTGCCGCCGTCAAAAAGCTCGTGCTCCACCGTCAGGCGACGAAGTTCGAAGAATCCCTTGTAGGCCGTGCTGGCCTCCAGAACTTTCGCTATAAGTGCTTTGCTCGGCATTCGGTAATTGTGGATGAACTCAAGGGGTAAAGCCAATGCAGGCGCAGAGTTGCCGGCCGTCGATCGGCCGGCTGTTCCAGGCGAAAGCGTCGGTTGGCCGAAGCGCGCCTTCACTGCTGGAAAGCTTCGCGGTGACGCCGCTCGCGCCCGTCACCTTCACGTTGTCCGTCTTGCAGTGCTCGCATGGACACTTGACATTCGTACGCTATTGCGCTCCTTTAGCCATCGCCTAAAGGAGCGCAAAATGAACACACTTACTGCCAGTGAAGCGCGTGCAAATCTGTACCGACTCATTGACCAAGCAGCAGAGTCGCACGAGCCAATCTTGATTTCCGGAAAACGCATTAGTGCGGTGCTTCTCTCCGCGGAAGATTGGAGCGCGATTCAAGAAACCTTGTACCTGCTGGCGGTCCCTGGCATGCGCGAGTCCATCAAATCTGGCATGGCCGAACCCCTTGCCAAAAGCTCGAAGGGGCTTGCGTGGTGAGTTGGGAGCTTGTTTACGCCGAGCAAGCCATGAAGGATGCAAACAAGCTTGCTGCAGGCGGTCTCAAAGCAACGGCGCAAAAACTGCTCGCGCTCCTTGCCAACGACCCATTTCAGAATCCACCTCCCTTTGAGAAACTGGTCGGTGATCTTGCCGGCGCATACTCGCGCCGCCTCAATATTCAGCACCGTATCGTGTACGAAGCCTTTGCCGAAGAGAAAACGGTACGCGTCCTGCGCATGTGGGCGCACCATGAATGAGCGGCCCGGCCCATCCATCGGCACGGACTGGCGCGATAAAATCGCGTCGGCCGGTCATAGCCAGAGCACCAAGCGGGCACCAAATGGGTCGGAGATATTTGCTTTTAGCTCCTGAAAAACTATTCACTCTGACCGTTTGGGCTGTGCGTGTGTGTCTGCTTCTGCGTGTGCTCGCCTCGCTGGTAGCGGAACGCGTTCCGCTCAACGTTTTCTCCGGCACATTGACACGGTGTAGCCAGCGGGATACGTTCGGCTCCTGCTGGAGATCCGCAAGACCGATGTCTTTGCCGCATGGATCGACGATCTCCGCGATGTTCAAGAGCGCGCGAGAAGTGGTGATTCTTTTGGCGGGTGGTGACAAGTCGAGTCAGGCCACAGGCATCAAAACGGCGTTACGACTGGCGCGCAACTTGAAGGAATAGGGACATGGCAAAAACAGAAACTACCCGCTACGACGTCGCCGAGCATCTTCGCACGCCTGAAGAGATGGCTGCATATCTGGAAGCCTGTCTTGAAGAGGCAAATGGCGATGCCAGTTTCATTGCCAGGGCGCTCGGCGACATCGCGCGGGCCAAGGGCATGACGCAAGTCGCTCGCGATGCAGGCCTCTCTCGCGAAAGTCTATACAAAGCGCTATCGGGTGATCGCGCACCGAGCTTCGATACCATTCTCAAGGTCATGGGAGCGCTTGGATTGAAGCTGCATGCCCAGGCGGTTCGTCATTAAGCGGACGCCGGACAATTCGGGCAAGAGAACAGCGCAAAGCGGCAATAAAGAAATCTCAACGCGATAATCGCGTCACAGGCGATTTTTTGGCCCTGGGACAGCTTGACGAGCTCCGCAGATTTTGCACGGCTTTCGCTTTCACGCAACTGCGGCCTGGAACCAACAGCCAAGAAATCTCGCCGATTCTGATATTCGCACCCATCAATGTTCTGCCGGACCGATTTCGGCGCTGGACGCTAGCAGTTTGCTGAAGGTCGGCTTTACTCTTGCACAAACGTGGCTTTTGGGTTGTAAAGAGCCTGACTGATTCTACGTGTCATCGGGTAGCCCCCGGCCATCCGATAGACACGGCGGAAAACTGAATCTCAAGACCGCCTCTCTGCCAAAAGTGCAGCCCGCGTCACCGGGCTTTGCAGTTGCTCCAGCCACCATTGCAGGGCACGCCCCTGGCCGCCCTTTCCGCCCTTGCGCCAGGCGTAACAAAATTGGAGCCGACGCTCGGGTTGCTGCGTTTGCTTCACCACCAAGCGTCCGCTATCGATGAAGCTTTGTGCCAGGCATGTCGGCAGGAAGCCGACTCCCAGGCCCCTGAGCTGCGCGTCGAGCTTTGCCGGCATGTCGGGAACGGTCATCACCTCCTGGCCGGGCAAGAGGCTGATCGTCAGGCCGCCGCCGCGCTGTATCGAGTCGGCCAGCGCCACCGCGCGATGCGGGCGAATAGCCGCAGCGGTCAAAGGTTCTGGGGCATGTGCCAGCGGGTGGTGCGGCGATACGGCAAAGACAAAATGCACCGTACCGAGGGACTCCCGCTCCAGGTCGGCCCCGCTGCCGGCCTGCACCACCACGCCCAGCGCCAGATCGGCCTGACCTGAGGCCAGTGCTTCGAGCGTGCCGGACAGCGTCTCGCTGCGCAGTTTAAGACTGGTCGGCGGTTTCAGCGCAAAAAATGACTGGCAAAGCTCCATCACCGTGGCGCGAACGATGATGCTATCCACGGCAATCGTGAACTGCGGTTCCCAACCGGTCGCCACCCGTTTGATGCGGTTGGCCACGGCATCGATGTCTGCCAGCAGACGCGCACCCTCGCGCA
>NZ_JAVTWB010000224.1:0-4950 GCF_032229525.1 Accumulibacter sp. | reverse complement strand
AACCGCCGACCTTCTGATTGCGAACCAGACGCTCTCCCAGCTGAGCTATGCCCCCAAAACCGTGCGGATTCTACGCGCCGACATTTTGCGCGTCAATCCAGTAAAACGCCCAAGGATTGCGCGCAGTCGTGCGCTTCCTATTTCTTCTTGGCCGTTGCCGGGACGACGGAAACGGCGACAGCCTGGGCAAACACGCCCTCAATCTGGTCCCCCTTGTGGATCATCTTGAGCTGCTCCGGATCGTTGATCTTCAGGCGGACCGTTTTCGTGGCGCCGCGCAGGGTAATGATCTGCTTTTTGCGGTCTACCGCGGTCACGTCGGCGATGAAGGCAACCTCTTTGCTTACGTAGCCGGCCGGCTTGTCTCCCGGCTTGGCGGAATCTGCCGAGCTGCTTTCGACGCGTTCGCGAAGCGCGCCGCCACCCTTCATGAGCGTCATTTCCAGGCTCTGCGTGTAGCTGGTGACGATGCTGTCGCCGACTTTGATCTGCGCGAAGTTCTTCACCAGGTCGCTGGCGGCGATGACCATTTTTTCGCCCTTGGCATCCTTGAGAACGAGGGTGCGCGACGCCGGGTCGATGGCGTCGACGAGCAGCGTAACCTGGGCTTCGACAACACCGACAAAGGTGCCGGGTCCAACCGCGGTCAGAGCTTCGGCTGCCGGTGCCTGCTGTGCGGAAACGGCGAACGGAAAGAGGGTCAGCGCGGCGGCGAAGAATGCGGTACAAAAACGCATGCGGTACTCCAATGGTAAAAGTTCAGGAATCGTCGGGGAAGATCTGTTGCGGCAGGAAAGCTTGCCGAGCGCCAAGCTTTCCTGCTCTGGCCTTCAAAATCCCTATTCGCTTTTTCCTGCGACCTTGGCTTTGAAGGTGGCGCCAGCGGTGAATTTGGGAACGACGGTCGCCGGGATCTGAATTTTGGCACCAGTCTTCGGGTTCTTCCCCTCGCGTGCGGCGCGCGCGCTCGCTTTGAAGGAACCGAAGCCAACCAGGGTTACCGCTTCATCTTGGGCAACTGTTTCGACGATGGTGTCGATTACTGCATCAAGCGCCTTGGCAGAGGCTGCTTTGGAGAGTTCGGTGCGGTCGGCAATAGCATCGATCATTTCTGACTTGTTCATATTATCTCCTTTGGTGGTTAAGACTCATCGTTGTGGCAAACGCTCGTATTCCTGCGGCACACATGAAAAGCGGTGCTGAAAAGCGCGATTCTGGCACGGATTCAGCGTCGGCCAAACATGTTTTTAGACTCTGCAAGGAGCGGACGCCTGGGCGCCCGACCAGCTTTTCGCCAAACCAGACGAGGGATTCCGGTTCAGGCCTGCCGGTGGCGAAGGCCTCAATGCAGTCAGCGAAGCCACAAGCCGGAAGTATAGCCGCGCCGTCCGCCGGCTGCCAGGCGTTCAGCGACTGGCGAGGCAAGCTGATGCCGGCTGAAAGAGTTGCACTTTGCTGGGCGCACGCGTGTGCTCACTTGCCCTGGCGGGCCTCGGGAGCAGTCGGGGTGATGGCAGCTGGCAGGGCCTGGCGCACCAGGAGTGGCTTCAGGAAGCGCCCGCTGTGACTGTCCTGAACCTTGGCAATCTGCTCCGGGGTGCCGCAAGCGAGAATCCGGCCACCGCCGGCGCCGCCTTCCGGGCCGAGGTCGAGCAGCCAGTCCGCGGTCTTGATCACATCGAGATTGTGTTCGATGACGACCACGGTATTGCCGTGGTCGACCAGGCGGTGCAGTACGGCCAGCAGCATCTCGATATCCTGAAAATGTAGCCCGGTGGTCGGCTCGTCGAGAATGTAGAGGGTTCTGCCGGTATCGCGCTTCGACAGTTCGAGCGCGAGCTTTACCCGCTGTGCCTCGCCGCCGGAGAGGGTGGTTGCCGACTGGCCGAGGGTGATGTAACTCAGACCGACGTCGACCAGCGTCTGCAGCTTGCGGGCGACCACCGGAACGGCGTCGAAAAACGCACGCGCCACCTCGACGGTCATCTGCAGAATCTGGTGGATGTTGCTGCCCTTGTACTGGATCTCCAGTGTTTCGCGGTTGTAGCGCTTGCCGTGACAGACGTCGCAGGGAACGTAGATGTCGGGGAGAAAATGCATTTCGACCTTGATCACGCCGTCGCCCTGGCAGGCTTCGCAGCGCCCACCCTTGACGTTGAACGAGAAGCGGCCGGGACCGTAGCCGCGCGAGCGGGCTTCGGGGATGCCCGAGAACAACTCGCGGATCGGCGTCAGCAGCCCGGTGTAAGTCGCCGGGTTGGAGCGTGGGGTGCGGCCGATCGGGCTTTGGTCGACGTTGATCACCTTGTCGAAGTGATCGAGCCCGACGATGGCGTCGTGCTCGGCGGGTTCGGCGCTGGAGCCATAGAGGTGTCTGGCCGCCGCCGCGTACAGGGTGTCGTTGATCAGCGTCGACTTGCCTGACCCGGAGACGCCGGTGATGCAGGTAAACAGGCCGACCGGCAGGTCGACGCTGACGTTGTGCAGGTTGTTGCCGCGCGCGCCGACGATCTGCAGCAATCGCTCGGGGTCCGGTTGGCGGCGCTTGTCGCGCATGGCGATCCGTCGCCGTCCGGCGAGGTAGTCGCCGGTCATCGACGCCGGATTGCCGATGATGGCTGCGGGAGGGCCTTCGGCAACAATGAAACCGCCATGGATGCCGGCACCCGGGCCAATGTCGACCACGTAGTCGGCGCTGCGGATCGCCTCCTCGTCGTGCTCGACGACGATCACCGTATTGCCGATGTCGCGTAGCTGCTGCAGCGTCTTCAGCAGTCGCTCGTTGTCGCGCTGATGCAGGCCGATCGACGGTTCATCGAGGACGTAAAGCACGCCGGTCAGCCCGGAGCCGATCTGCGAAGCCAGACGGATGCGCTGCGCCTCGCCGCCGGACAGCGTTTCTGCCGAACGGTCCAGCGACAGATAGTCCAGCCCGACGTTGATCAGAAACTGCAGACGGCTGACGATCTCCTTGAGCACCTTCTCGGCGACCTGCGCCTTGTTGCCGGGCAGTTTCAGGCCCAGGAAGTAGTCGCGCACGTCGGCCAGCGGCAGGCGACTCAGCTCGTGCAGTGTGCGCGCGCTGGCGTGCGTGCCGATGCGCACGTTGCGCGCTTCTTCGCGCAGGCGGCTGCCGTGGCAAGAGGGGCAGGTCTGGTTGCTGATCAGCCGCGCAAGTTCTTCGCGTACCGCCTGTGAGTCGGTCTCCTTGTAGCGGCGCTCGAGATTGACGATGATGCCTTCAAAGGTATGTTGACGCACGCTGTGCCGGCCGCGCTCATTGACGTAGGCGAACGGCAGTTGCTCGCGCGCGGAACCGTATAGAACGACTTGCCGGACGCTCTCGGGCAACTCGCTGAACGGCAGTTCGACGTCGAAGCCGTAGTGCGCCGCCAGCGAGCTGAGCATCTGGAAATAGAAGGGGTTGCGTCGGTCCCAGGCGCGGATCGCCCCGCTCGCCAGCGACAGCTCGGGATGAGCGACCACGCGTTTCGGGTCGAAGAACTGGATGACGCCCAGGCCGTCGCATTTCTGGCAGGCGCCCATCGGGCTGTTGAAGGAGAAAATGCGCGGTTCGAGTTCCGGCAGAGAATACGAACACACCGGGCAGGCAAACTTGGCCGAGAAGAAATGCTCGCGCTGATCGTCCATTTCGTAAGCGATGGCGCGGCCACCGGCGTGGCGCAAGGCGGTCTCGAACGATTCGGCCAGGCGTTGGCGAATGTCGGCGCGCACTTTCAGCCGGTCGATGACCACATCGACGCTGTGTTTGCGCGTCTTGGCCAGCTTGGGCAGCGCGTCGATCTCGTAGATCTGGCCGTCCACTCGCAGGCGGGCAAAGCCCTGCGCGCGCAGCTCGGCAAAGAGTTCGAGCTGTTCGCCCTTGCGGTCGGCGACCACTGGCGCCAGGATCATCAGCCGGCTGTCCTCGCTCAAGGCGAGAACGTGATCGACCATTTGCGAAACGGTCTGCGCTTCGAGCGCCTGCTGGTGCTCGGCGCAGTAGGGCGTGCCGGCGCGGGCGAAGAGCAGGCGCAGGTAGTCGTGAATCTCGGTGACCGTGCCGACCGTCGAGCGCGGGTTATGACTGGTCGCTTTCTGCTCGATCGAAATCGCCGGCGACAGGCCCTCGATCAGGTCGACGTCGGGCTTCTCGATGCGTTGCAGGAACTGTCGCGCGTAGGCCGACAGCGACTCGACGTAACGGCGCTGTCCTTCAGCATAAAGCGTATCGAAAGCCAGCGATGACTTGCCGGAGCCGGAAAGACCAGTGATCACGATCAGCCGATTGCGGGGCAGGTCGAGATTGAGGTTCTTCAGGTTGTGCGTACGCGCACCGCGAATCCGTATCTCGTTGGTCTGGTCCATTGGCTGCAAGCCCGAAGCGCCTTGGCAAACCTGCTAATATACGCAATTCCGCAGTCCGCCACCAAATCCCATGCCCGCCCTAGATTCCGACCGAATGAACACGCTTGAGAAGCGCGCCGGCATCAGCCTGGCAGCTGTTTTCGCCTTGCGCATGCTCGGCCTGTTCCTGATCCTGCCGGTCTTCGCCATCTACGCCCAGGATCTGCCTTCCGGCCACGACGTGGCGCTGGTCGGCATGGCGCTCGGCGCCTACGGGCTGACCCAGTCCTTCCTGCAGATAGCCTACGGTGCCGCGTCGGATCGCTTCGGGCGCAAGCCAGTGATCGTTTTCGGGCTGCTGCTGTTCGCCGTGGGCAGCTTCGTCGCGGCCTCGGCAGGCGACATCTACGGTGTCATCGCCGGACGTGTTCTCCAGGGTGCCGGCGCCATTTCGGCCGCGGTCACCGCGCTGGCCGCCGATCTCACCCGCGAACAGCATCTGACCAAGGTGATGGCGATGATCGGCTCGTCGATCGGCATGGTCTTTGCCATCTCGATGGTCGGCGCGCCGCTGCTCTACGTCAGCATCGGCATGCCCGGCAT
>NZ_JAVTWB010000223.1:0-4969 GCF_032229525.1 Accumulibacter sp. | reverse complement strand
CTGCCCGGAGCGACCTGTCCTTCGGTAAGCCGCAGGTCCGCGGTCATGCGCGCATCACCAGAAAATTCCAGCCCCTGATGACCGTGAAGAAAGCTGTTGAGGAAAGCGATATTCGCCACCGACCCCTCGAGCCTGACCACCCCGCTGACCGGAGAAAAGCGCCCTGAACGGGACACATTGGCCGATACCGGGCGGGATTTCAGGCGTGCCTCCTTGACCGTGATGCGGGTCTGCAGTGGCGCCATCCCTTTGCTCGATGCCGCTTCTGCTGTCGCTGCCTGCATCTGCAGGCGGGTTCCCGAGAGGTCCAGGAGACCGCTCGCCGGATCGGCCTCTTTGATCGCCAGATCGACGCCGAGCTGTCCGACGACCGCCTCCGTGAACAGCATGCCGGCAATCTTCTCGCCGGCCAGACTCACAGTACCCGACAATTTCCGGCCGGCGTAGGTGAGGCGCCCACTCGAACGGGCTGTGCCCGAGCTCAGGCTGAAGGGCGGGTTACCCGGCACGTAGCTGTTCAGCAGCGCGACATCGGGCAGCAGCGCATCCTGCCAGGTCAGCACGGCGGTCGGCTCGATGCGCTTGGTGCGCACATCGAGTGCCGGGCTTGTCGCGGTCAGCTGTAAACCCTTTCCACGCAGAAAAACCTCGCCGCCTTTCACTTCGCGTATCTGCATATCGCGCAACGCCAGATCCATGCGTATCTCCTCCGCGCCGGCCCGCTTTCGCATCCCGGCCGACAGGCCGCCGGCACCGCTGGCCTCAAAGCCGGAAAAGCGACTGACCAGACGATCCGATTCGACCGTCAGGCTACTGGGAGATGCCAGGCGCCCCTCGTCCAGGCGCAGATCCGCGCGCAGGCGGCCGCCGCCGCCGAACTCGATGGCCCGACGCTTTGACAGGAGAGCGTTGAGGAAATCAATGTTCGCCACCGTTCCCTCAAGCTTGAGTTCGCCGCGGAGGGGCGGCGATCCGGAATAATCCCTGAGCTCAGCGAGCGATAACGCCGATGCCAGTTGCGCCTGCACAATTTTGAGCTCCGTCTGCAAAGCAGCCGGGCCCACGCCGCCGGCAGCGCTTGGCTCAGAAGCCTGCATCCTGATCCGGCTGCCGGAAAGATCGAGGCGCCGGTTTTCGAAATCGGCCTCGTTGACAATCAGATCGACAGCCAGCGTACCGGCCACGGATTTATCAAAAATGAGCCCCGAGATTTTCTCCCCCGCCAGCTCAAAGCCGCCGGAGACGACCCGGTCGGCATAGGCGAGCTGGGCGTTCAGACGCGCCTGCCCCGAAATCAGTCTGAAAGGTAGCCCGCCCGGTAGATAGGCGTTCAACAGCGCGACATCCGGCATCACAGCTTCCCGCCAGTGCATGGACACCGCCGGTTCGCCCGGCTTTTCGCTCAAATTGACGAGTCCGGCGGTCACGTCAAGGTGAAAGCCCTGTGCCTGCAGAAAAAGCTGGTTTTTCGGGGAGCTGCGCATCGCCACATCGCGCAGCTCCACCTGCAGCCGAGTGTGCCGCTCACCCTGCTGGGCGCGGACATCGCCATGCACCCTGCCTGCTCCCTGGACCAGGTGACGCTCTCCGGCACCCGACGCGAGGCGCTCATCGAGAACCAGCGTCAGATCCGGCGATTCGACGACGAGCTCGCTGCCGTCCATCAATGTGCCGTGTTCGATGCTGAGCCTTCCCTTCAGGCGGCCGCTGCCATCCAACTGCAGCCATTGGCTATCGCTGAGGTAGGAGTTGATGAAGCCAAACGATGCCAGGTCACCGGTCACTGTGAGGGAGCCCGAGACAAACCTGGCCGCTCCGGCCCCGGGGTTTTCCCCGGGGACAAACCCGTCGAGCCGGATATCGACATCGCCCTGCAGATCGGCGGCAAGCAACTCCGAGCCGCGCAGGAGCTTGCCCGAGTCCAGTTGAACCCTGCCCCGCGCCATCGCCAGAGGCCCATCGAGGCGGTAATTGAAACCCTCCAGCCGCAGCCGCGCCTGCCCGCTGAAACGGTAGCCGTCGACCTCGAGTGCCTGGATTTGTGCGATATCCGCATGGTTGACAGCGATGGTCCAGCCAGACCATTCGCTGACCCCTTCGGCTTCTGGCGGTGTCAGCGTCAGCGGGGCCGCATCCGGTTGCGGAACCGCAGGGACCGTCGGCAGGGCACCAGCAGATGAAGCGAGTCGCGCGGCCGGCGCAACCGCAACCGCAATCCGATCGCGTACCCCTGCCGACATGCTGTCCACCTCAAGGTCTGCCAGCCGAACTGTCTTGTAGAACAGACTGCCCAGCGCCAGGCGCGCTTCACCCTGGCCCATCGCAAACCACCATTGCTGCCGGGGTGTCTGACCGCTTAGGGTCAACCCGGTGACACGCAGATGGCCCGGCACGATGGTCCATGCGGAAGCCCATTCAATGCGAAAACGATCGGGTGTTCGGCTGAGCATCTGCGGCAGGAAACCGCCATTGAGCAGCAGGTTTCCCGTTACCAGATAAAGAATCTCGACAACAGCAACGAAGGCGAATGCCCTTATTACCCAGCGTCCCAATCCTGGCGTACTGCGAACCATCGCCTACTCCATCCTCTGGTCAGGCAAGACACACTCCAAGGGCATCGCCAAGTCCCTCTGGCCAGACAATCCTCTCGACTCGGCGTGAATGTATCGATCCGATCACGGCTTGGACGACTCCCATTTCCATTGCATAGTGACGCTGTAACATATTGTTTATGAGAAACAATTAATGCACTTACCAAGTATCTGTTTGCACAGGAATGATGCGAAAGTGCCCGTCTCGGGCCAAAGTATTTCACCCACGACCGCACACCGGATCCCTTGCTGTATTTACTGTGACACTTCCCGTGGATTGAGGGTAGTACGCCAGTTCAGGCACTCGGGGCAGAACGCGCAGCTGGCGATCCCGCGTGCGCCGATAACGCGCGATACGCACAGGAGGCGCAGGTTTACCAGTCCCCAGCGATGCCAACAACGGTTCCCTTGCTGCGGGTGGAGACGCCGAACGGGCGGCAACATATGGTGATCACTTCGCTGCTCGCCGCCGGTGCGCCGACACGGCGCTTGAAGCCCCGCCTCCGCGAGATCGCCGTCAACCTCCAGACGTCTGTCCCCGGCCGCTCCAATCGCCCGATGGTCGACGCGCCCTATAAAGGTTGTCGGCCGATAGTCCCAACCAGCCCGGCACGATATTCCGCCGAGCCGACACGAACCCGTTCGCTTTGTGTCTGAGCACGTCGCGCCGATAGTCCCAGACGAGAGGCAACCTCGGAATTCTCGGTGCGATCAAGGAATTCGTAAAGCGAGGCTACAGCACGGGTCAACCGCGTCTCGTCACAGCGTTGTTTGGCATCCAGGCGTGCCGCATACCAATCACTGGCGAGTACGCTTTCGCGAGAAAACAGCGAACGCACTTCCGGTGACTCCAGTCCATGGCCATTGGCTGTGTGTCCGTGCGCCATGATTTCCAACAGAGCCTTCAATGGCGGGCAGGCTAAAGAAATGGTGCCATCGGTGAAATAGCTTTCGGCCACACGCTGGTGGGTGGCGACAATATTCGCCACGCCGTCGGCAAAAATGTCCATGTCCTGAATCTCGGGGCGCAGCATTTCCTCGGTGAACACGGCATGCGGATGCAGAAATATCCGGCCGAAGTAGGTGCTCGCCAGACGTGCTGTCATCCGATAACCGAGGCGGCTGGCCAGAACCGGCTGACCATGGTGCTCGAAATCGACAACGCGCTCAAGGGCACCCCGGGCAATCAGATTCTTCGCGTTGCGTTCACCTGGACTCATACGTGCAAACACCTCGGGCACGAGCAAACTGACGTCATGATCGACGCGCACATTTGGTCCGACGTAACCGGCACAGGAAACCCATCCGTCGTAACCAGTGAGCGCGAAGGACACGAAGGCGGCATTCAGGTCGATGATGGCCGGCAGGGCATTGAACGGCCCTTTGGTCAAAGCACCCTCTGAACCCGCACCTGTTGTAGAGGGTGACTTGCCGGTCATCGAACTGATGAACTCGATAAAGAGTTCAGGCAACTCCATGTAATGCAGTGGATTGTAGGGGCATAGCGCGCGGATGCCATCCCCCGGAGGGTTGTTGCGGCGACCGGCGGCGACCACATGGACCGGGGTAATGAGCGGCTCCGCACTTGACTGCCTGCGGAACAAACTCATCGCCAGGTTGGCAATTGCAGTCTCGTTCGGGCGCGCGATGTCGGGGCGCAACTGCAGATAGCGCGGGTTTTTCGTCGGTTTCCCATCGACCAGGCGCGGGTGTGCCGAGGAGACGAAATAGGCGGGTGACGATCCCTCGGGCGCATTGGCAGCGGCCTGGATCAGTTCCTGCATCGGTGGCGTAAACTCACTGAATCCGATAGCGTCATCAACCAGTTCGCGCGCATCCGATCCGTCAAGCGGCTGGAAGTTGGAGATAAAGGTCCCCGGTGTCGCGATATCCGCTTCAGCCTGTCGATCATAGCCGCGATGGATTGCGTCGTCCGGCCTTTGAAACAGGCGACGCTCGCAATTTTGCACAAACTTCTGCGAGAAGGTCCCCGACTCTCCCGCAATCGCAACGGCGGGTGCGACCACGCTGGCCGTGATATCGTCTTCCGTCTGCACTTTGCCGGCGGGGTGGAAGTCATGGCGCAACCCGAAGACACGCCAGGCCCCATCCTTCTCGAAACCAACGCGCAGGGTATTCACGATCAGCGTGCTGCCGTCAAGCTTCAGTGAATTTCCGGGGCGACCGTTGATCAGATCGACCGAGTAATGAGTCCGCCAGCTATCGCCCCATTCCGGGCGGTGAAAGCGCTTGACGACGAAGACAAGCTCCTTGACATGTTGCGGAATAGCGCTCAACCACGTGTTGTACGCCTCGTGATAATCGCGGCTCGACGGTGTAAGCAGCTTGATGACGCTACCAATCGAACGGTCATTGCT
>NZ_JAVTWB010000222.1:0-4985 GCF_032229525.1 Accumulibacter sp. | reverse complement strand
CAGCGGTTCGGCAAATCCGATACATCCCAATTCTCCGGGTTGTAGTCTCGTCCGTTCCACTTGACGCCAAACTTCTGCGCCAGCAACTGATAGCTGCGCCGCACGCGCGCGCCTTCAATACCGCGCAGCTGTTCGACGCTGCGCCGAGCTGGCGGCTCCTCGCCAAAACGAATCGCGTACATCTTGCGAACCACCTTCAGCCGAAGCACCTCGTCAAGCGCGAGCTTGGCCTGATACAGCAGGCGGTCAGCGCGGGCGCCGCCGGGTTGCCCTGCCGAATAGAGGCGTACCCCGGCTTCGCCCACCCAGACCAACAAGGTACCAACTCGCGCTGCCAAGGCCGCGGCCGCGTGCGACACACGCGTGCCGGGCTCCAGCATGATGCAGGCAACGCCGCCGATCGGGATATGCGTGAGCACAGGGCGCACGCGCAATCCTTGCTGATCCACTCGCACGAAAGCTCCATCAACAACATCGATCTCGCCCCGTTCAACGAAAACGACTGACAAGCGCTCCTTGATGGGGATTGGCTTGAGCGGTGGCAGCATTGTGGAAATCCAATGCTACCCGCGATGAGCCGGTACGGCCGCCGATACCGGGATCCGGACGCACACAACTGGACTCATGCAGCACGCACCAGCAAGAGGCCGCAGCCAAACGCCTTCGCATGCCCGATCCCAGCGCACAAGGTGGCCGAGAACGCCTCGGGATCAGTCACTCGCAACTCGCCCGAGAAATCCACGGTACTGAACCGTAGGCGCCCGCGCTTTTCCGAGTGCTGCGCATAGGCCTCCACCAACATGCTCTCGTTGGCGATTTCGAAACCCAAACGTGGCGCTCTCGAGAGCAGCCATTGCCCGCAGCAATCGCTTACCAGCTCATAGAGCGCCGGCTTATCGTGACCTCGCCACTCTTGCCAACGGGCAAGGCCGCGTTCAGCAAGCAATATTTTCTTCCGCTGCATCACCACATCGTGACGGGCAGACTTGCCATCCGAACTGATCGTTACGACCGGATTGGCCCGCAACTGAAAGCGCCAACGCGTGCCAATGGCGGGTCGGGGTGCATATTCTCGAGTCTGGACAAGCCATACGTCGTTCAGGACTTGCGGCGCACGTTTCGATACAACGTAGAAACGCGGGAAGCCATTTGTATCCATCCGGCGAAATAGAAAGTCTCTTGGCGAGCCTTCCTCAGCCGGGAAAAAGCGCCACAACCATTGATGCTCCGAGTAAGGACCGGCAGCCCACTGCTGTGCCGCCTCGCGCTCTCGGCCGGATGAAGGAGAAATCATCGAGAAGTGCATGGTTAGCCTCCTTCGTTCCGCAGCCAGACATGCTCGGTGCGATCGCCAAACTGCCAGCCTTTGCGACGGATCACACGGTCTTTACGTGGCGCACTGAGATCGGAGCTCACGCCGGCGGTGACACCGTCAGACCATGCGATTCGCACTACCGGAGCGATGTCCTCGAAAGGTGGGCGGCCGCGCTTGTCAAGATGTGCCGCACGCTCCTGTTCAAGCCGCGCCAGATACGCGTCGAACGCAGCCCGCGCCGAATCGGCATTGATTACTTGCGGATATAGTGGAGCGGCGGGCGGGCAGGATTTTCGCCCCAGATAAAGGACAAAGCGCGGTGATCGTAAAGCATCCGCCAGGGCATCCAGGGTATGCGGTGCATCAACCTGAGCTTGAACCGCCACCAGGCACGCAGCGTCTTGCCGATAGTCGCGCGTTGACAAGATCGTATGCAACTCATGCTTTGGCACAGCCAATTCCTCACGTCTTGTCGCCTGCGGCCGGCCCTTCAGCGTGCTGCGCCCCGGCACCTGCGCGGTGTGATAGTCCCGGAGCAAGCTGCCACCGTCTTGCACGCCGACAGCGAAGCCATAACCCTGCTTGAGTGCCGTCAAGGTCGAATCATCCTCGCGCCGGACGCCGAGTGCGGCAGCGAGCAAGCCGAGCAAGGCCGACTCTCCGGGGTACTCATGACTGCCACGATGCTCACCCACCGCAGTGCCACCCCAGGACGCCAGCGGTGCCTGCAATTGAAAGATCAGGAACTCCACGACCGTCAACTCTGAACAAAGGCAACAAGTTCTGGCAACGTACCTTTCCCGGCCTCGACATCAATCTGGTAGCGCATCTCCGCGCACTCGCCATACACCTTGTCGAAGTTCTTATAACGCGTCCTGATGGCCTCCACCGCCACTCCCAGCATGTTCTGGTCGCCGTACGGAGTGATTGGCTTGAGGAAGGCTTGCGCCAAGGAGCGCGGTTGCTGATCCCCCTTTTCGGCCAGAACGTAGCTGGCATACGCCCGTGACGCAAAGCTGTTCTGCATCCCGGTCGGTGACACTCTGGTCACCGCGTTGAGCAGGGCTTCCAGCGCTTTCTTCGTCAGCGCCTCGTCACCGCCCAGGTTCTCTTGTAGCAACTCCCGGTTGACGCACAGATAGAGATAGAACAGGCCAGCGCCATAGCCACGCTCACCAATATGCGAAGCACCACTGTCGTCCTGCCCATCGTTCAGGTCATCGACGGCCACGAAGTAGTCGTCCTCGACGGCGGCCTTGTGTACCGTAATTGCATGCGAAACCTGCACGGCCGCCTCGACGTTGAATGCTGGCGAATCGGCTAGCATACGGCCAAACATGGCTATGTCGACAGCATGTCGGGGTTTGCTCAGCAGAGCCAACTCGCTTTCGCTAGGGGCGCTTCCACGCTCGGCACACGTCGCAGACAGAGCGTTTATCGCGGCTATTTCTTCAGGGCTGAAATGGGCCAGTTGTTCGATTTCCAGATCCTCATCCTTCTCCGTCTTCTTGTCCGACTTGAGCTTCCCGAAGCGAGCGGCGATGGCCTTCGTCCATTCCCGCGCCGCTTTTTCAGCAATGCCGGCTTTCTTGAGTGCTTGAAAGACTTCCTTGCCCATCCATTTGGTGCGCGTGCCCAGATTTCCGGCGAGAGAAGTTTCGAAGATATCGGATGTTCGCCACGCTCGCTTCTGACTTTGCGATGAGAGGCGCAAGCGCATCGCGCCGCCCATCAGAGCGGTTTTAGGGCGACCGGTGTCGTCGCGATTCAGATTGGACGGTGGGTAGCTGGTCAGTACGTGAAGCTGAAGAAAGCGGGACATGGCGTGGTTTCCTGGAAAGAGTTGACAACGAAATAAGTGAGCGGTTTATTCGGGCCAGTCATAACCGTAGGCCCACTTTTTCTTGACCTCATCACCCCAGTGCATCAGGTCATTGGCCAGTACGATGACGTCGACGCCGCCCATCAAAGGCAGCGCGCGCCGAACGCCCGAAAATAGCGAATCGGAATCGGGCGACTCCAGCAATCGCAGGAAGCGCAGCTCACTGACGGGCGGACGATCCTCGCCCGGAGCACGCTGGCTCATGGCCAGGGCGGGCGGGCGAACGTCGTGCGCCTTGATATGCGCCAGTACGCCAACGACGAGGGCAAAGCGATCCCTTTCCCACCCCTTCCAGTTCGGTGCGCCAAGCCGCCGGCACAAGCGCTGATACGCAGGGCTAAGCGCGATCTCGGTTAATGAGGATGCCCGCCGCAGTACCGCGCGGCTCGCTCGGTCTTTCTCCAAGCCTTGCCACCATTCGAACAAGACCTTCCCGAGTCCTTCGCCTATCGTGAAGTAGATAGCCATGCGGTTCCCCTTAGATTCTAGCCGCTTGTGCGGCCGGTTTTCGTGACTTTGGTTTTTCGGTGGCGAGTGACGGAAGGAAAAGCGCCTGGCGTACCTTCGGCCCGCGCATGTTCCTCTTCAATTGTCGGAAGGCCTTGGCTACACGTTGCGGCCTTTGCCGTTCGACTTGGCCGGCACCAACGAAGACGGTGTCGAACAGCCTGACGACCGTGGTGATCAGTACCCGGTGCCATCTCTCACGAACGGCGAGCATATCGCCTTCGAGATTCTGCCGGGCGAGGTCGATAAGGTTGCGCAAATGGCCATAAAACACCGCTTCGGTGCTGCTCCAGAAAGTCGCATCGATTGCGCTGAAATCGCCGCGCGCTTCTGAACTGAACCAGGCATCCTTGACTGCCGAGCGCAGATAGAACGCTGCCAGGTCTGCACCCGCAAGCCAGATATCCACTTGCGACCCAACCCAATCCTGAGCATCCGCATCGCAGTCAGCCAGGCCGTAAAGCGGCAAGGTCGCTTCGTACCAGCAACGTGCTTTCATATTGTCCATGTCGTAACCGAAAGCCCACAGGCGCAACTGCCCGCGACGATCGGCAAGCGCATGTTGCACAACGCTGGCGCAACGCTGTTTCTTTTTGTCCGCCGCTTGGCCGAGCGTCCAGGCCAACCAGTGACGATAAGCAAAGCCACCGGGCTGAGGATGCATCGGCAGCCATCCCTGCTTGGCCTCGTAGTACGGCGACAGCGGGTGATTCCAGGGTCCCTTGTAGTTGAAACCGTAGTTCTTGCTGAGGTAGCGCCGAACGAGTCGCTCGGAAGATCGGCCGCAAACATCACAGTCACCGCCCTCAAGCGCTTCGAAGTCCAGACGGACCCGCCGTGGCATTGCCCAGAAGACGTGATGCGGGTGCACCTGCACCGGCGCGGTCTCGCCACCAGCGCGCTGGATTGCGGCTATGTCACTCATCCACGGGAAGCGAAAATGAAGCGCTGACTTCCCGGCGTCGCCACACAAGGCCAGAAACCCGCGTTGATCGCGTACGTTGAGCCACAGGTCGTGCCACAAGGAGCGGGACTGCCCGTCGAGCGGCATGCTCAGCAGCAAGGTGGTCAATGGCCCGCCCCCGCGCAGGCCTGTGCGATTTCCAACTCCTCCCGCCGGCGCGTTGATCTGCAGGGTCAACAGGGCGCTCGCCGCGCAATGTGGGCACATCCCCGATACCCGGCCACGCTTGACGAAATGGTCGCTATTGTTCTTGAGCGCATTCTCGCCCGGCGCGTCGATCAATAAGGCACCGATCTCATTGAACGAACCTTCGTCGG
>NZ_JAVTWB010000221.1:0-31924 GCF_032229525.1 Accumulibacter sp. | reverse complement strand
TAGGATTTACGCGATTGACCTGCTTTTTTTGACGGCAGGAAGTCGTTTGGATATACTACCGAGCTCGTTGGCCAAGTAGCTCAGTTGGTAGAGCAGCGGATTGAAAATCCGCGTGTCCGTGGTTCGATTCCGCGCTTGGCCACCACTGTCCAAGGCCGACTGTCAGTCGGCCTTCCGTATTTTGCCGCTGCCCTGGCTAATTTGCTGTCCCAAGAATAGCTACGCACTTGATGCTGCGGTCTTGGGTGCGCTGATCGCCTCGCCGCGGGCACCCTGGACCTTGCGCCGGATTTCCTTGCCCTTGGCGCGCCAGACCAAGCGCTTCGGATTGCCGTTGCGGCCAGCCAGAAAAGTGGTGATGGCGTTCGCCAATCCCTTGACGGAAGCAGAGCTTCCTGTGGTGATGCGCTCGGGAGCGTCGCGGAGGAAGCATTGCACCAGATTTTGCCAGGACGGGGAGGTCGGTGTGAAGTGCGTGTGAAAGCGTGGCTGCGTTTGCAGCCGGGTCTTTACCTCAGCATGAGATTCGTTCGGTTTTTCGTCTGCCGCCACGCCTGATCGCTGCGAACCATCAATTCAGCCGACGGTGGTCGTGACTGCGTGTACCGAATTCGTGGTCATTCGGTGCCCGCTGGATCGCTCGCCAGCCCCGGCAGGAGTTCAGGTGGCAGTTGCAGCCGTGAGAGCAGCGTTTCACGATTGATGTTCAGCAGGTCCTGGATGGCAGCGAAGTCGTCCGGGATAGCCGGGTCAGTCCAGCCGTCGATCGAGTGTCGTGCGAGGTTGGTCGCCAGTTTGACGTTCTGCACCCGCGGCAGATGTGCGCTATCGTTGTCCATCAGGGTAGTGAGCAGAGCCGGGAGGCGCCAAGCGTGGCAGAGGGCCAGCTGCAGCTCGGCCAGCGAAAAGCCAAGGACCGCCCGCTGGACGCTGGCGCTGCGCAGCGTTCTCGCGGCGTGTAGCCGGGAGCGAATCTCGATCGCCCTCTCGGGAGCAAAGCACCACAGGAGGACCTCGGCGAGGTCGTTCAGCAGCGCGGCAAGAGCAACTTCCTCGACGTTCATGTCGTGCCGCGCGAAAGCCCAGTCGTGTGCGTAGCGCGAGGCTCGCTGGGTGCGCAGGATGACCTGCAGCACGCCAAGCAGTGCTTGCGGTTTGCGGCCGAGGGCTGTTTCGAGGGTGAGCGGGTCCTCGAACTTGCGGAAGAAGGGATTAACGCCAAGCATCATCACTGCACTGGCAATGTTGGTGATCTCGCTTCGCAGGTGCTTGCTATTGAACGACTGAATATAGGCCAGCACGCGGATGGCTAGAAGCGGATCCTGCAGCACAATGTCCGTGATGTCTCGGCCAGTGACCCGGTCCATATGCTGTCGGGCTTCGTCGAGTCGGCGCGCGGTCTGGCGCAGGATGGGCATTTCGGCGCCGCTGAGCAAGGCCACCCAGCTTTCAAGGTCTCGTGGCGGTGGTGTATCGAGCATCAATGTCGCCTCAAACAAGGCCGTCCGTAAGACCAACGCGCTGACGAAGCCCGGCCTCGTCAGGTGCCCCATGATCAGCCAGATGGTAGTCGCAGCGTTTTGGCCGTGCAAGCGCGGCTTGTCGGCCAGCCGGATCGCAGGCCCCGGCCGCTAGCGCGGCGCGAACCACGGAAGCTGTTTCTACCGCTTGCCGGTGAGCTTGGCGGGGCTTCAAGCGGTCCCTGTTGAGCGCTTTTCGTGCTGAAAAGGGCTTGACTACTGCAACTTCATCGCCGGTTTTCAGAAGCGTTCATCCTTGCGGACATAGCGCCATTGGCCCGCCGGTAGCTTGCCGAGCGAGACGCTGCCGATACGAACGCGCTTGATGTCGGTCACTTGCAAGCCCACCAGTTCGCACATGCGCTGGATCTGCCCTTTCCTGCTTTCATGCATTACGAAGCGCAGTTGTTGGTCACTCAGCCAGGAGACCTGCGCTCGCTTCAGTTTTACGTCATCCAGTGACAAGCCGTGTCTGAGCAGCTCGAGTCCTTCCGGCGCCAACTCACCGAGGACGCGCACGTGATATTCCTTCTCCAGCCGTGAATCACCGCCAGTCACGCGGCGCGCGACACTACCTTCCTGGGTAAAGGCGAGCATCCCGCCCTCGTCGGCCTCGAGTCTTCCAGCCGGTGTCAGCCCGCGCAGATGCGACGCCTGGAAGCTGTAAGCAGTGCTGTCCTCCGCCCAGCGGTTGTCGGAGCGGATCAACAGGGCGACCCGCTCGCGGCCGTCCTCTGCTTCGCCAGCAAGATCTCGCGGTTTGTGGAATACGATGCTGACGGTCTCGGTCGAGTGCTGGCGCGCGGCCTCTTTGATCTTGATGCTGGCTTTGGGGTTCACACGTGCGCCAAGCCGGTTGATAACCACACCGTCTACGCTGACCCAGCCGTTTTCGATCCATTCGTCGGCTTCGCGTCGTGAGCACGCAGCCAGCTGGCTCACCAGCTTCGACAGCCGTGGCGACTCCTTCGCGAGGCCCCGTGGCGTGCTGGTCGGTACATTGGCCGGGTCCGGCTGCCGCGTCGGCTGCGGGTCCTGGCGCGCCTGCGTCTGCGGCAAGGGGCTACGAGCGCTGGTCGGCGCGGCGTCTGGGTCCGTGTCGGGGTTTGGTGGCGCAGGCGGGAACGCACGTGCGCCCGTGCTGCGAGCAACCCCACGAGGTGGATAAACTTTCTTGGACGGCTTGTCTGGCCGACGGTTGGCGTTGCGCGCACCGCCCAGGCCGCCGCTTGAATCCCTGGCAGGCGTACTGGCAACCGTTCGTGGTGCTTGATGGTCCTCCGCTGCAAGGGGTTGCGACGGCTGTTGCGTGTCGTCTGAGCTTCCCCTGCGGGCCGTGGGGGGCTGGCCGTCGGGCTGTTTCTGGTGCTTCCGAGTCGCCTCGGCTGCGTCCCGCTTGAAGCGCGGAGCAGCGTTTGGTCGATCGCCAGTTCTGCTGAGCGCCGGCACCGGCGCCGGTACTGCCGGGCTGCTGTCCGTACGCCACTTGGCAGCGCGCTTCGAGGCCTGGGAGCCGCCACGGATGGGCTTGCGTGCGTGCGCCCTGCTGTCGTCGGCAGTGGCGGAGGCGGCAGGCTTTCTGGGGAGTTTCAGGGTCTGGCGAGGCATGGCAAGGTTTTCCGTTTGGTCGGGTGCGTAGTGTACGCCAATACGCCAGAACCGGTCTCCGCTCCGGACGAGTCACGAGGCGCGGAGTGCAAGCGAAAGGGTTTCCCGGTCGCAGAATCAGGGAAAGAGGGATAGCGGCAAGTCGGGCTAACGGGGCGGTGGCGGCGGCGCGCCCCGGGGCGGCGGTGGCGGAGGGGGAAGGGTAGGCGGTGGCGGAGGGGGAAGGTGTGATCCGGACGCTGGCCGGGTGGCGTAGCCCTCGGGCAGCGCGAAGCCGCCGGCCAGCGGCACCTTTTGACCCTGAGAGTACATGCACTGAACGTAACTCTGGTCGTAGCGTTCCTGCAACTCGTAGCTGGAAGCGTTGCTTGCGGCCACCCCGCCGGCGCTGCCGGCCAGCAGGCCTACGCCGGCCCCGACCGCGGCACCGCTCGACCCATTGACCGCAGCACCCACCGCTGCGCCGACCAGGGTGCCAACCGCGGCGCTGGTCAGCCCGGCATCGACGGCCGCCGTCGCGGGGGCATTGCCACCGATTGCCTGGCGGGCGTAATTCCTGCACGTGGCATCGTCGGTGCGGAACTTTGCGAAAGACTGCCCCGATCCGGGCAGCGCCATTACGCTCGGACCTTCCGGTGGCAGGCTCACGCAAGCCGCCAGCATGACGGTCAATAGCGGTGCGAATCGGTGTACTCTGGACATGGCTCAACTCGTGCGAGGCGTTTCGCCAGGTGCGTGAAAGCACATGGTAGATGACCATCAATATAACGCAGCAGTCGCACAAAGGCTGACGCGTATTGTCGATTTTGTGCCGGGGCCGGCCAATGTGCGGGGTGCTTCCGGCGACGGGCAGGAACGATCACCATCGCCGCGTGATGGGTGTTCTCGTCCACACGCCTTTTCCTGCTCTGCACCGGTGGCGACAAATGCTGGTAAACAGGATCCTGCGTACGGTGTTTCCCGCCAGAGTGGGGGTCCTCCCGAGTTTGCTCATTGAATCAGCCGGAAGTGGTCGGGAACTTGCGGAGCTCCGCCGTGGCGCACCCGGTGCGATGCCGAATGCGTAGATGGACTCAAGGTCTTACCTGAATGCCATGCTCGATAAACAGAGATACACGCCACTTGCGTAGTGTCACCAACTGCTGTTTCTGGTACTTTGACGGCTGTGGATTATGGCCCTGAACGCAGTTTTGCGGTCTGGCGAGCGTGGCACTCTTCAGGATGTCGGTTGTCGTGCCGTTGTAAGGCATTGTAACGTCGCTTTTCGACGTCACGCGGCGGGCGTTCTGAAGTGTTTTCGTCTCGGCGCCAAGCGCCGTGCGGGCCCGCGCGAGTAACCTACCTTGGACTGGCTGCCGCCATGCTGGAACATCCGACAGGCTCCATCTACAATCTTGCCGGCCTCGCTGAAGGACAGATCGTGCTGCCGCGCTATATCGTGCGACATGACTCCGGTCTGCATGCCGTTCTCTCGCGAGTCGAGTCTGCCGCTGATTTTGTCGATTTCGTCAATTGCGTAGTGGCCCTGGGCCTCTACTTTCTCGGGCTCGACTACGCGCGGTTCCAGTCTCTTCTTTACGACGATCCGACCAGCCGTGATCAGGAGGCGAGCGACGAGGTGTTTTTCGCAACCGGCATCGTTGCTTTCCCGCCGGAGCGTCAGGCGCTCTACAAGGTGCTACGGATCGAGCGCGGCGTGGCCGTCTACCTCTTCGAACCCGTCTATCTCGAACCGGGCGTCGGTCGACCGACTGTCGACGACGATGAAAATGGGATAAAGTGGCTCTCCGACAGCGAGTCGACAGCGCGTCCGGAGTGCGCCCGGTTGGACGTCGATGAATTCGTCGTCAGCGCGTGGGCGAAGGGGGTGCGCTTTGGTCTGGACCTGGCGATGGTGCAGGAAGGCATTCGGCTCGACAAGGCCGAGCGACGGGTAGTCGCCCGTCGCCGGCCGTTGGTGCCCGGCAAGGATGCCGAAATCATCGAGCAGGCGCCCGGCCTGCACCGCAACAACGCGCCACGCCAACTGGCAGATGGCAAGGTCAATCTGCTCCAGTTCGAGACGCGCTATCCGCAGGTCGCCGCCGGGATACGTCTGGTCAAGAAAATCCCGCGCACACTGGGAGTCGACGGGCGCGACGTCACCGGGGAACCGTTGGTGGCGCCGTTGCCGAAAGATTTCGATCTGGCCCGCATGGTCGGTCCCGGTACCCGGATCAGCCGGGAAAAGGATGGCGAATACCTGGTGACTTCAGTCCATGGCTTTCTCAATATCGATAAGGGTTCCGGCCAGTTCTCGGTTGCCGACAAGATCGTCAGTCGGGAAGGGGTCAGCGCCCGCACAACCGGTGATTTGACGCTGACTGGCGAAATGTACGAGCAGTACGGCGAAATCCAGGAGAAGCGCGTCGTCACCTGTCGCAGCATCACGGCGTACGCTGACGTCTTTGGCAAGATTGTGTCCACCGGCGGCGTCGTCCGCCTGAAACGCAACCTGGTTGGCGGCAGTGCCAGCAACAACGAAGGTGACATCGTGGTCGAAGGGGTCGCCTCTGGCGCGACGCTGACCGCGCTCCATGGTTGCGTCACCGTGAAACGGGCCGACAACTGCCTTATCCTGGCCCGCCAGGTAGTCGTCGAACAAGCGACGCAATGCGATATCGTTGCCGACGAATTGCGCATCGAGGTTGCGGAGGCTTGCGCTCTGGCAGGAAAGAACATCAAGGTAGGCGTTGCCCGTTCGCGCCGGGACGTCGACAACGCCTTACTCATCCTGCTGCCCGACCTGTCGGCCGACGACGCGAAGATTGCCGCGTTGCAGCAAGAGCGCGCTACGCTGGCCAAGGCGATCGCCGGTCATCAGGAGCGAGCCGCCGCTTTGCGCAGCGAACGTGAGGTCGCCCGTTACCTTCTCCTGGCCGACAAGTTGCGCAGCGGCGAAGCGAGCTTGAGTCCCGAGCAGGAGGTGGGTTGGCGCCGGTTAACGGAGCGGGTCGCGCCGACACTGTGGGGTTTGTCCCAAATCGCTGAGGCGATCAGCAAGCTGGACGCCGAGTTGATCGCTCTGTCTGTGCAAATCGAGGAAATGCTCAGCGCTCGAGAGCAGGCCTGCAGTGAACTCGCTTGCGCGGTGGATCGTGTCGAGGACGAAACGCGCATCAGTGCGCTGCGGCTTCGTGTGACGGATAGTCCTCTGATCGCTCTTCCGAGCAAGGAGCTCAAGGTCAGGCTGCGCAACACGGATGGCGCGGCGAAACGGCTTTTCGTCGGCTCGTCTGGCCGCTTCGCCTGGAGCTGCCCGGCGCCAGGATCGCGGCTAGATGCCCGATCGGGTCGTGCCAGCGGATAACGCGCTGTTTCAGCCCTCGGCAAGGCGCCTGGCGATGTGTTCGAGCGCTTCCTCGATCTGATCGATCAGGATCAGGCAAAGATCCCCCGCTCGTAAGTCGGCCAGAGCGGTGTCAATAGCCAGGAACTCGCCAGTGATTTCCTTGACCTCGGTGGTGCGCGTGGCGTTCTGCAAGCCCTGCTGTAGCAGGGCCAGCACTTCGCCATCTGCCCGCCCGCGCTGGCACTGGTCCTGATAGAGCACGACGCGATCGAAGGCGCCGCCAAGAATCTCCGTCTGTCCGCGGATGTCTTCATCGCGCCGATCGCCGGCGCCACTGATGACCACCGAGCGCTGACGCCCCGGGGGTGACGGCATGTTGTCGATGGCTTCGACAAGTGCTTGAATGGCGTCCGGGTTATGGCCGTAGTCGGCGACCAGCGTCGCTCCTCGGTAGCTGAACACGTTGAAGCGTCCAGGTGCGCTCTGGGCGTCGTTTACGAAGCTGGCCAGTCCGTTGCGAATGGTCGCCCAAGGTAGCTCCAGAGCCCAGGCGGCGGCAGTCGCGGCCATCGCGTTCTCGATCTGGAAACCAATGGCGCCATTTTGGGTGACCGGGATGTCGGCGAGGGCGATGCGGTGCTCGACACCACCTCCCGACGCGACGATCGAGTCCCGGTCGCGATAGACGACCCGTTTCCGTTGCGCGCGATGCATGGCCATCAACGGGTGATTGCGGTCGCAGGCGAAAAAGATGACGCTGCCGGGACACGAATCAGCCATTCGGGCGACCATCGGATCGGCCGCATTGAGCACGGCGACGCCGGTCTCGGGAGTGACGTTCTGGACGATGACGCGCTTGACGACCGACAGGTCCTCGACCGTGCTGATGTAAGACAGTCCCAGGTGGTCGCCGAGACCGATGTTGGTGACCACGGCGACGTCGCAGCGGTCGAAGCCAAGCCCCTCGCGCAGCACGCCGCCGCGCGCCGTCTCAAGCACTGCCGCATCGACGTCGGGGTGGAGCAGGACGTTACGGGCGCTCTTGGGCCCGCTGCAGTCGCCGGTATCTATGCGCCGGCCCTCGATGTAGACGCCGTCGGTAGTGGTCATGCCCACACGCAGGCCATGTTCGGCGAAGATGTTGGCGATCAGGCGAACGGTTGTCGTCTTGCCGTTCGTTCCGGCGACGGCGACCAGCGGAATACGAGCTTCATCGCCATCGGCAAACATGTTGGCGACGATCGCTTCGCCAACCGGTCGCCCCTTGCCGAACGACGGCTGCAGATGCATGCGCAGGCCGGGTGCCGCATTGAGTTCAACGATGCCGCCACCCTGCGCCTCGAGCGGGCGCAGGACGCTGTCACAAACGATGTCTACGCCAGCGATGTCGAGGCCGATGGTTTGCGCCGCGGCGATCGCCTGTGCTGCAAACTCGGGATGAACGTCGTCGGTGACGTCGGTAGCGGTGCCGCCGGTTGACAGGTTGGCGTTGTTGCGCAGGACCACGCGCGAGCCTCTTGGCGGTACCGATTCAGGTGTCAGGCCGGCGTTTTCCAGGCGCGCCAGAGCCACTTCGTCGAGGCGAATTTTGGTCAATGACGTGGCATGACCTTCACCGCGTCGCGGGTCACTATTCACCCGCTCGACCAATTCCAGGATATTGTGCTCGCCGTCGCCGACGACCAGTGGCGGATCGCGCCGGGCGGCGGCGATCAGCTTGTCGCCGACTACCAGCAGGCGGTAGTCATGGCCAGGAATGTAGCGCTCGACCAGTACCTCGTCGCTGACCTGGAAGGCCACCGCATAAGCCGCTTCGATCTGTTCGCGGGTGATCAGATTGACCGCGACGCCCTTGCCCTGGTTGCCGTCCTGCGGCTTGACGACCACCGGAGCATCGATTTCGCAGGCTGCTGCCCAGGCATCCTCGGCACTGAGTACCGGTCGCCCGGTAGGGACCGGAACGCCGGCGGCGTGCAGCAGAATCTTGCTCAATTCCTTGTCCTGGGCAATCGATTCG
This sequence comes from Accumulibacter sp., assembly GCF_032229525.1. GTDB lineage: Bacteria > Pseudomonadota > Gammaproteobacteria > Burkholderiales > Rhodocyclaceae > Accumulibacter. The sequence continues at coordinate 23,448 of NZ_JAVTWB010000221.1, read as the reverse complement.
GCTACCGCGCTGGTGCGATCGGTTTCTGCTGCCTGGATGCGCCGCTGGCGGCTACCCCAGCCGAACTGGACCATGCTGCCTTCGGTGAGTCGGCGGTAGGGGATGTTGCGCGCCATCGCGGCATAGACGATCGCCCCGGTGCTTGGGCCTAGGCGCACATCCTCATCGAGTTCGCGCAAGCGGTCCAGTGCTTCACCGAGGTCAAAGAAGCTGTCCTCGACAGCGGCGGTGCACAGATGCTGGGCGAGTTCGAAGGCCAGTCGACCAACGACCTCTTCACTGTATTCGACGACCACCTGATAGGTGCTTGCTTCGACGGTCTTGGCGGTGCGGCTGAAAGTGACCGGACAGCCCGCCTGGGCCTGCAGTCCCAGCGCCGCGAACTCCAGCGCCTGCGCCATCGATACCGGTTCATCGTGACCGGCCGGCCGCAGCATGGCCAGTTCCGGGAAGCGCTCGCGCAGACGGTTCTCGAAGTCCGGGATGTTGTCGATGCTGCGCTCGTCTTCGGCGCAAGAGACAATGGCTTCGATCGCCGTGTGCCGGCTCCAGAGGTTGGGGCCGCGCAAAGCGCGGATTCGCGATACTTCCATGAACAGTTTCCCTTTCTGCTGCTGTCTGGGCGCCTGGCGCCCGCATCGTGCATCGTTGGTGCTCTTCCTGGCTCAGCTTGCACGCTCGCATTCGCCAGCGGTTGATCAGGCGATGGTGAAGGTTTCCAGCCCGGTGCGGATGATTTCGGCTCCGATGCCGAGCGCCCAGGCTGCCGCGGTCGCGGCGAGGACGTTCTCGATCTCGAAGGGCACACTGCCGCCGGCGGTCAGCGGAATCGCGTCCAGGCTGACGATCGCCCGCTCGTCCTGGCCACTGGCAAGTATCACCTGGCCATCGCGGGCGAACACTGCCCGCTTGCCCTGCGCGCGGTGCGCGACCAGGACAGGTAGTTGGGGGTCGGCGGCAAAGAAAATCACCTCGCCGTCGCACAAGGCCGCCATGTCGACCAGCATCGGGTGACTGGCATTGAGCACCGCCGCGCCGCCTGGCAGGACCAGATCGACTTGGGTGCGCAGGACCGTGAACACCTGTTCGACCGTTTCCACGTGGTAGCGGCCGAAATGCGCCGCCGGGTCTACGTTGGTGATTACGCCGACCAGGCAGCGGTCGTAGGCGAGGCCCTCGCCGAGGATGGTGTCGCTGCCGTTTTCCAGCACAGCGGCGTCCACGGCACGGTTCATCAGGATCCGGTTGGCAGCCCCCCAGTTGGCACTATCGCCCTTGGCAATGCAGCGCCGATCGAGGTACAGCCCGTCGCTGCACGCCAGACCGGTATGCTTGCCGGAGAGGGCCAGGAAGCGCGCGACCAGATTGGCCACCGTCGTTTTGCCGAAGCTGCCGCTGACGCCGATCACCGGGATACGACCGTCGTCGCCGTTGGGGAACAGCTGATCGACGATCGCCCGGCCAACCGGGCGTGGTTCGCCGGTTTCCGGTTTGAGGTGCATCAGCAGGCCAGGGCCGGCATTGACTTCGACGATCGCGCCGCGTTGTTCATCAAGCGGCTGCGAAATGTCTTCACAGACCAGGTCAACGCCGGCGATATCGAGTCCGACGATGCGTGCGGCGAGTGAGGCGGTGGCTGCGGTGTCGGGGTGCACGAGGTCGGTGACATCGTCGGTATGGTTGCCGCTGCGCACGATCAGAACCTCGCGACCGGCCGGCGGAACCGAGGCTCCGGTAAACCCCTGGCGCGTCACTTCGAGGAGCGCGACCGGATTGTCGCTCAGCGCGAGGAGATCGAGTGGATACTCCTCCTCGGCACCACGGCGCGGGTCGCAATTGATCTGGCTGTCGATCAATTGGTCAATGGTCGACTGGCCGTTGCCAATCACCTTTGCGACTTCGCCGCGTGCGGCGGCGACCAGCTTGCCGCCAATCACCAGCAGGCGGTGTTCCGAACCCCGTATGTAACGTTCGACGATGACCCCGCTGCCTTCCTTGACGGCTCCCGCATAGGCCGACTCGACTTCGGCCGGCGTCACCAGATTGGTGAACACGCCGCGCGCGTGGTTGCCGTCAGAGGGTTTGACGACGACCGGATAGCCGATGTCCTCGGCAGCCGCGCAAGCGTCCTCGGCACTGTCGACCAGGCGGCCTTCGGGGACCGGCACGCCGCAGGCGGTGAGCAGGCTCTTGGTCAGGTCCTTGTCGCGCGAGATACCCTCGGCAATGGCGCTGGTGCGATCGGTTTCGGCGGTCCAGATGCGTCTGCTACGCGAGCCATAGCCGAGTTGCACGAGGTTGCCGGTGGCCAACAGGCGGATCGCCGGAATGCGCCGGTCCTTGGCCGTCGCCGCGTCGACGATGCAGCCGGTGCTCGGCCCGAGCAACTTGCGCTCAGCCATGTCGGTCAGCTTGGCGACCGTCGCGGCGACGTCGAAGGGGGTGTCCTGAATCGCCGCCAGCAGCAGTTCGCGCCCGGCAAAGAGGCACGAGCGGGTGACGTCCTCGTGCCAGGCACGGACTACCACCTTGTAAACACCGCGCGCCGAAACCTCCCTGGCCTTGCCGAAGCCACCAGGCATGCCCGCCAGATTTTGCAGCTCGAGGGTGACGTGCTCGAGGATGTGGGCGGGCCAGGTGCCTTCCTGCAAGCGCCGCAGAAAACCGCCGCGCTCGCCGTAGCTGCAGCGATGTTCGATCAGCGACGGGAGAAGAGCGGTCAGGCGTTCGTAAAAGCCCGGAATGGTGTTCGACGGAAAGTCCTCGAGGTCGCCGATATCGACGACCGCCTCGATGACCGGGCGGTAGGTCCAGATATTCGGACCACGCAGGTAGCGGATTTCGAGAAACTTGATGTCTTTGCTTTTCATGTCATCGTTCCAGACACGGACAGGTGGGCGCGCCTTGGCGCGAGAGTGGCAGCAGGCGATCGCAGCCCGGCCGCAATTATCGTCGGTATAACGCTGCGCGCGGCAATTGGCTGACCGCCGGGTGCGGCGATTGCTGTTCCGCGGCTCACAGGAAGCGGTCCAGAATGCGCCGGCTGTGCTGGTCGAGTGCGTAACGGTCGCGGATCAGGAAGTGAATGCCGTGGCTGTCGGCGATCAGTAGCGCCGGTGAGCTCAGGCGGCGAATATCTTCCTCGCCCTTGAGGACGAAACTGGTCGAACTGCGATCCGTTTCGACTTGCCAGGTGCTTGGCGTGGCAAAACTCGAAACGCTGATGATGCGCTGGATTTCGGGCATGAACTCGCGCCGAGCGAGCTCCGTTTCGACCAGTGTGCGCATCTCTTCCGGGAGGTCGGTCAGCCGCTCTATCCACGCCAGCTCGTGGCCGTGCGGGTCGACCAGGCCGATGCCGTCGTCAGCAGCGGTGATTGGAAAAGCACGCACCGGCACGACGCCGACATGTGCCTGACCGTCGGCGGTGGTCAGTTCAAGCCGTCCGAAGGCGTTGCGTTGCAGCTGATAGTCGGGACGGGTGATCATTGGCGTTCTCCGTCGGTGTCGCGTTCGGGCGCAAGCTCGCGCAAGCCGTCTTCGGTGTCGACGTTGCGTGCCTGTGCCTGATAGAGGCGGTAGTAGTGCCCTTCGCAGGCCATCAACTGGTCGTGGCTACCGACTTCGACGACGCTGCCGCGGTCGAGAACGACCAGTCGATCGGCGTCGCGCAGGGTGGACAGGCGGTGCGCAATGGCAATCGTTGTCCGGCCGCGCACCAGGTTGTCCAGTGCCTTCTGGATCTCCTTCTCGGTGGTCGTGTCGACCGATGAGGTGGCCTCGTCGAGGATCAGGATGCGCGGGTCGATCAGTAGCGCCCGGGCGATCGAGATTCGCTGCCGCTCGCCGCCGGAGAGTGCCTGGCCACGCTCGCCGACCAGCGAGTCGTAACCGTGCTGGAGGCGCAGGATGAATTCGTGGGCGTGTGCGGCACGCGCGGCCGCGACGATCTCGGCGCGCGTCGCTGCCGGTTTTCCGTAGGAGATATTCTCGGCGATGGTGCCGAAGAACAGGAAGGGTTCCTGCAGCACCAGGCCGATGTGCTGGCGGTATTCGGCCACCGGCAGCGAGCGGATGTCGACCCCGTCGATCAGGATGGCCCCTTCGCTGACGTCGTAGAAACGGCAGATCAGGTTGACCAGCGTGCTCTTGCCGGAACCGCTGTGTCCGACCAGTCCGACCATCTCGCCCGGTTCGATGGCGATGCTGATGTCACGAGTGACACTGCGCGTGCCGTAGCGGAAGCCGACCTTGCGCAGCTCGATGCGCCCCGAAACCTTCGGCAGATGCACCGGGCTGGTGGGCTCGGGAACGCTGGAGACGTGGTCGAGAATGTCGAAGATACGCTTGGCGCCGGCGGCTGCCTTCTGTGTCACCGAGACGAAGCGGCTCATCGAGTCGAGGCGGAGATAGAAGCGACTGATGTAGGCGAGGAAGGCGGTCAGCACGCCAACCGTGATCTGATCCTTGGCGATTTGCCAGATGCCGAAACCCCAGACGATCAGCAGGCCCAGTTCGGTGAGCAGGGTGACGGTCGGCGAAAATAGTGACCACACCTTGTTGACGCGATCGTTGACCTCCAGGTTGTGTGCGTTGGCCGCCCGGAAACGACCCGTTTCACGCGCCTCCTGCGCAAAGGCCTTGACCACGCGAATGCCGGGAATGGTGTCGGCCAGCACATTGGTCACTTCCGCCCAGACGCGGTCTACCCGTTCGAAACCGGTACGCAGCTTCTCGCGCACGACGTGGATCAGCCAGGCGATGATCGGCAGCGGCAAGAGTGTTACCAGTGCCAGCCGGACATCGATCGACATCAGGATCGCCGTGGTCATCCCGATCATCAGCACGTCGGTGGCGAAATCGAGCAGGTGCAGCGATATGAAGATATTGATGCGGTCGGTTTCCGAGCCGATGCGAGCCATCAGGTCGCCGGTCCGCTTGCCGCCGAAGTATTCCTGTGAGAGCTTCAGCAGATGCTCGTAGGTGGCGGTGCGCAGGTCGGCACCAATCCGCTCGGAGACCAGCGCCAGGATGTAGGTGCGCGCCCAACCGAGCACCCAGGCGACCAGTGCGGCGCCGAGCAGGCCCGAGAGATAGAGGGCGACCAGGCCGGGGTCGATCGCCTGGCCGTTCTGGTAGGGGATCAAGACGTTGTCCATCAGTGGCATGGTCAGGTATGGCGGCACCAGGGTTGCCGCGGTGCTTAGCAGGGAGAGGACGAAGCCGGCGAACAGCCGACCCTTGTAGGGTTTGGCGAAGCGCCCCAGGCGCAACAGTGTCCAGGTCGAGGGCGGTTGATGGATTTCCTTGCTGCATACCGGGCATTCTTCCTGTCCGGCCAGCAGCGGCGTTTCGCAGTTCGGGCACAGCGCCTGCGGCGCGGCGGGTGGCATGGCACCGGTGAGGTGGAAGTCCAGCTGCCGGGTGAAGTGATCAATCAGACGGCCGGCTGCGACATCGGCGCCCAGCGTGTAGCGCCATTGCCCGAGCAGGGACGTGGCGTCCGACAGCTCCAGCGTTCCGACGCCCGCGTGGTCGCGACGGGCAAGGGTGAGGCCAGGTCGGTAAGTCCAGCTCTGGCCGGCCGTATCGTCAGCCGACAACGCCAGCAGACGCTCGCCGGTGATGACGACGATGCCGGTCGCGAAGTGCAGAGTGGTGTCCAGATCGATTTCCAGCCAGGCCAGAATTTTCTCTTCGCCGGCGAGCAGGGCCAGCACGTGTTGTGACCAGCTGACGGGCAGAGTCGGCGGCGAGAGTCCGGCAAGCGTCACACCTTGAGCGGTGTGTGGGGGGGGGATTTGAGTCATGGCGTGAGGGCTTTTCGAACAAGGCTGTGGGTGGCGCCCGGAGGCGGCAAGTATACTCGCCTTGTGTGGGTTGCCGGAGGCGCCGCCAGTGCGCCAGCGAGAGGCGTGCTCAGATCCGAAACCGATCGTTGCCCGGACGTCGTGCGATTTGCAGCCGGGCGATGGTTGGCAGCAGGTTGAGACCGGTTTCCGTGCGGCACTGGTTGGCTTTGCTGATCAGCTCGTCAAAGCCGACGTCCACTGCATCCCCGGCGGCGGCAAAAGCGATGGCGTTGCCGCTGTCGCAGGACGGAAAGACCAGCGCCCGGCCATCGAAAGCCGCGTTGATGCGACTGACACTCGCCTGAAAGCCACGTTCCCGACCAAGAAGGTTGACGGTCAACAGCCCCCTATCACTCAAGCGCGAGCGGCAGGCCTGGTAGAAAGGCAGGGTGTCGAGGACGCCGGCTCGGGCATTCTTGTCAAAGCCGTCCACCAGAATGTAGTCATAGTGACGGCCGCTGGCGAGCATGTAGGCGGCGCCGTCACCGATCACCACGCGCAGGCGCGGCGGGTCGTCCGGCAGCTTGAAATGCAGCCGTGCGACGATCTCGACCTGTGGGTCGATCTCGACGACCGTGATCTTCGTCGTCGGCAGTTGGCGGTAGATGAACTTGGCCAGCGATCCGGCGCCGAGGCCGATCAGCAAGGCCTCGCCCGGCCATGGCGGGTCGCGAAGCAGCAATCCGGCCATCATTTCTCGCGTGTAGGGCAATTCGAGCGCGTGCGGCCGCTGGATGCGCATGGCGCCCTGCACCCAGTTTGACGAAAAATGGAGGTAGCGTACGCCTGCCTTCTCGCTGATGTCGATCGAGTTGTTCGGCATCAGAATCTTCGGTAGCAGTCGCCGCGGTGGCCGGATTCTCCCGGACATGCCGAGGCATCTCCGCCTTGCGCGCTAGGAGGCGTGGGCTGAGCTGCTTGCCGATAGCTGCCGTTTGTTGGTGGGGGGCACATTGTTTCGGGTGTTCTTGCCTTCCAGCGTTGCTACAGAGGCCTATTGGCCTCGATCCCTCACCATCGAATCTTCCTGGCACTGCTCTCCTGACCGGCGGTGCCCGATCTGGCCGCAGAGACTGCGTTCGGTCCGCTTGCCGTGGACCTGGTCAAGGGGGTTGTGGTCAATTGACCAAGAGCCTGCGGACTCGGTATACTAGCAAAGTTTTTTGGCGTGTTCGCGCCATGGGGTCTGGCTTCTACGGCGGCCTGCACTCTCGGTACCCGTTGCGGGCGAGAGAACCCCGGCCGTTTGCGGATCGCTTGCGGGGGAGGAAGGTCGGCCAGAAGGCTCGGTACCGCAAGGGCGTCGAGTTTTGCTGGCTCTATTTTTTGTTGGACGTGCTGCGGGTCGGCTTCATTGGCGTCCGTTCGACAGCATTGATTGGCGAGTGCTTCGCCATCATGCGATCCGTTAACCGGCGATGGGTCTGCCGTTCGCCGGGTCGGCTAAGAGGTTATATGGAATATCTTTTTTCTGTGGTTCTGGCGGTGCACATACTGGCGGCCATGAGTGTCATCGGCTTGGTCCTGGTGCAGCATGGCAAAGGTGCCGACATGGGCGCTGCCTTCGGGAGTGGCGCGTCAGGCAGTCTGTTCGGGGCGACGGGTTCCGCGAATTTCCTTAGCCGTGCCACTGCGGTGATCGCGACGATCTTCTTCGCCACTAGCCTGTCGCTCGCCTATCTGGCCTCGAACACACCAAAAACGACTGGCAGTGTGATGCAGGATGCGGTAAAATCCGCCCCTGTTCCAGCACCACCGTTGGGTGGTGTTGACCAGGGTAAAAGCCCGGTAAATCCTGACTCCAAAGCGAAGGATATTCCCCGGTAGTCTGGTTGGAAAACAGCGGCGGGAAAGGCTTCACTCCTCGATTGACCCGCCTGCTGGCGATGGTAATGCCGACGTGGTGAAATTGGTATACACGCTATCTTGAGGGGGTAGTGACTTCGGTCGTGTGAGTTCGAGTCTCATCGTCGGCACCAGGAGGGGCTACCCAAAAGTGGTGGCTGTGGTTTGAAATGAAGCGCTTGTGGGGCGGATCATGCTGGAAGGCTATTTCCCGGTATTTGTCTTCATACTGATTGGCATTGCCTTCGGTGTGATGCCGGTCGTGATGGGGCTGATGGTGGCGCCTCATCGCCCCGACAGCGAGAAACTCTCCCCCTACGAATGTGGCTTCGAAGCCTTCGAAGACGCGCGCATGAAGTTCGACGTGCGCTACTACCTGATCGCCATCATCTTCATCCTGTTTGATCTCGAAGTCGCCTTTCTGTTGCCGTGGGCGACGATCTTCAAGGAGATCGTCGAAACCGATTCGATCCGGTGGTTCGGGTTCATCGAGATGCTGGTCTTTATTGCCATTCTGGTCGTGGGTTACGTGTACGCCTGGGCCAGGGGCGCGCTGGATTGGGAGTGATCGATGGGCATTGAGGGCATCCTCCAGGAAGGCTTCGTGACCACCACGGCCGACAAGCTGATCAACTACGTCCGCACCGGTTCGATGTGGCCGATGAGCTTCGGCCTCGCCTGCTGTGCCATCGAGATGATTCATGCTGGCTGCTCGCGTTACGATCTGGACCGTTTTGGCATCGTCTTTCGTCCGAGTCCGCGCCAGTCTGACGTGATGGTCGTCGCCGGAACGCTGACCAACAAGATGGCGCCGGCGATGCGCAAGGTCTACGACCAGATGGCCGAGCCGCGCTGGGTCGTGTCGATGGGCTCGTGTGCCAACGGTGGTGGTTATTACCATTACTCCTACTCGGTGGTGCGCGGCTGCGACCGGATCGTTCCCGTCGATATCTATGTTCCGGGCTGCCCGCCGACCGCTGAGGCGCTGATTTACGGCTTGATCCAGTTGCAGAACAAGATCCGTCGCACCAGCACCATCGCCCGCTGAAAACAACCAACCGAGAGTGAGCCATGTCCGCCACGCTGGAAGCGCTTTGCCAGAGCCTGCAAGAACATCTCGGCGAGCGAGTGAAGTCCCTGAAGGTAGCGTTCGGTGAAGTGACCATCGAGGTGGATGCCACCGACTACCTGTCGGTGATGCAGACGCTTCGCGACGAGCCGGGATTGTCTTTTGAAGAGTTGATCGACCTGTGCGGCGTCGACTATTCGACCTACGGCAATGTCCCGCGCGAGGGCAGGCGTTTCGCCGCGGTCAGTCACCTGTTGTCGATTGTCCGCAACTGGCGCTTGCGCGTACGCTGCTTTGCCCCGGACGACAGTTTTCCTTCGTTGCCCTCGGTGACCTCGATCTGGAACAGCGTCAACTGGTTCGAGCGTGAGGCTTTCGACCTTTATGGCATCGTCTTCCCGGGGCACGACGATCTGCGCAGAATTCTCACCGACTACGGTTTTATCGGGCATCCGTTCCGCAAGGATTTCCCGGTTTCCGGTTACGTCGAGATGCGCTACGACCCGGACCAGCAACGGGTAATCTATCAGCCGGTGACCATCGAGCCGCGTGAGATTACGCCGCGGATCGTTCGCGAAGCGACTTACGGGAACGCTGAAAATGCCTGAACTGCGCAACTTTACGCTGAATTTCGGACCGCAGCACCCGGCCGCGCACGGCGTGCTGAGGATGGTCCTCGAACTGGACGGCGAAGTGGTGGTGCGCGCCGATCCGCATATCGGGCTGCTTCATCGGGCTACAGAAAAGCTTGCTGAAACAAAGACCTGGATTCAGTCGGTGCCGTACATGGACCGCCTCGACTATATGTCGATGATGTGCAACGAGCACGCCTATTGCATGGCCATCGAACGCCTGTTGCAGATCGAAGTGCCGCTCCGTGCGCAATACATCCGGGTGATGTTCGATGAGATAACCCGCATTCTGAATCACCTGCTGTGGATCGGCTGTCACGGCCTCGACGTGGGTGCGATGACGATGGTGCTCTACGCCTTTCGCGAGCGCGAGGATCTCGTCGATGCCTATGAAGCCGTATCCGGCGCGCGAATGCATGCCGCTTACTACCGGCCGGGCGGCGTCTATCGCGACCTGCCTGACCGCATGGCGCAGTATCAGGAGTCGAAGTGGAAGAGCGCCGCCCAGATCAGGCCTTTCAATGAGGCGCGCAGCGGTTCCTTGCTGGACTTTCTCGACGATTTTGTCGGTCGCTTCCCGACCTTGCTCGACGAGTACGAAACGCTGTTGACCGACAACCGCATCTGGAAGCAGCGCCTGGTGGACGTGGGTATCGTGTCGCCCGAGCGTGCGTTGCAGCGTGGCTTTTCCGGGCCCATGCTGCGCGGCTCTGGTATTGCCTGGGATCTACGCAAGAAACAGCCTTACGAGGTTTATGACCGCGTCGACTTTGATATCCCGGTGGGTGTTACCGGCGATTCCTATGATCGTTATCTGGTGCGCATGGAAGAAATGCGGCAGTCCAACCGCATCGTCAAGCAATGTATTGACTGGCTGCGGCAAAACCCGGGCCCGGTGATGTCCGACAACCACAAGGTTGCGCCACCGGATCGCGAAGCGATGAAGTCCAACATGGAAGAGCTGATTCACCACTTCAAGCTGTGCACCGAAGGTATGCACGTTCCCGAGGGCGAGGCCTATTCGGCCGTCGAACACCCCAAGGGCGAGTTCGGCATCTACATAATTTCCGACGGAGCGAACAAGCCGTACCGCCTGAAGATCCGTGCGCCGGGTTATGTGCACCTCTCGGCAATGGACGAGATGGCGCGGGGCCACATGCTGGCCGACGTGGTGACGATCATTGGTTCGCAGGACGTTGTTTTTGGCGAGATTGACCGCTGATGCTGACTTCAGAATCCCTCAAGAGAATCGATCGCGAAATTGCGAAGTATCCGGCTGAGCAGAAGCAGTCGGCGGTGATGGCCGCTCTCGCCATAGCGCAGGAAGAGCAGGGTTGGCTTTCAAGTGCGGCGATCGAGTTTGTCGCCAACTATCTCGGCATGGCGCCGGTGGCCGCCTACGAAGTGGCGACGTTCTACAACATGTACGACCTCAAGCCGGTCGGCAAGTACAAGCTTTCGGTGTGCACAAATTTGCCGTGCATGCTCTCCGGCGGGGTCGATGCCGGCGAGTACCTGCAGAAGAAGCTTGGCATCGGCTATAACGAAACGACGTCGGACGGCTTGTTCACGCTCAAGGAAGGCGAGTGCATGGGCGCTTGCGGCGATGCGCCGGTGATGATCGTCAATAACCGTCGGATGTGCAGCTGGATGAATCCGGAACAAATCGACCAACTGCTGGCGGAGCTGAAGTAATGGCGATTCTCGGTGCAATCAATCCAATGCTGAGCGTTGGCCTGGATGGCGACAAGGCCTGGCGCCTGGCCGACTACGTCAAGCGTGGTGGCTACTCGGCGCTGCGGCGGATTCTTGAAGACAAGCTGTCGCAGGAATTCGTCATCAACGAGGTCAAGAAGTCAGTGCTGCGCGGTCGCGGCGGTGCCGGGTTTCCGACCGGCCTCAAATGGAGCTTCATGCCGCGCTCGTTTCCGGGTGACAAGTACGTGGTGTGCAATTCCGACGAGGGCGAGCCGGGGACCTTCAAGGATCGCGACATCCTGCGCTATAACCCGCATTCGGTGATCGAGGGAATGGCCATTGCCGCCTATGCGATGGGTGCGGCACGCGGTTACAACTACATCCACGGCGAAGTGTGGGAAATCTACGAGCGCTTTGAAGAGGCGCTCGATGAGGCGCGCGCGGCTGGCTTTCTCGGGTCCGACCTGCTTGGTTCGGGTTTTAACTTCGAGCTCTTTGCGCACCACGGCTACGGTGCCTATATCTGTGGCGAGGAAACCGCGCTGCTCGAGTCGATCGAAGGCAAGAAGGGGCAGCCACGCTTCAAGCCGCCTTTCCCGGCGTCTTTCGGTCTCTACGGGAAGCCGACCACGATCAACAATACCGAGACCTTTGCTTCCATCCCCTGCATCATCAATCTGGGTGGCGAGACCTATCTCGAAGCGGGCAAGGTGAACAACGGCGGTACCAAGCTGTTCTCGGTTTCGGGTCACGTCAACCGGCCGGGAAACTACGAAATTCCCATGGGTACATCGTTCGCCACGCTGCTCGAAATGGCTGGCGGCATGCGCGGGGGGCGGAACTTGAAGGCGTGTATTCCCGGCGGTTCCTCATCCCCGGTGGTGCCCGCAGCAGCGATGATGGACTGCACGATGGACTACGATTCGATCAGCAAGGCGGGGTCCATGCTGGGGTCGGGGGCGGTCATCGTGATGGACGAGACGACCTGCATGGTGAAAGCGCTCGAGCGCCTTTCCTTCTTCTACTACGAAGAGTCGTGCGGCCAATGCACGCCTTGTCGTGAAGGAACCAACTGGCTGTACCAGGTGGTGCATCGTATCGAGAGCGGGCGTGGGCGTGGCGATGACCTGGACCTGCTCGCCAGTGTGACCACCAACATCATGGGCCGCACGATCTGCGCGCTCGGCGATGCCGCCTCGATGCCGGTGCAGAGCTTCATCAAGCATTTTCACGACGAGTTTGCGTATCACATCGAACACAAGAAGTGCCTCGTGCCCGTTGACGTTCAGCGCGCTGGCAGTGGCTTCTTCACGGCAAGGGCTTAGGGTCTCGACGATGGAAATCGAAATAGACGGCAAGATGGTGCAAGTGCCTGATGGCAGCACCATTATGGATGCTGCCCAGCAGCTTGGTGCCTATATCCCACATTTCTGCTACCACAAGAAACTGTCGATCGCAGCCAACTGCCGGATGTGCCTGGTGCAGGTCGAAAAGGCGCCGAAGCCGCTACCTGCCTGTGCCACGCCGGTGACCAACGGCATGAAGGTGTTCACCCATTCTGAACTGGCCGTCACGGCCCAGAAAGGCGTGATGGAGTTCCTGCTGATCAACCACCCTCTCGATTGCCCGATCTGCGATCAGGGCGGCGAGTGCCAGTTGCAGGATCTGGCGGTGGGTTACGGCGGCAGTGCTTCGCGCTTTCAGGAAGGCAAGCGCGTCGTTTTCCACAAGGACGTCGGCCCGCTGATCTCGATGCAGGAAATGGCGCGCTGCATCCACTGCACCCGCTGCGTCCGCTTCGGTCAGGAAATCGCCGGCGTCATGGAACTCGGCATGGCGAACCGCAACATGCATGCGGAAATCATGACTTTTGTCGGGCGCTCGATCGATTCCGAGTTGTCCGGCAACATGATCGACCTTTGTCCGGTCGGTGCCCTGACTTCAAAACCGTTTCGCTATTCGGCTCGCAGCTGGGAGTTGTCGCGCCGCAAGTCGGTCAGCCCGCACGACAGCATCGGCGCCAACCTGACCGTGCAGATCAAGAACAACGTCGTCATGCGCGTCCTGCCGCGTGAGAACGAAGACGTTAATGAGTGCTGGATTTCCGACAAGGATCGTTTTTCCTACGAGGCGCTCAACTCGCCGGCACGGCTGACCAGGCCGATGATCCGTGTTGACGGTGCCCTGCGCGAAGTGGAGTGGAACGTCGCACTCGATTACGTATCGCACGCCCTCAAGGACGTTGCCAAGACCAGCGGCGGCGACTCGCTGGCCGCGCTGGCGTCGCCGCATGCAACGCTTGAGGAACTCTACCTGCTGCAGAAGCTGACTCGTGCTCTCGGGTCGGGCAGCGTCGACTTCCGTCCGCGCCGGCGGGATTTTTCCGCCGATGGAAAGCTTGACGGCGCGCCGTGGCTGGGTCTCCGTCTCGCGGAAATCAAGGATCTGGATGCGGCGTTGGTGATTGGCAGCTTTCTGCGCAAGGATCACCCGCTGTTCGCCCAGCGTCTGCGCCAGTTGGGCAAGAAATGGGGCAAGGTCAGCCTGCTTTCCGTGAGCAGTGACGACCCACTGATCAAGTTGCACGCACAAGTGACCGTCTCTCCCGCTGAACTGCCGCTGGCCTTGGCGGCTATCGTGAAAGCGGCTGCGCAACTGAAGAATTCTGCGCTGCCGGCGGGGCTCGAATCCGTCGAACCCTGCGCGACCAGCCAGGCGATTGCCCAGAGCCTGGTCGACGGCGAGAAGCGCGCGATCTTCCTCGGCAATGCCGCCGAGCAGCATCCTCAGGCGGCTCAACTGCATGCCCTGGCCATCGAGCTGTCGAAACTCACCGGTGCCACTTGCGGCTTTATCGGCGAAGCGGCCAACAGCGTTGGCGGCTATCTGGCGCAGGCCTTGCCGACCGCGCTCAATGCGCGCGAGATGTTTGCGCAACCCCGCAAGGCCTACATCCTGCTCGGTGTCGAGCCGGAACTCGACTGCCACGATCCACGACAGGCGGTGGCCGCTCTCAAGGGCGCTGCCCTGGTGGTCGCACTGACCCCGTTCAGTGACGGTGCGGCGGCGGAGTACGCTGACGTGTTGCTACCGATTACCCCGTTTACCGAGACCTCGGGTTCTTTTGTCAACGCCGAAGGCCGCCTACAGACCTTCAGCGGTGTCGTTCGCCCGCTGGGTGATGCGCGTCCGGGATGGAAAGTGCTGCGCGTCCTCGGTAACCTGCTGGCCCTGCCGGGGTTCGAGTATGACTCGAGCGAGCAGGTGCGCGACGAGATCGTTCCGGCAGGCGAAGGCTTCGTTGCCGGGTTGAGCAACGGCCTCAGCGGCGTTGGCTATTCTCCGGCTCCCGTGCCTGACGGCTTGCAGCGAGTAGCCGAGGTGCCGATCTATTTCGCTGACCCGCTCGTCCGTCGTGCCCCGGCACTGCAGAAAACACATGATGCGGCGGCGCCTGCCGCGCGGATGAGCGCGGCAACGCTGGCAGCGCTCGGTGTCAGCGATGGCGCGTCGGTACGCGTCCGTCAGGGAGAGGGCGAGGCACTGCTGAACGCCCGGCTCGACAACACCGTCCCCGCGAACTGCGTCCGGGTGGCCGCAGCCCATGTTTCAACATCGGCGCTGGGTGAGATGTTCGGTACGATCAACGTGGAGCGTGCATGATGGTCGATGCGCTACAGGGACTGTTGCAGGGCTTTTTCGGGCCGATCTTTCCGCTGGTGTGGACCCTGCTCAAGATCGTTTTGATCATCGCGCCGTTGCTGCTCGGCGTTGCTTACCTGACCTTCTGGGAACGCAAGGTCATCGGCTGGATGCAGGTACGTATCGGCCCCAATCGTGTGGGTCCCTGGGGGCTGATTCAGCCGATTGCCGACGGCCTGAAGCTCTTTCTCAAGGAAGTCGTGGTCCCGACCGGGTCGGACAAGAGCGTTTTCCTGATTGCGCCGATGTTCGCCTTTGCGCCGGCTCTGGCCGCCTGGGCGGTGATTCCGTTCAATGACACCCTGGTTCTCGCCAACGTCAACGCCAGCCTGCTGTACGTCATGTCGATCACGTCGATCGGCGTCTATGGGATCATCCTCGCTGGCTGGGCATCGAATTCGAAATACGCGTTGCTGGGCGGTATGCGCTCGGCAGCGCAGATGATCTCCTACGAAGTTTCGATGGGCCTGGCACTGGTGGTGGTGCTGATGGTTTCCAACAGTCTCAATCTGGGCGACATCGTGAGCGGTCAGAGTCGGGGGTTTTTCGCCGATAAGGGGCTGGGATTCCTGTCGTGGAACTGGTTGCCACTGCTGCCGATGTTCGTCGTCTATCTGGTCTCGATCGTCGCCGAGACCAACCGCGCACCATTCGACATGGCGGAAGGCGAATCGGAGATCGTTGGTTTTCACTGCGAGTACTCGGGAATGGCCTTTGCGGTCTTCTTCCTGGCCGAGTACGCCAACATGATCCTGGTGTCGACGCTGACCTCGCTGCTCTTCCTGGGCGGTTGGTTGTCACCGGTTGGCTTCCTCCCCGACGGTCTGTTGTGGCTGTTCATGAAGATCGCCGCGGTGCTGTTCTTCTTCCTCTGGATTCGCGCCACCTTTCCGCGTTATCGCTACGACCAGATCATGCGCCTGGGGTGGAAGGTGTTCCTCCCGCTGTGTCTGATCTGGCTGGTCGTCGTCGGTTGCTGGATGATGTCGCCGTTGAGCATCTGGAAGTGAGAGGCTAGTCATGGGTTCAATGAAGGAAATTTTCAACAGCCTCCTGCTCAGGGAGTTGTTCAAGGGCATGTCGGTTACCGGGCGCTACATGTTCGCGCGCAAGATCACCGTCCAGTACCCGGAAGAGAAGACGCCACAAAGCTTCCGCTTCCGCGGCCTGCATGCGCTGCGGCGCTACCCGAACGGCGAAGAGCGCTGCATTGCCTGCAAGTTGTGTGAAGCCGTATGTCCGGCGATGGCGATCATCATCGAATCCGACCAGCGTGACGACGGTTCGCGTCGCACCACGCGCTACGACATCGATCTGACCAAATGTATTTTCTGCGGTTTCTGCGAAGAGGCCTGCCCGGTCGACGCTGTCGTCGAGACGCGGATCTACGAGTACCACGGTGAAACGCGTGGCGATCTCTACTACACCAAGCCGATGTTGCTGGCCAATGGTGACCGCTACGAAGAGCAGATCGCTGCCGACCGCGAACTCGACTCGAAATACCGCTAACAGGCCGCCACGATGGAATTCAAGACCTTCGTTTTCTACTTCTTTTCGGCGATCCTGGTGTTTGCCGGGCTGCGTGTGATCACCTCACGCAACCCTGTGCATGCCGCGCTGTTCCTTGTTCTGGCCTTCTTTTCGGCGGCCGGTGTGTGGATGTTGCTGCAGGCCGAATTTCTCGCGATTGCGCTGATCCTGATCTATGTCGGCGCGGTAATGGTGCTCTTCCTGTTTGTCGTGATGCTGCTTGACATCAATCTGGATCGTTTGCGGGAAGGGTTCTGGAGCTACCTGCCACTGGGCTCGATCATCGCCTTGCTGATGGTTGCCGAAATGGGGCTGGTCCTCGGCGGCAACTACCTGGGTCTGCTCGAGAGCAACGTGCCGCAGGCGACTGCCGAGGTCAGCAACGTGCAGGCCATCGCGCGTCTGATCTTTACCGAGTACGTCTATCCGTTCGAACTGGCGTCGGTCATCCTGCTCGTCGGGATCATCGCCGCGGTGGCGCTGACGCAGCGCGAGAAACGGAAGAACAAGGCGGTCAGCCCCTCGCAGCAGGTTTTTGTCAAGGCCAAGGACCGTGTCCGAGTGCTGCAGATGCCCGCCGCGAAGCGTGACTGATTGACTGCTAAGGAAGTTCGCAACACAAGGCTGAGAATAAGAGGGGTGGCGAGAACTCGCTGCTCCATGCTGAAGGAATCAGGGAGGCACCTTGCTTACACTGTCCCATTTTTTGATCCTCGGCGCGATCCTGTTTGCGATCAGCGTCGTGGGTATCTTCCTCAACCGCAAAAACCTGATCATCATCCTGATGTCGATCGAGTTGATGCTGTTGGCGGTGAACATGAACTTCGTCGCTTTTTCTCACTTCATGCAGGATCTTGCCGGGCAGGTTTTCGTTTTCTTCATCCTGGCTGTCGCCGCCGCCGAAGCGGCAATCGGGCTGGCGATTCTCGTGGTGCTGTTCCGCAACCTGAAGACCATCCACGTGGATGATCTGGACAGCCTGAAGGGTTGAACATGGAAATGCAAAAACTCTACCTGCTGGTTCCGCTGGCCCCGCTCGTCGGCGCCATCATTGCAGGCCTGTTCTGCCGCGTGATCCCCCGCTGGGTGGCACACAGCGTAACCATTGCCGGTGTGGCGATTTCCCTGGTCGCGTCGTATGTGATCTTTCAGGACGTGCAGGCGGGCAATACCTTCAACGGGCCGGTGTACCGCTGGCTGACCTCCGGCGATTACCATTTCGAAGTCGGTTTTCTGATCGACCAACTGACCGTTACCATGATGCTGGTGGTCACCTTCGTATCCCTGATGGTGCATATCTACACCGTCGGCTACATGCAGGACGATCCGGGCTACAACCGTTTCTTCAGCTACATTTCGCTGTTCACCTTCTCGATGTTGATGCTCGTGATGAGCAACAACTTCATGCAGTTGTTTTTCGGTTGGGAGGCCGTCGGCCTGGTTTCCTATCTGCTGATCGGTTTCTGGTATACGCGGCCGACCGCGATCTTCGCCAACATGAAAGCCTTCCTGGTCAACCGGGTTGGCGACTTCGGCTTCATCCTCGGCATCGGCCTGGTGCTCAGCTACTTCGGGACACTGGATTACGCGGCTGTTTTCGCCAAGGCGCCGTCGCTGGCGGCTGACACCACCGTGGCGCTGTTTGGCGAAGCCAACCCCGTCGCCCTGATGACCGCCATCTGCATCCTGTTGTTCATCGGTGCGATGGGCAAGTCAGCGCAGGTTCCCCTGCATGTCTGGCTCCCTGACTCGATGGAAGGTCCGACCCCCATCTCGGCGCTGATCCACGCCGCGACGATGGTTACCGCCGGCATCTTCATGGTCGCGCGCATGTCGCCACTGTTCGAGTTGTCCGATACCGCGCTGTCCTTCGTCATCGTCATCGGTGCGATCACCGCCCTGTTCATGGGTCTCCTCGGCATCATCCAGAACGACATCAAGCGGGTGGTCGCCTATTCGACGCTGTCACAGCTGGGCTACATGACCGTCGCGCTCGGTGCTTCGGCTTATTCGGTCGCCATTTTCCACCTGATGACGCACGCGTTCTTCAAGGCGCTGCTGTTCCTCGCCGCGGGCTCGGTGATCATTGGCATGCACCACGACCAGGATATCCGCAACATGGGTGGCCTGCGTAAATACATGCCGATCACCTGGATCACCTCGCTGATCGGTTCTCTGGCCTTGATCGGGACGCCGTTTTTCGCCGGCTTCTATTCCAAGGATTCGATCATCGAAGCGGTCGCCCTGACCAATATCCCGGGTGCCGGTTTCGCCTACTTCTCGGTGATGGCAGGTGTGTTCATCACCGCTTTCTATTCTTTCCGCATGTACTTCCTGGTGTTCCACGGGGAAGAGCGCTTCGGCAAGACGGCGCACCATGACGACCACCACGCTGCGCATGCCAAAGCAGAGCACGACGGCCATGGCGCCGATGCCCATCATGACGATGATGCGCACGCCGAAGAACACCACGGCCTTGCGCCCGGGCAGAAGCCCCACGAGACCCCCTGGGTGGTGACCCTGCCGTTGATCCTGCTGGCCATTCCCTCGGTGATCATCGGCTATCTCACGGTCGAGCCGATGCTCTTTGGCGACTTCTTCAAGAACGCGATCGTTATCAATGCCGAAGCGCATCCGGTGATGGAGGAACTTGCCCATCACTTCCACGGCGCTTTCGCCATGGCCACCCATGCCGTCACCTCCGCCGTATTCTGGCTCGCGTTCTCCGGTGTCGCTCTATCGTGGTTCATGTACATGAAACGTCCGGATATCCCCGAAGCGATCAAGAACCGTCTTGCGCCCCTATACACCGTGCTCGACAACAAGTACTACTTCGACCGCTTCAATGAGGTGGTCTTCGCTGGCGGTGCGCGGTTGCTCGGCAGGGGGCTGTGGAAGGGGGGCGACGCTGGTTTGATCGACGGAATGATCGTCAACGGCGCGGTACGCCTGGTCGGCTGGTTCGCGACCCTGGCGCGCATGTTCCAGAGCGGCCACATTTATCACTACGCATTTACGATGATTATCGGCGTGTTCGTCTTGATGACCCTGTGGGTCACGCGCGCCTGAGCTAGACAAAGACTGGGAACAATATGTCAGGCACGCCGCTTCTCTCTTTTGCCATCTGGGTACCGATCATCGCCGGTTTTATCGTTCTGTTGACCGGCTCCGATCGCAATGCACCACTCGCGCGGATGCTCGCCCTGGCTGGCGCTGTTGCCGGCCTGCTGGTCACCATTCCGCTGTATACGGGCTTTGACCTGCACACCCCGGAGATGCAGTTCGTCGAACTGCTGCGCTGGATTCCTTCCTACAGCGTGCATTACCACCTGGGTGTGGATGGCATATCGATGCCCTTTATCATCCTCAACAGCTTCATCACGGTGACCGTCATTCTCGCCGGCTGGCAAGTCATCGGCAGCCGGGTGGCGCAATACAACGCCGGTTTCCTGATCATGTCCGGTTTGTTGAACGGCATTTTTTCGGCCCTGGACGGCGTTCTCTTCTACGTCTTCTTCGAGTCCTCGCTGATTCCGCTGTATCTGATCATCGGCATCTGGGGCGGCTCCAACCGGGTCTATGCGGCTTTCAAGTTCTTCCTGTTCACCCTGATGGGCTCCCTGTTGTTCCTGATCGCGCTGCTCTACCTGTACATCGCGTCCGGCGGCAGCTTTTCGATCCTCGACTGGCACGCGATGCCGATCGGCATGGTGCCGCAGACCTGGCTCTTCCTGGCCTTCCTGGTCGCCTTTGCGGTGAAGGTGCCGATGTGGCCGGTGCATACCTGGTTGCCTGATGCCCACGTCGAGGCGCCGACCGGGGGTTCGATTGTCCTCGCGGCGATCGCCCTGAAGCTGGGCGCCTATGGCTTCCTGCGCTTCTCGTTACCGATCGCTCCGGATGCCTCGCATGAGCTTTCCGGACTGGTCATCGCCCTGTCGCTGATCGCGATCATCTACATCGGCTTCGTTGCCCTGGTGCAGGAAGACATGAAGAAGCTGGTCGCCTATTCGTCGATTGCCCACATGGGTTTCGTCACCCTCGGTTTCTTCATGTTCAGCGCATTGGGCATCGAGGGGGCGTTGGTGCAGATGATTTCACACGGCTTCGTCTCCGGCGCGATGTTCTTCGCCATCGGTGTCATGTATGACCGCGCGCATTCGCGGCAGATTGCCGACTACGGTGGGGTGGTCAACACGATGCCCAAGTTCGCCGCTTTCTTCATGCTGTTCGCCATGGCCAATGCCGGCCTGCCTGCGACATCCGGCTTCGTCGGCGAGTTCATGGTCATCCTGGCCGCCGTCGACCACAATTTCTGGGTGGCCTTCGCCGCCGCCTCGACGATGATCGTTGGTGCGGCCTACACCCTCTGGATGTACAAGCGCGTGGTCTTTGGCGCGGTAGCCAATCACCATGTCGCGGAACTCACCGACATCAATGGGCGAGAGTTCCTCATTTTCGTGTTGTTCGCCGCTGGCGCGTTGGGTATGGGACTCTATCCGCAGCCCTTTACTGAAGTCATGCACAGCTCGGTCAACGAGTTGTTGCGTCACATCGCTGTCAGCAAGATCCTATAATTGGTAGCCGCTATGACTCTTGCCGAAATGCAGTTCCAGACGCCTGATCTCCGCCTTGCGAGCGCGGAGATCTTCATGTTGCTGATGGCTTGCCTGATCCTGATCGTCGATCTCTTCGTCAAGGACCGCCAACGGACGGTGACTTTTGTCGCGACTCAACTGACCCTGGTCGGGGCAGCGGTGGTCACTGTCGCAGCCAGTACCGGCGACATCGGCTACACCTTCAGCCAGATGTATGTCGCCGACCTGATGGGCGATGTCCTGAAGCTCCTCGTATACCTGACGGTGATCGTGGTGTTGTTCTATTCCCGCGGCTACATCCTCGAGCGCGAGCAGATGGCGCGCGGCGAGTACTACGTGCTGGTGCTGTTCGCCACCCTCGGCATGATGGTGATGATCTCGGCGAACCATTTCCTCACCGTTTATGTCGGTCTCGAACTGCTTTCACTGTCACTCTATGCACTGGTAGCGATGAATCGCGATTCGGTAGCGGCGACCGAGGCGGCAATGAAGTATTTCGTACTCGGTGCGCTGGCCTCCGGCCTGCTCCTGTACGGGATGTCGATGATCTACGGCGCGACCGGTACGCTCGAGATCACAGCGGTAGCCGAGCGCCTCAACATGGGTCAGGCGAACAAATCGGTTCTCGTTTTTGGCCTGGTCTTTCTGGTCTCCGGAATAGCCTTCAAGCTCGGCGTGGTTCCCTTCCACATGTGGATTCCCGACGTCTACCAGGGCGCCCCGACGGCCGTCGCCCTGTTCATTGCCACCGCGCCGAAGCTGGCCGCTTTCGCCATCGTCATCCGCATGCTGGTCAGCGGCCTGATCGTTCTCGCCCAGGACTGGCAGGCGATGCTGATCCTGCTCGCCGTGCTGTCGATGGCGATCGGCAACATTGCCGCCATCGCGCAGACCAACATCAAGCGCATGCTGGCCTATTCGGCAATCTCGCACATGGGTTTCATGCTGCTCGGCCTGGTCACCGGTGTGGTCGGTGGCGATGCGCGCTTCGCGCTCAGCGCCTATAGCTCATCGATGTTCTATGTCATCACTTACGTACTGACCAGCGCCGGCACCTTCGGCATGATCTTGCTGCTGGCCCGTGGTGGTCTCGAATCGGATCAACTCGACGACTTCAAGGGACTCAACAAGCGCAGTCCCTGGTTCGCTGCGGTGATGATGATGATGATGTTTTCAATGGCCGGGATCCCGTTCTTCGTCGGCTTCTTTGCCAAGTTCTCGGTGCTGCAGGCGGTCGTCGGAGCTGGCTACCTGTGGCTGGCGATCACTGCCGTTCTTTTCTCGCTGATCGGTTGCTTCTACTACCTGCGGGTGGTCAAGATCATGTACTTCGACGAGCCGACGAACACGACGCCGATCAAGGCGCCGATGGACATGAAGATTCTGATGTCTGCCAACGGCCTGGCGGTGGCGCTGCTCGGGATTTTCCCGCAAGCCCTGATGTCGCTCTGTGCGGTGGCCCTGCTGCGCTCGCTCTGGTAAGCAGGGTTTTTTGACCGAAACGCCCCGCCAGCCGGGGCGTTTTCATTGGGAGTTGGCGAATGCCGGACGATTATCCACACCTCCGTGAGGAAGAGCTCGAAAGTACGCAGGTCTTTCGCGGCAAGTTGCTCGATGTTCGCCTCGACCGGGTGCGCTTGCCGGACGGCGCCGATTGCCTGCGCGAGTATGTCAGACACCAGGGCGCGGTGGTGGTCATTGCCCAGCTCGATGATGGTCAGTTGCTCTTCGTGCGTCAGCATCGCTATCCGCTGCGGCGAACGATCCTCGAGCTACCCGCCGGCAAGATTGACGCCGGCGAGGAGATCATCGACACGGCGACTCGCGAGCTGCTCGAGGAGACCGGACACCAGGCTGCCGAATGGCGCTACCTGGGCGTAATGCATCCCTGCGTCGGCTATTCGGATGAGCGAATCGAGATTTTCCTCGCCCGCGGTGTGCGGCGCGAAGCGGAGCCGAACCTCGATAGTGGCGAGTTCCTGGACGTCCTCAGCCTGTCTCTCGAGGAAGCGCTGGCCGCCGTAAAAAGCGGTGAAATCACCGACGCCAAGACCATCACCGGCTTGTTCTGGGCCGAGAAAGCGCTGTTGGCGGGCTGGTAAGCCGCCGCCCGATCGGCACGCCCGTCGCGCTCAAAAGCCGCAGGTGGCGCGGGGCTTTAGCGCGCTGCGGCCCGGCCCGCCGCCGGTCTTGCCGAGCACGGCCGAACGAATGCATCCACCCCCGCCCAGCGTAGCGCTGCGCGCGGCGTGCCCGGCATCTTTGTCGGCTCCCTCGCATCAGAAAATCGCCTGCACCCAGCTTGGCGTCAGCTGCCCGATTGTTCGCCTGGATCGAACATAGGCTAAAGAATAATCGCATTTCCTTGTTATTGATGGAGGGGTAAGCTGCGCGCACGATTTGTCTGCCCGGGCAATGCGACCGCCTGGAATCGAACCATGCCAACCCATCAGGAACATTTCATGAAAGACATTGCCAGATTCATCGCCGGTTTCGAACGCTTTCAGGAGAAGTACTTTGGT
>NZ_JAVTWB010000220.1:25204-31934 GCF_032229525.1 Accumulibacter sp. | reverse complement strand
GTCGATAGCGGCCCGTCAATCGGCCAACGATCTCTCTACCATGCGAAGAAGTCTGAGCCAGACGCAGCCCATTGCCTTGTGTGCACGAGTGCTGACCGTCCTGAGCAAGGAAACATCAAGAAACCGGGCAGGAACCCGGGGAGCGGGTCGCCACTTCTGTCCGAAGACGAGGACTCACTGGTCGGTAGTGCGCCGCCGCCAATAGGCCATGCCCAGAAGCCCAATGCTGATCAGCAACAGCGTGCCGGGTTGGGGAATCTGGGCGGTGGGTTGGGGAGGGTCGATGCGTTGCTCCAGGGCATCCATCGTGAAGCCGCCTCCCGAACTTGCCGCGACGCCGACCACGTTGACCACCCGAATGGCATCGCGGCCCGCGAAACCGGACCAGCCGTCAAACTGGCTGAACTGCATGACCCCGTTTGGCGACTGCACACCGAGGTCTACGGTGACGTTGAGGATCGCCTTCAGAATATCGTTGGTGTTCAGATCCATGATGAACTGAAGGGCGAAGCCGAGCGCTACATCGGGCAAACTGGGGGGTAGAAACGACAGGACGTCGGGTCCGACGGCATCGATAGTGGAAAACTGGGTGATTTCGGCACTGTTGATCTTCTGCGAAGTCAGGGTCTTGACGTCATAGGCGAAGGCGGAAAGCTGGCCGGACGCAATCGGGGTCGTGGGCGGGCTTATGCCCGCATCCACGGTCCATTCGGCGCCGCTGTTCAGCCTGAAGCCGGGATCCACGCCCACGGTCGCGGGATTGTCCGGCAGTTCTACCAAACCGATGTTTCCGGCATTGGCAGCCGTGGCGTTACCCCAGCCGTGGGAAAACTTGGCCGCCGTGGTGAAATCGAGAAACTGGACGTTGAACAACGCCAGCGGATTGGTCTTGAGCAGGAGCTCCAGATCCTGGCCCGCCGGAAACGTGTTGGTCAGGACCGGGGCAAAGTTCGAGAATTCAAGGCCGTCCCGCGTAAACGCCGGCTTCGTACCGTCGAACATGTCCAGCAAGGTGGTGGCGGACACGCTTCCCGAAAACCCCAACGCCAGCCAAAGCGCGACAGTGTGAATGATTGGCCGTTGGGCACGAGGACCACCGACTACGATGTTGTCGACCATTGCCGTTCTCCTTGGAAGCGCCAAGAAAACACCCGTGCCAACCGCCCGATTCTGTCGTTTTTCCATAGGCGTCTTGTCGGCTCAGTACGATGCAAGTTTCGTGCCAGAGTTTATATAAACATTCATAATCAGCAGGATAGCTTGCTTTTGTGTTTTGCGGCTGGCCGTGCCGACGCCAAGGTGTAAAAAATATCGACACCTGCCGGTAACTCGCCTCGGCACAAGGGCGGTGCGGCGGGCCGACTGCGTGGAGGCTTGTTCCGCTGGACGTCAGTTTGCCTGGAGCAGCGGCAGCGCCGTTCGATCGACCACCCGGCGCAGGACGAAGCTGGAATGCACGCCGGTGACGCCGGGAATACGCGTGATGCGGTCGAGCAGCAGCTCCTGGTAGGCGTCCATATCCTTGACCACCACCTTGAGTTGATAGTCGGCGTCCTGACCGGTGATCAGCAGGCATTCGAGCAGCTCGGGGATCTCGGCGATGGCGGCGTCGAAGCTGGTGAAGCGCTCGGGCGTGTGCCGGTCCATCGAGATGTGGATCAGGGCCATCAGCGACAGGCCGAGTTTCTTGGCGTCGAGCAGCGCGCGGTAGCCGGTGATCAACCCCGATTCCTCGAGCGCGCGCACCCGGCGCAGGCAAGGTGAAGGCGACAGGCCGATGCGCTCGGCGAGGTCCTGATTGCTGATCCGGCCGTCCTGTTGCAGGACACGGAGAATCTGCCAGTCGTAGCGATCGAGTTGCATGAAATTGCTCCAGGTTCGTGACCAAGCAATATTATCTCTATTCGTCGCATTTGTGAGCAATAGAGTTGCGCAATGGCCGCAATTTGAGCAGCAAAACGCAAGCACCTGCCGGCCGCTTTTCCTTACCATATCTGTCATCGCCATCACCACAAGAACCTCAAGGAGCCGCTGCCATGTTGACCAACCCCGCCAGCAAGTACCGTTCATTCCCGCCGGTCGATCTCGCCGACCGCCAGTGGCCGAACCGTACGATCAGCGCGCCACCGACGTGGATGAGCACTGATCTGCGCGACGGCAACCAGTCGCTGTTCGAGCCGATGAACGTCGAACGCAAGATGCGCATGTTTCGCATGCTCTGCGCGGTCGGTTTCAAGGAAATCGAGGTCGCTTTCCCGTCGGCCTCGCAGACGGATTTCGACTTTGTCCGTAGTCTCATTGAAGGCAAGCACATACCCGACGACGTCAGTATCGAGGTACTGACGCAGGCGCGCGAGCACCTGATCCGGCGGACGATGGACTCGGTGAAGGGTGCTCGGCGGGCAATCGTGCATGTCTATAACGCCACCTCCAAGCCGTTCCGCGACAACGTTTTCGGCATGAGCCGGGCGGAGGTGGTGGAGATGGCCGTCGCGGCGGTCAAGCTGATCAAACAACTGGCCGCGGAAGTGCCGGAAACCGAATGGGTGCTCGAGTACAGTCCGGAAACCTTTACCGCCACCGAACTCGATTTCGCGCTCGAAGTCTGCGACGCGGTGACCGCCGCCTGGGGTGCAACACCGGATAACAAGGTGATTCTCAATCTGCCGACGACGGTCGAGGTCGCGACGCCGAACATCTACGCCGACCAGATCGAGTGGATGCACCGCCACCTCGCGCGGCGCGACAGCGTGATCATCAGCCTGCACCCGCACAACGACCGGGGCACGGCCGTTGCCGCCGCCGAGCTGGCCTTGATGGCCGGCGCCGAGCGTGTCGAGGGCTGTCTGTTCGGCAACGGCGAGCGCACCGGCAACGTCGATCTGGTGACCCTGGCGCTCAATCTGTACACCCAGGGCGTTGCGCCCGGCCTCGACTTCTCGGACATCAACGCCGTTGCGCGTACCTTCGAGCACTGCAGCCAGTTGCCGATCCATCCGCGTCACCCCTACGTCGGCGACCTGGTGTTCACCGCCTTTTCGGGCTCGCATCAGGACGCGATCAAGAAGGGCTTTGCCGTCGAACAGACGGATGCTTTCTGGAACGTGCCCTATTTGCCGATCGATCCGGCCGATCTTGGCCGCAGCTATGACTCGGTGATCCGCGTCAATAGTCAGTCAGGAAAGGGCGGTATTGCCTACCTGCTGGAGAGCGAATACGGCGTGGTCATGCCGCGCCGCTTGCAGGTCGAGTTCTCCGGCGTCGTCCAGGCCGATGTCGACCGGCACGGCGGAGAGATGAGCGCGGCTGCCATCTGGCAGCTCTTCTCGGCGACCTATCTCGGTACCGTGGTACCGGTACGCTATCGCGAGCACCATCTCTTCGAGCATGCCAGCGGGCAAGGCATACGGCTGGGCGTCGACCTTGACGGCGCGTCGCATGTGCTCACCGGCGCCGGCAACGGCCCGATCGACGCGGCGGTGAACGCCTTGCACAGCGTCGGTATCAGCGTTCAGGTACGGAGCTATGAAGAACGTGCGATGAGCGCCAGCGGTGAAGGCGGCAACGCCAGGGCTTGCGCCTTCATCGAAGTCGCACCGGCGACCGGCAGCAGCAGCGAATTCTACGGCGCCGGGGTCGACGCGAACATCGTCACGGCTTCGCTGATGGCCCTGGTCAATGGGGTGAACCGCATGCAGTCCAGCGCTCAGGGGACGAGGCACAGGCAGGCGGCGTAAGGGTCGGCGGAGAGGGCCAGGGAAGCCGGCACTCTCCGCCCCTCAGTGCCGTGCAGCCACAGGCCCCAAGGCCGGCGACCTGGTCTGTAGCTGCTGCCGGCAAGGCGATCAGGCCGGCTTGCCCGCACGCTTCTTTTCCCAGCGCTGCATCATCTTTTCGCGCTGCGCTTCGAACGCCTGGCGTTGCTCGGGGGTGAGGATGTCCATCATCTGGTGATGCTGACGGGCGCGAAGCTGGCCCATTTCCGCCATCGCCAGGGCACCCTGTTCGGTCAGTGCCTTGACCTTGGCCTCGTCGTACTCGCCTTTCTTCTGCATCTCGTGAAGCTGTGTCCGGCTGTCGCGCATGGCCTTGAACTTTTCCGCCATCAGATCGGCGTCCTGCTTGCGCAACTCGGTGATCCTGGCCTCCTGCTCGGCTGTCAGATTGAGCCCCTTCATCATCCGCGGCATGCCGTCGCGCTGGCCTTTCATGGACTGCGATCCCCTGCAGCCTTCCATCTCGCCGCCCATCATCGGGCTGGCCTGGGCCGCGAGGGGAACGGCCAGGGCGATGCTGCTGGCGGCAAGAAATACGGCAAGGGTGCGATTCAGTGTTTTCATCATTGACTCCTGTGTGGTTGGGTCGGTCCAGTCGGGAATCGACTGCAGCGACTGTGGGGTGCACTGTCGGTCAGCCGGCGGTAAAGCGCGGTTAACGGTCTGTAAAGCCGTGTAAAACGGCATCGGCTGTCGCCGCCGGAACGTCGGACCGATGCGTTAAAGCGGGTAAAGCGTCGTAAAGACACGCGATCGCGCGCGCCTGGCGCTTATCATCGGTTCTGCTGTGCTTAACCGGATTGGCGCCATGACCCGTGTGTTGCTTGTCGATGACGATGTCGAGCTGGCCTCGATGCTGCGCGAATACCTCGAACAGGAAGGCTTCGAGGCGGACGTGGTGCACGACGGCGAAAGCGGCGTGCGCGAGGCGCTCAGCGGCCGCTACGCAATTGTGGTACTCGACGTGATGATGCCGCGGCTCAACGGCGTCGAGGCGCTGCGCCAGATCCGCGCCGCCAGCCGCATGCCGGTGCTGATGCTGACCGCGCGCGGGGATGACATCGATCGCATCATCGGGCTCGAACTTGGTGCCGACGATTACGTTCCCAAGCCGTGCTCGCCGCGCGAACTGGTCGCGCGCCTGCGGGCGATCCTGCGCCGGGTCACCGGCGATGCCGCCGGCGGCTCCGCGGAAGGGCCGCTGGTGGTCGGCCCGCTGAGCATGTGGCCGGAGCGGCGCAGCGCGCAATGGCATGACCAGGCGCTCAACCTGACCAGCACCGAGTACAGCATTCTCGAAGTGATGGCACGCCACGCCGGCCGGGTGGTCAGCAAGAGCGAGCTCTCGGAGCTGGCGCTGGGGCGGCCGCTGGCACGTTTCGATCGCAGCATCGACGTGCATGTGAGCAGCATCCGCCAGAAGCTTGGCACGCGACCGGAAGGCGACTCGTGGATCCAGACCGTGCGCGGTCAGGGCTACCAGCTGGTGAACGGCTGAACATGGGACGCCTGTTCTGGAAATTCTTCTTCGCCTTCTGGCTGTCGCTGTTGCTGGCCGGCGCGGGCGTCGGCACGGTGGTCTGGCTGCATCGCCAGGCGGAGGCCGAGTTCGTCTCGACCCCGGCCTTGCCGGGGGGGCCGCGTGCGATGGTGATGCTCGACGCGGCGGAGGTGTTTCTGCGCCGTGGCAGCCCGCAGATGATGCGCGAGGTGCTGCGGGAATGGGCCGACGCTCCCGGTAACGCGCAGTTGTTTGTCCTTGACGACAGTGCCCGCGATCTTTTCGGTCGCGAGCTCCCCGGCGACCTGCGCGCCGCGCTGTCCGCAGGAGATTTCCGCCGCGGACCGATGTCCGGCGCACGCCGGGTGGTCGCCAGCGACGGGCAGACCTACACCCTGGTCGCGCGTTTCGAGCGCCCGGGCGGGCGTGGCGGGATGGCGCACCGCGAACGTCCCTCGCCGGCGCAGCCGATCATTGCCGGCCTGCTCGCCAGCCTTGCCTTCAGCGCCGCGATGGCGTGGTACATGGCCCGGCCGATCCGCAGCCTGCGCGGTGCGCTGCGCGCGGTCGCCGACGGCCGGCTGGAGACGCGGGTGCAGCCGTCGATGGGACGTCGGCGAGACGAACTGGCCGATCTGGGGCGCGACTTCGATCGCATGGCGCAGCAGTTGCAGGCGCAGATCCATGCCCAGCAGCGCTTGTTGCATGATGTCTCGCACGAACTGCGCTCGCCGCTGGCGCGGCTGCATGCGGCGATCGGGCTGGCACGGCAAAATCCGGACAAGCTCGAGATGACACTCGAACGTGTCGAACGCGAGTCGGTTCGCCTCGACGAACTGGTCGGCGAGTTGCTGACCCTGTCGCGGCTGGACGCCGGTACGCCGGGCGCGCCGCCGGTGGCCATCGACCTGATGGAAATGGTCGCCAGCATTGCCGACGATGCGCATTTCGAGGCCGAAGCCGCCGGCCGGGCGGTTCATTTCACCGGAGAGGGCGAAGTCACCGCGAGGGTGCAGGGCGAGTTGCTCTATCGCGCCGTCGAAAACGTCGTTCGCAACGCGGCGAAATACACGGCGCCTGGCACGGCGGTCGAGGTAAAGGCACGCAGTCTGGTCGCTGGCGCGGGCATCCCGGCGTTCGAGATTGTCGTCTCGGATCGCGGCACCGGGGTCCCGGAAGGCGATCTGGAGGCGATCTTTGAACCCTTCTATCGCGCCGACAACAATGACGGCAAGACGGGCTACGGGCTGGGGCTGGCCATCGCCCGGCGCGCGGTCGTTGCGCACGGTGGCCAGCTGCTGGCGCGTAATCGGCCGGGCGGCGGCCTCGAGGTGACGCTCACCCTGCCGCTTTCCTAGCGCCGGTCGCGGCGCCGTTGCTCGCAACCCGGGTTTTCTGTCCCATCGCTGGCCATAGGTAGCAAGATTCTCCGCCAGCAGGCCAGCAGGCCAGC
>NZ_JAVTWB010000220.1:23708-25104 GCF_032229525.1 Accumulibacter sp. | reverse complement strand
GCCAGCAGGCCAGCAGGCCAGCGTCGGCGTCCTACGGCGTGCTCAGTTCAGCCATGCGGTGCGTGAGGCGGATGATCTGCACCCAGTCGTGCGAGACGATGTCCTGCGAATGGGCGAGATGGTTGCGCAAGGATTCGAGGTCCTTGATCAGTTCCTTGGCCGCGCGTTTGGACGGCAGGCCGAGGGCGTCTCTCGCCGGCTGGTGTTCAAGCATCACCTGCGCCTTGTCGGCCAGTTGCAGGCAGTTGATCAGTTCGCAGTGCTGATTGCGACGTTCGCGCTCGCGCTGTAGTTCGCGGGCTTTTTCCAGCCGCGCGGTCGGCAGCACGCTTTGCCAGCTTCCGTCGGGATAGATCTTCTCGATCAGCGGAACCAGTCCCATTTCATAGAGGGTGATGGCGCCGAACAGCCACATGCGCACCGGCGGCTTGTTCACCGCGTCACGCTCGATCACGCCGACGACCGAATCGAAGACCGAGACGAAGCACTGGTCGTGGCGGGTCAGGATGCCGACCACGTCCATCAGTGGCGCGTTGATGCCCAGCACCTGGTCGGCCGATATGTGCTGCAGTTGCCGACCGCTGGGGGCATCCTCAGTGGCATTCCCGGCGCTGGTTTTTGCCAGGTCGGCGAGGCGCACATAGGCCTGCACGACGCCATCGACGCGGATGCCGGCAATGCGCAGATGTCGCGCCCGCATGATTCTTGCCGCGGCGCACTCGGGCGCGTCGGTGTCGAACGACAGCAGCGGCTCGGCGATGTCAGCAGCGGTGAATACCTCGCGAAACCGGCGCAGGACGGGGCTGCTGGTCAGTTGGGGAAACAGTGTCGCCAAGCCCGCGGGCGCCTGAGTCGCGTCGGCTGCACGAGCGTCCAGCAGCTTCTCCTGGCATTCCCCGTGCAGCGCCCGCGCCTTGTTCAGCAGGCGCGCGTTGCCTTCGCCGAGCACCGCCAGCAAGGCGTTCATTTCGCCCAGGTAGACCCTGGCGAAGCGGACATCATGGTGGCTGATGTCCTGGCAGTTATCGATCAGATCGGCCAGCTTGATGCTCTTGGCGCGCGGCGAGGCGTGCGCCGTGTGCTGGCGATCGCTCTCCTTGCGGATGGCGCGGTTGCCGTCGCTCGGTCGGCTGACGTCGGTCAGATCCTGGACCAGGGCGGCGACTGCCGGGCCGAACTCGCGCTCGACGTCGCCCAGCGTTGCCGGCGTATCCTCGACCACATCGTGCAGCCAGGCGGCGGCGATCATTTCGGCGTCATCGGTCACCGACGCGACCAGGCGCGCCACGGCTTCCAGGTGAACCTGGTAGGGCTGGTCGCTGTACTTGCGGCGATGGCCAATGCGCTGATGGGCGGAAGTGGCGAAGTTTTTGGCGCGCTGGATCAGTTCGGACAT
>NZ_JAVTWB010000220.1:0-23608 GCF_032229525.1 Accumulibacter sp. | reverse complement strand
CTTCGTCGAGGCCGAGTAGGCGCAGGCAGGAGGGGCCAAGCTTCTTCCATTCCTCGGTGTGGCTGGCGCCGGTGACCTGCTGCAGGATATGTTCGGCGATCTGGCTGATGGCTACCAGGGAGCGGCTGGCGGCAGGCAGCCCGGAGTCGAAATGGTCGATGGCGTCGCGGTCGTGATGGCTGCGGATGGCCAGGCAGATTTCTTCCGGCAGCCACCAGTTTTGCGCCATCAGGCAACCGACCAGGCTGTGGTTGGTCGGCAGCGCCTCGCCTTCGATGTCGGTGAAGGCGCGTTCAGCCTCGTCGTTGGCGCGACTGAGGGTACTCATGTAATCGGGAAAGCGGCGCAACAGAATGACGATGCCGCAGTCCCTGAACAGGCCGTAGGTGTAGGCATCGTCAGCACGCAGCCCTGAAGTTCTGATGCTCTGGGCCAGCCAGCCGGAGAGTGCCGCGATCTGGGCTGATGCCTGCCAGAAGCGCTCGTAGTGCGCAGAACCCGGGAATGCCTGGCGCAGACTGATGGCGGCGATGGCCCGACTGGTGGTGTCGAGGCCGAGCATGAGCAGGGCTTCCTGGACTGAACGGCAACGGCGGCCACCGCCAAAATAGGGTGAGTTGACGGTCTTGATCAAG
Source organism: Accumulibacter sp. (assembly GCF_032229525.1). Taxonomy (GTDB): domain Bacteria; phylum Pseudomonadota; class Gammaproteobacteria; order Burkholderiales; family Rhodocyclaceae; genus Accumulibacter. The sequence goes on along the minus strand of NZ_JAVTWB010000220.1, from coordinate 22,973 downwards.
GCGGCGGCGAGGCTGACATCGGCGCTGATTTGCTGGCCGATGTACCTGAAATTGGGTTGCTCCTGGCCCATTTCGTGGCAAATTCGATCGATGATGGCCGGCCGTGGCGGGATGTCGATGTCGCGGATCGTCCGCTCCAGCACGGCATCGAGCGGGTGATGCCTACCTTGGCTGTTATTGCCCACGAAGCGCCCTCTCCTGCAACCAGTCCAGCATCGCGTCCTCGGACATCGGGCGCGCATGGAAATAACCTTGCACCGCGTCGACGGCAGCACTCTCGACCGCGGCCTGTTGCGCGGCCGTCTCGACGCCCTCGGCGATCACCGTCATGCCCAGCTCGCGTCCCAGCAAGGCCATGGCCTTGACCACGGCGTAGGCACGCCGGTCGTCGGGCAGGACGCGAATGAAGGAGCGGTCGAGTTTGAGTTTGGTGGCCGGCAGATCCTTGAGGTTGGCGAGGCAGGAATAGCCATTGCCGAAATCGTCGATGGCCATCCCCACACCCGCTGCCCGGACGCTGCGCAGGTTGGCCTGCACGGTTTCGGAATAATCGAGGAACAATGACTCGGTAAACTCCAGTTCGATGAGCGCCGGTGCGACGTTGGCGTAAATCAACGCTGCATGCAGTGTCGGCGCGAAGCTCGGCGAGGTAAGCTGGGCGCGCGAAACGTTGATCGCCACCTTGGTTGCGACGCCCTGGTCACGCAGGCGTGCAGCAAATTGCGCCCCCTGCAACAGGCTCCATTCGCCCAGGCGGACGATCAGCCCGGTTTTCTCGGCAACCGGTATGAATCTGCCAGGCATCAGCCGTTGTCCTGGCAGGTTGCAGCGCATCAAGGCCTCGACCGCTTCGATGCGGCCGTCCAGGCCGACCAGTGGCTGATACTCGAGCGCCAGACCACCGATTTCCAGGGCCTTGTGCAGATCGGCTTCGATCGCCAGTTCGTTGCGTGCGAGCTGGACGCCCAGGCGACCGGCGAGCGCTTCATCGCCGGAAATCATCAGTTGGTGTCCGCCGCGACGCTTGGCTTCCACCATTGCCCGGTCGGCCCGTTCAAGCAGGCTCAGCGGGTCTTCGCCGGTTTCGTGCAAGGCGATGCCCATGCTCACCGATGGGCGCATCAGCAGATTGTCGATGGGCAGGGGACGTTCGATTTCGGCGAGCAGCGCATAGCCGATCTCGGTCGCCGCGTGACGGTCGATCGAAGGGATCAGGGCGACGAATTCGTCACTGCCCATGCGCAGCAGAGCACAATCGGTCGGCAAGGCCAGCCGCAGGCGCTTCGCCACCTGCGCGATGACGAGGTCGCCACCGGCATGGCCGAAGCATTCGTTGATTTGCCGGAAGCGGTCGATATCCAGCCACAGTATCGCCAGCGAGCTTCCCCGCGCATCCGCCTCGGCGACGGCCCGGGTGGCTGCGCGCAGGCCGCCGATCCGGGTCAGAAAACCGGTGCTGGGGTCGAGGTCGTGACGATGGCGATGCATGGCTGTCTGGCGATTGATTCGGGTGCGCTGATTTGAGTGACTAAAGCGTAAGCATTGCCGCCCTGTGCTCCTTGACCAAACGCGCCATTCGTTTCACCATTTGCGCCAATCTGCCATCAATTTCGTTTCTGCTTGCCATCAATGACCACAGAAAGTTCGCTCGCCAGCTCGTGGCTGATTATTTTTCGCCTGTTCGAAGTCCACGGTGTCGACGCTCAACGCTGGCTGCGCGAGCTGGGTGTGGACCCGGAGCTTGCCCGGCAGCCCGGCGCGCGCCTGCCCAGCGGGCTGGCAGATGTGGTCATCACCCGCGCCGCCGGCCTGATCGCGAACCCCGCTTTCGGGCTGACTGCGGGCGAGTGTTGGCATCCCTCCAGCCTCGGCGTGCTGGGCTACGCCTGGTTATCGAGCAGCACGTTGCACCAGGGTCTGCAGCGCGTCGAACGCTATTCGCGCGTTATCGGTGACCGTTGGCGTTGCCATTGTGTCGCCGGGCCAAGCGGGCTACGTTTTTTCTGTGACCACGGGCGTAGCGACACGGTCGTCGGACACGTCATGGCGGACTACATTCTGTCGATCATCCTCGCCATGTGTCGCAGCAATTTTCAACGAAAGCTCAACCCGGCCAGGGTTTTCCTGCGCCGACCCTTGCCCGCCGACCCCAGCCCCTATCATGATTTCTTCGCTTGTGACCTGCACTTCGGGGCGGAGGAGGATGCGCTGGTGCTCAGCACCGAGGACGCCGATGCGCTGTTGCCGACTGCCAACCGCGAACTGGCGGCAACCTTCGACGCGATTCTTGCCGAACAACTGGCCCGGCGCCGCGAAGAGGATCTCGTTTCCCGATGCCAGGTCTTCCTGCTCAAGCAACTGACTTCGGGCGAGCCCAGCGTCGGCGACCTGGTCAAAACACTCGGCGTGAGTCGGCGTACCTTGCAGCGCAAACTCCGGGAAATGGGCACCAGCTACCAGCAGCTTCTCGAAGAAACGCGCTATGAGCTGGCCAGACACTATCTGCACGATTCGGTCAAGAGCGTGACGGAAATTACCTTCCTGCTCGGTTTCTCCGAACAAGGGGCGTTCACCCGTGCCTTCAAGCGCTGGAGCGGCACGCCGCCGAGCGACTATCGCCTGCGCGCCAACGCCTGAAGTGTGGCGACGCCGGGGCGATAGTTGGCTCGCCGCGAGGGCCTGCTGATCGATTGCCGCCAGGCGCTCACTGCAGAACGCTGAGCAAGTTGGAGAAGCTGTCGGTCCACACCGTGAAGCCGGGCCGGGGCGTCAACGTTTCGCTCGCTTTCATTGCCTTGGGTAGGGTCGCTGCGCGCTCGGGGGACATCAGTAACGCCCACACCGAATGGCGACAAAAGCGATCGTCGTCGGCCGGCTCGAGGTCGAAGAGCAGGGCGGTCATACCCAGTTGCGCCGCCGCCGCGGCGACCACCGGTCGCAGATCGAGGTAGCGGTTGGTGATGTGCACCGCCAGCAGGCCATCGCTTTTCATGTGGCGCAGGTAGGCCTGCATCGCTTCCAGGGTCAACAGGTGGGTCGGGATCGAATCACCAGAAAAAGCGTCGATCGCCAACAGGTCGAAGTTCTGGGGTGGCTCGCGTTCGAGCATCAGGCGGCCGTCGCCGAGCACCGGGACGATGGTCGCGGCGCTGTCGGCGAGGTAGCTGAACTCGCTACGCGCCAGGTCGACGACCTGGTCATTTATTTCGTACATCCGCATTTCGTCACCTTGGCGGCCGTAGGTGGCCAGGGTACCGGCGCCGAGCCCGAGAATGCCGATCTTCAGTGGCTTTTCGCCAGCGAGGCTGCGCAGCGCCTGGCCAATCCCAGAGTGCTGGCAATAGTAGGCGGTCGGTTGCCGACGGTACTCGGGCGAGAGGAACTGTTCGCCGTGATTGACCCGGCCGTGGAACATCTTGCGTTTGACACCGAGGTCGTCGTCGGTGACGTCGGCGATTCGTAGCTGGCCATAGAAGTTGCGCTGCACCAGCCGGTAGTCCTCGACGTAACCGACCGCGATGCCGCCGAGGCGGTAGCCATAGGCCAGCAGCGCCAGCAGCAGAAGCCCACGCCAACGCGGCTGAAGCTCGCGCCAGAGGACGACGATCACCAGCGCAGCACACAGGAACAGGCCGATCGGCAGTTCGAAATAGGCGTTGAAAATCGCCGGCGCCACCAGCCCGACGAAGGTTCCGCCAAGCGCACCACCGATCGAGAGCATCAGGTAGAACAGGGTGAGGTGGCGAACCGGTGGCCGGCGCCTGACCAGCTCGCCGTGACAGACCATGCAGAAGACGAACAAGGAGAACGACATCAGGGCGACGAGGACCGGAACATCCATGCTGCTGCCATCGAGCACCCGGTCGAGGGCGAAAAAGGCAAGCGGCAGCGCCACCAGGAAGCCCGGCCGGTAGTAATAGCGCGGGGCGTCGAAACAGAGGATGAAACTCAGCAGGTAGATACTCAGGGGCAACACCCACAGGAAGGGCACCGGCGCGACATCCTGCGTCAGGTGGCGGGTCATGGCCAGCAGCAGCAGCGAGGCGGTCATCGCCAGGCCGATCCATAGCAGGCACTCGCGCAAGGGCGGCCGTGGCGTTGGCTCGGCGCTGGCTGGTACCCGTTCGCGCTCGGTCGACACCCCTTGCCACGACAGCCGGGCGCTGGCCAGACAGGCGACGACGAAGAGGACGTAAGCGGCGGACCAGGCCATGGCTTGATCGTGCAGTTCGAAGTAGGGTTCGACCAGCACCGGATAGCTCAGCAGCGCAATCATCGACGCCAGGTTCGACAGGGCATAGAGGCGATACGGCATCAGGCTGTTGAAAGTGCGGGCATACCATGCCTGCATCAAAGGCCCGGTGGTCGATAGCAGCAGATAGGGCATGCCGACCGCCGCCGCCAGCACGACGAGCACGTTCCAGGTCGGGTTTTCGAATGCTGCATCCTTCCACGCCGGATCGGCGATCACCGGCAGTGTCGCCGCGCTCAAGATCAGCAAGATGCAATGCACCACATTCTGGCGTCGCGGCGAAAGCAATTCGTGCAGCAGATGGACGTAGAGGTAACCGAGCAGGAGTTCGGCCTGGAAGAAGACCAGGCAGGTACTCCACACCGACGACGAGCCACCGAACCAGGGCAGGATCATCTTGGCGATGATCGGCTGGATCTGGAAAAGCAGAAAAGCCGACAGAAAGACGGTGGTGGCAAAGCTGATCATCAGGATTTTCTATCGGAATACGGTTGGTTACAGGGTCGGGCGTGCCGGTGCAGGCATTGGTGACGGCCGGTGGCGCTGCGTACTTGCTACGCGTGCGTTTCTTTGCTGGAATTTTTCGGCTATCAGCCCTTGTTGTTGGTGGAATCCGGCGTGGCGGGTGCGGTATGCCAGTTTTCGCGTGGAACGACCAGATTGTTGGCTGGCTGCGCGTTGAAGTGCGGCGACATGATCTGGACGCCGTGGGTATTGAACTGATCCTGGATGTTGGCGTGCAAGGCGGAGAGGACCGGGATCCGATCGAGCGGCCTGTCCATGTGTGCGAACAACTCGTATTCGACGTACCAATCGGCCAGCCCCTTCTGATAGACAAAGGGCGTTGGAACAGGCCGCAAACCGGGCGTATGCTGTGCCGCGGCGATCAGCATGGCATGCACCTGCCGCCACGGCGTGTCGTAGCCGATCGTCACCTTGGTCGAGACCAGCGTGCCGCGCTCGCCGGAGAGCCGGGAGAAGTTGCGGATCGGGTTGCCGACCAGCACGGCATTGGGAATGGTGATCTCTTCGTTGCGCATGTTGATGAGTTTGGTCGACAGCACGCCGACCTGGCTGACGACGCCGGTGTTGTCGCCGATCTCGACGAAGTCCCCCACCGACAGCGCGCGCGCATAGACCAGCACCAGGCCACTCATCAACTGGTTGACGATGCCTGCCGAACCGAGCGTGAACATGAAGCCGAGCATCACCGACAAGCCCTTGAAGGCGTCACTGTTGGACATCGGAATGAAAGGATAGGCAACGGCGATGCCCAGCCCCCAGACGATGACCGTCACCAGTCGATGGGTGGCGCTGACGGTGTCGGCGTGCAGGCCGGGAGCATGCACCCGGCCGGCCTTGGCCGCCTGGAAGAAATTGCCGATGGCGTCGTTGACCGCCTTGGTGATGAACAGGATGACCACCACCGTGGTCAACGACGGGATGGCGCCGATGAAACTGGTGCTGATGTCTTCGAGAAGGTCGAGGAGGAAATCGCCGAGCCGTTCGCCGAGCGGCTCGGTGAGCGGAAAGCGTGCCAGAACATAGGTCAGCCACAGATAGGCGACGCTCAACCACAGGAAGCCCATGAACAGCTGCGATACGCGCTGCACCAGCAACCAACCGTGTCGCGCCCAGCGCAGCTTGTTACCGGCATCTTCTTTTTCGATCCGCCGTTGCAGGCGGCCGACCAGCAGACGCGCCGCGCGACTGATCAGCCAGAGCAGTGCAAAAGCCATCACTGTGGCCACCGCGGCGAGACCCAGTCCCTTGAGCAGGACGTCCGGACGACGCTGCTCGGCATCCGCCTGCAGTGCGTCGGCCACCTTCGCACGCGCGCGCTCGGCAGCCTCCTCCAGGGTGAGTTTTTCCTGCGGATCCAGGTCACCGTCCACCAGGGCGAAGAGAATCCTGTCGCCGGACTTGACGACAATGCCGCGACCGCCGTCGAAGTTGAAAGGAGACATTTCGACCGGCTGCAGCATCTCCCTTGGTGTCAGCGCGTTGATCCGCTCCTGCATCTTGCGTACACGGGCCGCCGGCGGCGCGCCGAGGAAGGTTGCACGAAAGGTGGCGATCGGCCGGAAGTTATGTTCCAGTACGGCCTCACCCCCTGGCACCTGCTCCATTGACGATGCCGCCGCCGTTTCGGCAAGCAGCAGGCAGCTGGCCAGCAAGAAGAATGACAGCGCCGCAACAAGCTTCGCGAAGGCACGGGCAGAGGTCATGGGGCATTCCATTCAGCAACGGGGGGAGGCTGCGATTATACGACCGGCAGGCTCTGTTATGACAAGGGAAATCCCGCCTGTCGGGTCATCCGGGCGGGCGCTGGTGGCCCGCCCCTGACAACCGCTTACCGTGAAAGTCGCCTTCGCGACTCACGAATCTCCCTTCTCCCCCGCGCGGGAGAAGGGTCGGGGATGAGGGAAACGGACATGACTTTCATTATCCGGGGTGTCCGGACAGTTCATGACCGTTAGGCCGTGCCGCCGACGGTCAGCCCGTCGATGCGCAGGGTCGGCTGGCCGACGCCGACCGGCACGCTCTGCCCTTCCTTGCCGCAGGTGCCGACACCCGGATCGAGACACATGTCGTTGCCGATCATCGACACCTGGTTCATCGCCTCCGGGCCGCTGCCGATCAGCGTTGCGCCCTTGACCGGGGCGCCGATCCTGCCGTTCTCGATGAGGTAGGCCTCGGACATCGAGAAGACGAATTTGCCGTTGGTAATGTCGACCTGGCCGCCGCCGAAATTGACCGCGTAAATCCCCTTCTTGACCGACCTGATGATTTCCTCGGCGCTCTTGTCACCGTTGAGCATGGTGGTGTTGGTCATCCGTGGCAGTGGCAGGTGGGCGAAGGACTCGCGACGCCCGTTGCCGGTCGGCGCGACGCCGCTCAGGCGGGCGTTGAGGCTGTCCTGCATGTAACCCATGAGGATGCCATCCTCGATCAGCACCGTACGCTGCGTCGGATTGCCCTCGTCGTCGACGTTCAGCGAACCGCGGCGGTCAGGGAGCGTGCCATCGTCGACGACAGTGACGCCCTTCGACGCCACCCGGGTCCCGATACGGCCAGCGAAGGTCGAGGTGCCCTTGCGGTTGAAATCGCCTTCGAGGCCATGACCTACCGCCTCGTGCAGCAAAATGCCGGGCCAGCCAGGTCCCAGGACGACGCTCATGGTGCCGGCCGGCGCCGGACGGGCGACGAGATTGGTCACCGCCTGATGCACGGCTTCGCGCGCGTAGCCGTGCAGCACGTCGTCGGTAAAACAGCTGTAGTCGGTCCTTCCCCCCCCGCCCGCCGACCCTTGTTCGCGCTGTCCGCGTTGTTCGACGATGACCGTCAGCGAAACGCGTACCAACGGCCGGATGTCTGCGGCCAGGCGGCCATCGCTGCCGGCCACCAGGATCACCTCGTATTCCCCGGCAAGGTGCGCCATTACCTGGGTGACGCGCTTGTCCTCGGCACGGGCCAGCGCCTCGAGCCGTTCGAGCAGCTTGACCTTGCTGGCCGCGTCGAGCGAGGCCAGCGGATCGTGTGGTACGTACAGGGTGTGCTGGCCGCTGCTCTTTTTCAGCGCCGGCACCCGCTGCTGTTTGCCGGCAGCGGCAATTGCCCGTACCGCCGTCGCCGCATCGCCGAGCGCCTGCTCGCTGATATCGTCCGAATAGGCAAAGGCCGTCTTTTCGCCCGACACGGCGCGTACCCCGACACCTTCGTCGATGTTGAAGCTGCCCGCCTTGACGATTCCCTCCTCGAGGCTCCAGCCTTCCGAACGGCTGTACTGGAAGTAGAGGTCGGCGTAATCGACCTCGTGCGTCATGATCTTGCCGAAGACCCGTGTCAGGTCGGCAATGTCGAGGCCATAGGGGGTGAGCAGGGTTTTCTGCGCCTGCACGAGCAGCGTTGGTTGTCTGGCGTTCATGGGCTTTCCGTTAATGCTGCGGTTGGCGTGTTGCGCTGTTGACTACATCACGCGGTGTTTGAGCGCCGGCAGGTTGGCGCGGACCGAAGCGAGGCGTTCCTGTTCGAGGTTGCCGACGACGATCCCCGGTCCCTTCGCCTTGCGGTCGAGGATCTCGCCCCAGGGGTCGATCAGCATGCTGTTGCCGTGCGTCTCACGACCATTCTCGTGGCGGCCACCCTGGGCGACCGCCAGCACATAGCATTGGTTTTCGATGGCCCGCGCACGCAAGAGAATTTCCCAGTGTGCCCGCCCGGTGGTCTCGGTGAAGGCGGCCGGAACCACCAGTAGTTCTGTGACCCCAAGCGCTCGATAAAGCTCCGGAAATCTGAGGTCGTAGCAGATTGACAGGCCGACCCGGCCGAAGGGGGTGGTGAAGGTGACCGCTTGGCTACCCGCCTGGATGGTCGCGCTTTCGTCGTAGGATTCGGCCCCCTGCCGGAAACCGAACAGGTGGATCTTGTCGTAGCGCGCCACGCGCTCGCCTTGCGGATTGTACGCGATGCTCGAATTGAGCACCTTGCCCGGGCTGTCGGCCCACAGTGGCAGCGAGCCGCCGATCAGCCAGATGCCGTGCTCGCGGGCGCTGGCGGCGAGGAACTCCTGGATCGGTCCGTGGCCATCGTGCTCGCGTACCGCGACCTTGTCGCCATCGCTCATGCCCATGATCGCGAAGTACTCGGGCAAGGCGACCAGTTCGGCGCCCTGCGCCACCGCCTCGCCGATCCGCTGCGCGGCGATATGCAGGTTCTCGTCGACACGCGGTGTCGACACCATCTGCACCGCCGCGACGCGCAGGGTGGAGGCGTTGTGCGCGTCGCGCACCGGTTCACTACTGACTGGATTCATTGCTCGCTCCGTTCGGCTTGGGGAGAATGGGCTCTGCTCCCGGCAGGGACACTGCCGGATCAGAGACCCCGGAAACTCTGTCGACCTTGGGCTCGTCCCATTTGCCGGTAATCAGATACTCGAAACTGAACATCTTGTTCAGCGGATTCTGCAGCACCTTGTGCGCCAGCAAGGTGGCAAGACCGGCGAGCGGGTTGATCACCGCAACGCCCAGCGCTGCGCTGCCACCCAGTTCCGGTTGCACGTTGACATTGAGCCGTTGCGTTTCATTCTTCAGATCGACTTGGCCGCGCATCACGACGCGTGCTCCCGGGCCATCGATCTGCAGACGGTCGGTGCGCATCAAGCCATTCTCGACGGTCATTTTGCCGTTGATGCTGTCGAAAGCGAAACCTTCCCTGAAGACATCGCCGAAATCAAGGGTGAAACGGCGTGGCAAGCCTTGCAGGCTGATCAGACCGAGCAGCTTGCCGGCAGCGCCGGGGTCGAGCTTGAGAAACTGTCCGTTGCTTGCCGACAGTTGCATGTCGCCACTCAGCGTGGCGTAGTCCAAGCCCTCCGGCGGTCCAGTCCAGCCGATCTTTCCCTTCATGCCGGCTTTGCCAGCGCGCACCGTACCGGCGTAGCCGAGCCGGTCGAGAAGTTTGCCGACATCGCTGCTATCCAGCGTGAAATCGAGCTGGGTACGGTTGCCGTTGGCGATCTGCCACTGCCCGGTAGCGGACAGCTTGCCGGAAGGGTTGAGCAGTTCAACCTTTTCGAGCCGCCAGATGCCGCCCTTGTTATAAGCCTGCGCTTCGAGCCGTCCGAAGCGGCGGACGCCGACGACGAAATTGTCGACCACGATGTCGAGAGCCGGCAGCTCCTGCAGGGCATCCCCCGGCTCTCTGGGCTCGGCGACCCGGTCGTGCTTCCCCGGCAACTGCCACTCCTTCAGGCGTGCGGTCAGTTTGCCGGCACCGGTGCCATCCCACAGGAGTGCCCCGCTGGCCTCGCGTGACTGTAGGTTCGCCCGCCACAGCGGCGGGTCCTGGCCCGAAACAGCGAGAGTGACGTCGCTGTAGCGCCAACCGGAGAGCACCACTTCGCCGGCCTTGAGGTCGACTGACAGGGGCACCCGGGGACCGGAAACGTAACCCTCTTTCTTGCTGGTGCCCAAGGCATTGCGCCAATAGTCGACATCGAGCAGCCTGGCGGTGATGCCGACGTCGATACCGCTTTCCGGCAAGGGCTTGAGGGGTCGACCGATGGCCATCACCGCGCGTTCGATTACCTTCCCGTCTCCCTGTTTGCGCCGGATCAGTTGCATGCTCATCACGTTGCCGAGCGAGGCGCGCAAATGCTCGCGCTCGGCCAGTTGAAGTTCGTTCAGCGCTGGCGCCAGCGATGCTGGCACGGCGCTGCTGTCGAAGTGCAATGGCATCGCTGCGCTGGTGCTCTTGGCGAAGGGTGCAGGCAGGTTGAACGCGATACCAACCAGATCCGAGTCCACCACCAGTTCGACTTTGCGCTTGCTAACGCCGATCACGGCGCGATAGGCGGTGCTTCCGGAGACGCTGTCAAGCATCGGTAGCGTTACATTTCGCCGCAGATCGTCGACCGCCAGGCTGCCGTCGACCTTGACCTGCACCTTGCCGTCTTCCGCGCCGCCCTTGATCTTGATCGGACCGCCGAAAAGCGTTGCCTTGATCTCCGGCACGCGCAGGTCTTTCGCGGAGAACTGCAGGCGACCCGTGACCTGTCGCAGCGGGGGGAGCGCCGGATCGACAGTCACTTCGTTGGCCAGAAAATTATAGTTGCCGTCGATCTTCGAGTCGCCGAGTCGCGCTTCTTCAAGCGGGATCACCAGCCCGATGTCGAGATGCCCCTTGCCCTTGGCACTCATCGCGTCGGTGAAGTGATCGATCCGTGCCGCCACCGGGCTTTGGGTGATGAACTTCAGGAATTCCGAAGTCTCGCCTTCGACGCGTCCATCGACTTTCAGCGTGGATACGGGCGCGTCGAAATCAGGGATCTCGGCACGAGTCTTCGACAAGCGGGCGCCGAGAATCGAGCCACGCTTCGCGTCGACCACCATGCCCACTCCCTCGAAGCGCAGGTCGGCATCGAGGTTGGTGATCGCCGGCCAGCCGGTCCCGTAGTCGACCGTCACGTCGTTCGCCTTGACGGTCACCAGGAACTGGCCTTGTTGGCGGTCGACGAAGGGGAAATTCGCCAGGTCACCCTTGAGGACCAGCCTGGCCTCGCTGGCTGCCCCCGTCTTCAGTGCATCGCGCACCCAATGACGGGCGTCGGTATTGATCGCGGCTGGCAGATAGCGCCAGACGGCACGGGCGTCGGCGCGCGTCAGGGTGGCAACCAGGTCGATGCGGCCCGGCCCCTCGCCGGTGGAGCGAAAGCTTCCCCGCGCCAAGCCGGCAGCGTCAGGCCCGGCAAACTCGGCGCGCGATAGCTCGGCGTCGAGCACGCCCTTGTTCATCTTCCATTTCGCGTGTGCGGTCAAGGTGTCGAACGCAATCGACGACTCTGGTAGAACCTCGGGCAGATCGATGTTCACCTTTTGCGAACGCAGGTCCACGCTGCCGCCGTTCTGGCTGGCATCGAGCACCCCGGACAGTCCCGAGACGCCCGGGAAGGAAGCCCTTGCCTTCAGCGCCAGTTGGTCAAAATCTCCTTTCAGAGAATAGGTCTGCAAGGCTTCGGCATCGCCGACCCAGGCCGCGCGCAGTTGGCTGATGCGGCCACGTGGCGCGAAGTCGATGAGCAACTTTCGCGTTCCTGCGTCCAGTGGCAGGTAGCCAGCCAGGCTGGCCAGCGCACCGAGGTCGAGTACGCTGGCGGTCGCACTGCCACGTACCGGATCGCTGGCGGATTGGCGCTGCCAATCAAGTTGGAAATCGGTCGGTTCGAGGCGGATGTGCGTCGGCGAAGCGGCGCTCTGGCCTTCTGGCAAAGCCGTTGCCAGTTCGACGCGCTGCCCCTGGACGCTGATCCTCGCCGCCGAGAAGCGCGTCGCGACCCGTCCTGACATGCGCTGTAGCTCAAGCGCCGGCAGATCCCTGGCCAGGCGCAGATTGACGTCGTCGAGTGCGAAATCTGCGGTCAGATCCTGCAGGCCGCCGTCGGCAAAGCCGGCCCAGGCGCGCACGGCGCCCCGGCCATACGGCAAGGCGATCGGATAATCGATCCAGGTGCGCCAGACGGCCAGGTCGGCGTAGTCGATTTGTGCGAATGCCTGCCCGCTCCAGGAGTCAAGGTTCTCGAAGTTCCGGCCGCGAAAATCACCGCGCAGATCGATCTTTGCCGCCAGTTCTGCCGGTGGCAGAGCAGTCAGGCCGAAGCGATGGTTGCGCCCATCGTTGTCGAGGCCGAAGTTCACGTCCTCGAGAATCAGCGGTGGCGCGTTGCGCTTGGCGTCTTCCCAGATCAGGGTCGCGCCTTTGATCCGGATCTGTTTCTGGGCCAGCACCCAATCGCCGAAATCACTATTGCCGCCCTCCAGATCAACCGCAATTCCCGCGACATGGAAGCGCCCGTCGCTATCACGGCGCAGCTGCAGCGTCGGTTCGTCGATCTGCAGCAAGCGCAGCCGAAGCCCGAGGCGCGGAATCGACCACCATGAGAGGATGCCGTGCACGCGCGTGAAAGCCAGCGCTGGCTGACCTTGGGTGTCGGCGATGACCACCTCCGAGAGGATCAGATCGGGATTGATCCCGTCCCACCTGGCTTCGATCTGCCCGATACTGACCGATAAGCCCATCAGCTCGCTGACGTGGTGCTCGATTTGCGGTCGGTAGTCCTCTATCGCGGGCAAGACGACGTAGCGCAGCACCAGGATCAGCAGTACGAAAGCGAAGTAGAGCAGCCAGAAGCCGCGCACCAGCAGCCGCCAGATCACACCCGCGGCAGGATGCGCGAGTGCCGGTAGGAGAAAATGGAAGCGATGGTAGAGCGCTGGGCGCAGTTCCTCCGGGCGCATCAGATCTGGCCACCGTCTGGAGACTTTTGCCAAGAGTCGGTCAGCGTCACTAGAATGTCGGGACTGCTGGACGATTGCAGGTGCAGGTCGCCGGGGCGGTTTTCCCGGTAGAGAGGTCGGCTGGGGGGCCGGCGAGGCGCGAGGCGGCAGCGCTGGGTTTCATGCGGCTTCCAGGAGGGAACATGAGCGGTCAGGTCGGCGGCGGACAGCTGCCCGATCTTGACTTGAAGTGCGCATTGTAACGGCTTTGCCGCCAGTCATCAGTGCCAGCGACCGGGCATCAGGCCAAGGTCACAGAAGCGAGACAATAATGGATCCCACCGTCAGTATGGCCAACCCGGCAGCTCTCGAATCACCGTGGCAGATGGCCCAGACGCATAGCCATTATCTGCGCAATCTGCTCGTCGCCCGTCCGGAGATCGGCGACTGGCTCAGCGGACATCTGCTGCAGTCACTCAGCGCGGAGCTGATGGGCGACTTTCTGGCGGGCGAATCGACGACTACCGACGATGAACTGAAACGCGCCCTGCGCCGTCTTCGCCAGCGGGTGATGAGTGCCCTGATCGTGCGCGACCTCGGCGGCGTGGCGACGCTGGGCGAAGTCGTCGAAAGCATGACACTGCTCGCCGAGGTCACCACCAACTTCGCCCTCGATTTCTTCCATCGGCAACTGAGCGAGCAGTTCGGCGAACCGCTGGACAGCCAGGGGCAGCCGCAACGTCTGTTGGTCATCGGCATGGGCAAACTCGGTGGGCGCGAGCTCAACGTTTCGTCCGATGTCGACTACATCTTCCTTTACCCCGAGGATGGGCAGACCGCTGGCGGTGGCCGCCCGCTCGACAACTACGACTTCTTCCGACGCCTCGGCAAGCGGCTGATCGGCGCCCTCGGCGAAGCCACGGAAGATGGCCTGGTTTTCCGCGTTGACATGCGCTTGCGGCCAAATGGCGACTCGGGCGCGCTGGTCGGTTCGCTCGATTCGCTGGAGCACTACCTGATTGCACAAGGCCGTGAATGGGAGCGCTACGCCTGGATCAAGGCCAGGGTTCTCAACCAGGGCATCAACCTGCAGCCGAAATGGGTCAGTGCGCTGCAGGACATCTGCCGACCTTTCGTCTTCCGCAAGTATCTCGACTTCGGGGCGATCAACGCGATGCGTGAGCTGCACGCACAAATCCGTCGCGAGGTGGCGCGCAAGGAAATGGCCGAGCACATCAAACTGGGCCCGGGTGGGATTCGCGAGATCGAGTTCATCGCGCAGGTCTTCCAGCTGATTCGTGGCGGCCGTGAACCGGCGCTGCAAACCCGGCCGACGCTGGCGGTGCTGGCCCTGCTCGCCGAGCGTCGCCTGCTGTCGGCCGACAATGAGCGCGAACTGGCCACTGCCTACGAGTTTCTGCGCCGTCTCGAACACCGCCTGCAGTACGTCAACGACGCCCAGACGCATCGCTTGCCGACCACTGACGACGATCGTCTGCGGATTGCCGAGTCGATGGGTTTTTCTGGCTGGTCCGCTTTTCTAGCGGTTCTCGACGGGCACCGGGCGATCGTTTCCCGCAGTTTCGAAGAGGTGTTCGCGGAGCCCGAAGAAGGCTCCCACCCGCTGCTCGCCATCTGGGACGAAACTGCAGCCGGCGACGATTCCCTCGAGCGTCTGACTACCCTCGGCTTTCGTCAGCCGAAGGCGATGATCGAACGCCTGCACAGTTTGCGGCAAAGCAGCCGCTACCAGCAACTCCCTGCCAGCAGCCGTGAGCGCCTCGATGCCCTCGGGCCGCGCCTGATCGAGGCCGTCGCGGCAACCAGCGCGCCCGACGCCACCTGGCAACGGGGCCTCGATTTTCTCGAAACAATCAGCCGGCGCGGTGCCTATCTGGCGCTGCTGCAGCAGTATCCGCAGGCGCTCACCCACCTCGCCGAAGTGATCGGCAGCTCGTCATGGGCGGCAGATTACCTGAACCGCCACCCGATCCTGCTCGACGAATTGCTGGACCCGACGATCTTCGACGTCACCACCGATTGGCAGGAGTTTCATGCCAACCTGCAGGCGCGCCTGGCGCAACACCTCGACGATACCGAGCGTGAGATGGACATCCTGCGCGAAACGCATCACGCCCAGGTCTTTCACTTCCTGGCGCAGGATATCGCCGGACTGCATACCGTCGAACATCTTGCAGACCGGCTTAGCCAGCTCGCCGACATCATGGTGCAGACGACGATGGATCTGTGCTGGCGGCGCTTGCGTGATCGTCACCCGCATCCTGACCGGCCGCCGCGCTTCGCGGTGATCGCCTACGGCAAGCTCGGTGGCAAGGAGCTGGGTTTCGCCTCGGATCTGGATCTGGTCTACCTGCACGATGATCCGGAGGACGGTGTCGGCGAGCTCTACGCCCGCCTGGGGCAGCGGATGAGCACCTGGATGTCGAGTCGTACCTCGGCCGGCATGCTCTTCGAAGTCGACCTGCGCTTGCGCCCGAACGGCGATTCGGGAATGCTCGTGTCGCCGATCACTGCCTTTCGCGACTATCAGTTGCAGAACGCCTGGGCCTGGGAACACCAGGCGCTGACGCGCGCCCGCTTTTGCGCCGGCGACCCGGCGGTCGGCAAGCAGTTCGAGGCGCTGCGTATCGAAGTCCTGCGGCAGCTGCGCGACCTGACCAAGCTCAGGGAAGACGTGCTGTCGATGCGCAAGCGCATGTTCGACGAGCACGGCTCGCGCAGCGAAGAAGACTTCGATATCAAACACGACCGCGGTGGCCTGATCGATGTCGAATTCATCGTCCAGTACCTGATCCTCGGTCATGCGCACAAGCATGAGCGGCTGTGCGGCAACCTGGGCAATATCGCCCTGCTCGGAATCGCCGCCGAACTCGGACTGGTCCCGGCCGCACTGGCCGAGCCTGCTCGCGATGCCTACCGCGAGCTGCGCCGCATGCAGCACGTCCTGCGGCTCAATGCCGGCGCTCGGGCGCGGGTCGAGCGCGCTTCGGTTAGCCGCCTGATCGCTGCCGTCACCGCGCTGTGGCAGGCGGTATTCGAAACACCCTGAGCGCCGCGGCGATCGGCGATCGGCGATCAGCGATCAGCCGGCAGTGGCACGATCAACAGCGAGGAGAGGTTCGCGATGCGTAAATCCGGGGCCGGTGGGCTCGTCTATTCGACCGACAGCGGGCGTATGTGCCCAGCGTGCCGCCAGCCGGTGGCTCTTTGCTCCTGCACCGCGACGCCTGTCGCAGCGCTTCGCCAGAGCGACGGCATCGTGCGTGTCAGCCGCGAGAGCAAGGGCCGCGGCGGCAAGACGGTGACGGTGATCCGTGACCTGGCAGTCAACGCCATCGAGCTCGCCAGGCTCGGCAAACGCCTGAAGACCGTCTGCGGATCGGGTGGTACGGTCAAGGATGGCGTCATCGAAGTGCAGGGCGACCATTGTGAGCGAGTGGTAGAGTGCCTGAAAGAGGATGGTTTCACGGTCAAGCGGGCGGGTGGGTGAGTCCTGCAGGTCGCTTCAGCGCAGCGTACGCGACCTCGTCGCCCTCGCCGCTGATCAACTGGAGGGCCTCGGCGGCAGATCGCCGCTGGCCATTCTTTCTCACCCGAATGTGAAGGAGCTGGAGATGGATGCAGAGTGGGTCCTCGCGACCCTGACCGATGCCATGGAAGCCCTCGAAGAGGCCGTCGCCGAGCTGGAGGCAGATCCGGAAGCGATCGAGGAACTGCTGCCGCAAATGATGCCGGCGATCTACGCCAAGCTCAACTACGCGTGGAACAGTCGCGAGTTGGGCGCAGCGGCGCTCGAACAGCTTGATCATGACGAGTTGATCGCCTTTCCGAAAGACCTGCCGAGGTGATTGCCGCGGATGCCTGAGCCGCCAATTCGCGCCGATCGCTGCTGGCCGCAAGGCAAAGCCAGCCAGCCGACGGCGCAGCGCTTTTTCGTCGCGCCGCGTCAAACCGTGTATAGTGCGGACCAGAACTGAGCCGCGTTTCATCCGGTCGGCAGCTTGGTCCTCTCGCGGTTGTTCCCCCCCTCGGCACCTGCCGAGCGCCCCGAAGCATCCCATCCCCAAAGTCCCAAGCGCCTGAACCGGCTCTGTTGGCCTGACGCCGCAGCAGGTTGTTCACCGGAGATTCTCCTTGACCCAATTGTTTTCCGCGCTCGGCCTGTCGGCCGAGCTCACCCGTGTTGTCGCCGAACAGGGCTACACCGAGCCGACGCCAGTACAGGCGCAGGCCATTCCGCTCATTCTCGAAGGACGCGATGTCCTTGCCGGCGCGCAGACCGGCACCGGCAAGACCGCCGGCTTCACCCTGCCGCTGCTGCAGCGCCTGGCCACCATGCCGGCCCGCGCTGCCGCCAATGCCCAGCCGCGCCAACGCGTGCGGGCCCTGATCCTGACCCCGACGCGCGAACTCGCGGCGCAAATCGAGGAGAGCGTGCGCACCTACGGCAAGTACATGGCGCTGAAGTCGACGCTGATCTATGGCGGCGTCAACATCAACCCGCAGATCGACGCCTTGCGCCGCGGCGTTGATATCCTGGTGGCGACACCGGGCCGCTTGCTCGATCACCTGCAGCAAAAAACGCTGGAACTGTCCAACATCGAGATCCTGGTGCTCGACGAAGCCGATCGCATGCTCGACATGGGCTTCATCCGCGATATCCGCCGCATCCTCGCGCTGCTGCCGGCGAAGCGCCAGAACCTGCTCTTCTCGGCGACCTTCTCCGAGGAGATTCGCAAACTCGCCGACGGGCTGCTGCACAATCCGGCGATGGTCGAAGTCGCGCGCCGCAACGCCGAATCCGAACTGGTCGCGCAGCGTGTCCACCCGGTCGATAGCTGGTGCAAGCGCGACCTGCTGGTGCACCTGGTGTCGTCCGGCGACTGGAAACAGGTCTTGGTGTTCACGCGCATGAAAAGTGGCGCCAACCGCCTCTCGGAGTATCTGTGCAAGGCCGGCATCGAGGCCACCGCGATCCACGGCAACAAGAGCCAGCCGGCACGCACCCGCGCCCTGGCCGGCTTCAAGGACGGCACCGTACGCGTGCTGGTGGCCACCGACATCGCCGCACGCGGCCTGGACATCGAGGAGCTACCGCACGTGGTGAACTTCGAACTGCCGAATGTTCCTGAAGATTACGTCCATCGCATCGGTCGCACCGGCCGTGCGGGAAGTAGCGGCGAGGCACTGTCGCTGGTCTCGGCCGATGAGCGGCCGCTGCTGGCTGCGATCGAGAAGCTGCTCACGCGGCGGATCGATAGCCAGATCGTCGAGGGATTCGAACCCGGTAAAACACCTCCGCCGGCGACTGCGGCAACACCGGCCGCGCCACGCGGCACCCATGACGGCAACCGCCGCGGCGGCGGCCCCGGCAGGGACGGCCGGGCACGCAGCCAGGGCAAGGCGACGACAACGCCGCCGACGCGACCGGGTACCGCTTCCCCGGCGCGAGCAAACCCGGCGCCGCAGCAGAACCCGCCGCGCGGACCGCAACGCCCGCGCGCCGACGGTGGCGTGGCCGCAGCGGCCTTGTTCCGCAGCCCGGCGCGGCGCGGCGGCTGAGTGCGATTAGCGCTCACTTTGATTCTTCGCAACGTCTCATCAGGAGTCTGTAATGAATATTTTCGTGGGCAATCTCGCAGGTGAGACGACCGAGATGGAACTCACCGACCTGTTCCGGGCCTTTGGCCAGGTAAAATCGGTACAGGTGATGCGCGAGTTGTTCAGCGGCGCCTCCAAGGGTTTCGGCTTCGTGGAGATGCCGGGCAAGGCCCATTCTCTGGCTGCGATTTCTGCCCTTGACGGCAAGGATCTGCACGGCATGCCACTGCGGGTGAACGAAGCGATGGGCCGGGCGGTTGGCGGCAGGCATCGCTAGACGCGCATTCCGGTAGGCTCGGCACCCCGCCGCAAGGCGCGCAGGCTTCTGGATTTCCGCTAATGAAACACGCATTGGCCAGCCCTTGCCCCTGCGGCAGCCAGCTTGCCTACGTCGCCTGCTGCGGCCCGTATCACGAGGGCGTTGCGGCGCCCGGCTCGGCTGCGGCGTTGATGCGCTCGCGCTACAGCGCCTACGTGGTGGGCATTGAAGCGTACCTGTTGGCAACCTGGCACGTTTCGACCCGCCCGGCACAGATTGACGTCGATGCTGCGCCCGCTCCCAAGTGGCTTGGTCTGGAAGTGCGGCGTCATGTCGCCACCGCTCCCGATAGCGCTACGGTCGAGTTCGTCGCGCGCTACCGTGTCGCTGGTCGTGCCCATCGCCTGCACGAGATCAGCCGCTTTGTGCGCGAAGCCGGTCGCTGGGTTTACGTTGACGGCGAGTTTCCGGTGGCTGGTGGCGATCCGCCTGCCGGCCGCCGATGAGTGAAAGTGGCGGCACCCTGCCAATCCTCTTTCAGGACGAGCACCTGGTCGCCATCCACAAGCCAGCCGGCCTGCTGGTGCATCGGACCGTCCTCGACCGGCGTGAGCGGCGTTTCGCGCTACAGATGCTGCGCGAACAGATCGGCCAGCGTGTGTATGCGGTGCATCGCCTCGACAAGGGTACTTCCGGTGTGTTGCTGTTCGCCCTGAGCAGCGAGGTCGGGCGCACGCTGGGCACGATGTTCGAAGAGCGGCAGGTCGGCAAGAGCTATGCCGCGGTGGTGCGTGGCTACCCGTCGGTCAGCGGTGAGATCGACCACCCGCTACGCCGGGTTTTCGACAAGGTCGAAAAACCTCGTGCCGCGGTACCCGCCGCCCCGGCCCAGGACGCCTGGACCCGCTATCGGCGTCTGGCCACCATCGAACTTCCGCATTGCGTTGACCGCTATCCGACCAGCCGCTACGCGCTGCTCGAACTTGAACCCTTGACCGGACGCCGCCACCAGCTGCGCCGCCATCTCAAGCACATCGCCCATCCGGTGATCGGCGATGCGACTTACGGCAAGGGCCGTCACAATCGCCTGTTTCAGAGCTTGTTCGCCTGTGACCGTCTGCTGCTGGCGTGCACCGAGCTGCGCTTGCCGCATCCGATGACGGGCGTGCCGCTGACGCTGAGAGCGCCACTGGCCAGCGACTTCTGTCGTTTGCTGGCGCGTCTGGAGTGGACGGGTGCGGTTCCACCGCAATGGTTGGCGGGCGACAGGGAGCGCGCTTCTGGCGAAGTGGCTGGTCCTGGCCACGCCGTCGACCTGAGTGCCTGAACGGCAGCGGATGGCACGGCGCAGTGCTTGTCGCCGACCATCCGAAACTCAGGGGTTGACACACTCCTGGATGGTCGCCTCACCGGATTTGCCACAGGGTGTCAGGACACCAGGTTGCGGCTGTGGGCTGCCGTCCTGGTCCATTCGGGCGGCCCGCGTCTCCCAGGCAACGACGCCATCCTTGTCCAGGGTCAGGCGCAGGAGCCAGCCGGTACGTTCGGCGGGTGCCTCAAAGCCGTCGAAGACGAAGTTCCCCAGGCTGTAGACGATCAGCTTGCCACGGTAGTATTCGGCCCCCTGGGTGACGTGTGGATGGCCGCCGATGACCAGGTCGGCACCGGCGTCGATCATCGTTCGCGCCAGTTGCCGCTGGCGCTCGCTTGGCTGCCCTTCGCGCTCCCAGCCCCAGTGCATGAAGGGAATCACCAGGTCGGCGCCGGCCGCCCGGGCAGCGCGGATGTCCGCAACCACCTGGCTGTCCTCGCTCCAGGCGACTCCCGGCCATTGTGCACCGGCTTCGAAGGAGCGTGGCTTGAACTCGTTGTAGCCGAGCATGGCGATGCGCAGACCGCGACGATCTATCCACAACGGGCGATGAGCCTCGTGCAAATTTCGTCCGCCGCCGAAGGCAGCGATGCCCTGACCGGCAAGATGGTCGAGGGTTTCCAGAAAAGCGGCCTGGCCGTAGTCGCCGGAATGATTGTTGGCCACCGCCAGCGCATCGAAGCGCCCTTTGAGCAGCGGCAGCACCCGGGGGGAGGCGCGGAAGCTGTAGATCTTGCTATCCAGCGGCCGCCCTTGTGTGGCCACCGGACATTCGAGGTTGCCGATGGTGTAGTCGGCGTCCTGCAACAGCGGGGCGAAGGCGGCCAGGGGGTCGCCACCACGGCTGATCAGGCGACCCGGTCCGTCGTCGAGCATGATGTCGCCGACGACTACCAGGCGCACCGTGTCGGCGCCGGCGGGGCCGCTCAGAGCCAGGGCCAGCGCGAGGATCAGGAAACCTGAGCGGCGTCCGCCGCTCACGGCCTCGCCTCGACCGGGGGAGACAACTCGCACCAGTACTGCAGTTCGCCATCCCGCAGCGGCTCATAGATGTGGTTGAGACCGGTGAAGCCGTAGGGTGAGTGATCTGCGGCAGGCGGTGGGTAGGGATGGGTTGCCTGATGGATCGGCGCCGGCCCATTGTCTCGGGCAGCGAGGACGTAAACCTTGATCGTTGCCAGGCCGACGGGTTCCTTCTGAAAAACGATACGGAAGAGGAAATAGGAGCCGATCTCCAGCACCCGGACGCCATAGGGAGAGGAAACCGGCCGGGCCTCGACGAGCCGCTTTTCACCCCCATAGGTGACATGGCAGGCGACGCTCTCGGCCGCGACTGCCGGTGCCGGGAGCGCCAGTAGTGGGGCGAAGAGGAGGGTGGCAGCGAGCAGACGCGGGCGACAGTCAAGCATGGAAGAAAGCAGTGGGTGGCAAGGAGGCCGGCGGCTAGTATCCGGAGGAGTCGGCGGAAGGTCAAGGCGATGATGCACGAACTGACGCGCACCAGGATAGAGGCAGCAACGCGATGCTGGTGGCAGCCCTGCGAGAGTGTGCACTCGTTCGTCAAACACCCTGCCGACAGCAATCATGGTTAAACTGACAGGCTTCGCCGCGCGAAGCTGTGGCCCCTCCTGCTGGTGCATTTTCAATGCCGTCTTTTCCTTATCTGCGTTATTGCGTCTTCGCCTGCACGCTTGTGCTAAGCGCTTGCGGGACACTCGACGGATCCGTTGCGTCGGGTCCATCCGGGACGGCGGGCTCGAAACCGCCAGCAAAGGAGGCTGCGCCGGTGACGCGAGCGGTACCGGGCACGCCTTTCGCCGATGACGAGGCGAGACGCACCGTCTATTTCGGTTTCGGCGAGACGACCATCGATGCCGCGGGTCTTGAAGTCCTGCGCCAGAACGCCCAGCGACTGAAAGAAGACCCACGACTGGTGCTGACCCTGGTCGGCCATACGGACAATCTGGGAAGCGCCGCCTATAACCTCGCCGTCGCCGACAAGCGCACCGAAGCGGTGAGCGAGAAGTTGCGTTCGCTTGGTGTGCCAAGAAACCAGCTTCGGCGTCTGCCGCGTGGCAGCGAGCAAAGCAGCAAGGATCCGTGCGACAGCGAAGCCTGTCGGCAGGCCATGCGGAAAGTCGAACTGGTCTACGAGAAGCGCTGAGTTTCCGGTTCCGAAGCGTTGACGGACGCGATTACGCCGCCGACAACTGCCGGAAGCGGCACGAAGGATCGCCGCTGCGAGACAAGCGCCCCGCTGCGCTACCCTGGGTTGCGTGATGTTGCTCGCGGCAGCCTCTACATCAGTTTCATTTTACGTGCCGCTTCGCTGAGTTCACCACGAAAATCGGGGTGGGCAATGCCGATCAGCGCCTGTGCCCTCTGTTTGGCGCTCTTGCCACGCAACTGGGCGAGGCCGTACTCGGTGACCACGTAGTTGACGTCGTTCTTGCTGGTGGTGACATGCGCACCGGTGGTCAGCGTCGGGACGATCCGCGAGATGGTGTCGCCCTTGGCTGTTGCCGGCAGGACGATGAACGACTTGCCATCGCGTGAGCGGTTGGCAGCGCGAACGAAGTCGACCTGCCCGCCAGTGCCCGAGTACGACTGCGGACCAAAGCTCTCGGAACAGCACTGGCCGATCAGATCGACCTGCAGCGTCGCGTTGATGGTCACCAGCTTGTCGTTGCGCGC
>NZ_JAVTWB010000219.1:2398-5033 GCF_032229525.1 Accumulibacter sp. | reverse complement strand
TTGATCGCGTTGTCGATCTTGTCCTTGGGCATGTTGACGCCCTTGGCCTTGTCGATGGCCACCCGCAGGCGCGGATTGAACGCTGCGTCGCCGCCGCCCATCTTGGCCGAGACGGTGATTTCCTTGGCGATCTTGGAAAACGATGCGCTGCGTCTTTCATCCTGGCGACCCTTGCGGTGCTGGATGTTGGCCCACTTGGAGTGTCCTGCCATGCTGTCCCCTGTTGGTTTCGTTCTGCGCCGAGGTCCCGCCGGTGCAACAAACCTGGCTACAAATGGTCGATAATCAAGCTCGGCATTCTAGCACCTCCCGTTTTTTGCCATTCCTTCCCCTCACCATTTCCCGGAGTCGCTCATGATCAGCCCTCTCGTCATTGCCAAACACGAAGACACCGAACTGGCCCTGCTGCCAGCCCTGGCCAACCGCCATGGACTGATCACGGGCGCCACCGGCACCGGCAAGACGGTGACGCTGCAAGTGCTGGCGGAACGGTTTTCGAGCATCGGCGTACCGGTGTTCATGGCCGACGTCAAAGGCGACCTGTCGGGTCTGGCGGCAGAAGGCAGCATCTCGCCGAAGATGCAGGCGCGCCTCGACGCGCTCGGCATCAAGGAGCATTCGCCGGCGAAATGCCCGGTCGCCTTCTGGGACGTCTTCGGCGAACAGGGCCATCCGGTACGGGCGACGATTTCGGACATGGGGCCGGTCTTGCTGGCGCGCCTGCTGAATCTCAACGACACCCAGACCGGCGTCCTGCAACTGGTGTTCAGGGTCGCCGACGACAATGGCCTGCTGCTGCTCGACCTGAAGGACTTGCGAGCGATGCTGCAGCACGTCGGCGAGAACGCCAAGAGCCTGACCAGCGAGTACGGCAACGTCTCGGCCGCTTCGATCGGCGCCATCCAGCGCGGTCTGCTGAATCTCGGCGACCAGGGCGGCGACGTCTTCTTCGGTGAGCCGATGCTCGACATCGCCGACCTGATGCAGACCGACAACGGCAAGGGGGTGGTCAACATCCTCGCCGCCGACAAGCTGATGACCTCGCCGAGCCTCTATTCGACCTTTCTCCTGTGGCTGCTGGCCGAGCTCTTCGAGCAGCTGCCGGAAGTCGGCGACGTCGAGAAACCGAAGCTGGTCTTCTTTTTCGACGAAGCCCACCTGCTGTTCAGCGAAGCGCCCGCGGCCTTGCTCGACAAGATCGAACAGGTGGTGCGCTTGATCCGCTCCAAGGGTGTCGGGGTCTATTTCGTCACCCAGAATCCGCTCGACATTCCCGATAGCGTGCTTGGTCAGCTCGGTAACCGTGTCCAGCATGCGCTGCGCGCCTTCACCCCGCGTGACCAGAAAGCGGTCAAGGCGGCCGCACAGACCATGCGTGCCAACCCGCGCTTCGATGCCGAGACGGCGATCACCGAACTCGGCGTCGGCGAGGCGCTGGTCTCCTTCCTGGACGAGAAAGGGCGGCCGAACATCGTCGAGCGCGCCTTCGTGCTACCCCCGGCATCGCGCATGGGTCCGCAAACGACCGACGAGCGGCAGGCGGTGATCAAGGCTTCGGCGATCTACGGCCACTACGAGGAAGCGATCGATCGCGAATCGGCTTACGAGAAACTCCGGGAAGCCCCGGCAGCAGCCCAGCCAGGGGCGGCGACGCAGGCCCGGGCCCCGGCGGAGGAGCCGGAAGCGTCTAGCGGCGGCTGGCTCGGGGGTCTCGCCGACCTCTTCGGCGGCGGTTCGAGCAGCAGCCGCTCGCGTGGCGGCGACTCGATCGCCACCACCGCTGCCAAGAGTGCGGCGCGGGCAATGGGTTCGCAAGTAGGTCGGCAGATCATCCGCGGTGTCCTCGGCTCGCTGCTTGGCGGCGGCTCGCGCCGACGCTGAGTTTTACGGGCTGCGGCGCGGCCGCAAGCCCAGGCTAATCGGCAAAGCGGATTTCGCTTTCCATCACCGTGATCGCCGACCCCGACAGAAGCACGCGATCGCCCTTCAACACGCAGCCGAGATTGCCACCACGTTTCGATACCTGGCGCGCGGTGAGCGTCTTTTTGCCGAGCCGGCCTGCCCAGTACGGGGTCAAAACGCAATGCGCCGAGCCGGTGACCGGGTCTTCCGGAACGCCGTATTTCGGGGCAAAGAAGCGGCTGACGAAGTCCACCTCGATGCCCGGCGCGCTGACGATGACACCGCGCAGGTCCAGTTGGCTCAAGCTGCCGTGGTCGGGCTTGATGGCGCGCACCTCCGCCTCGCTGGCGAAGATCGCCAGGTAGTCGTCGTCGGCCAGCACTTCGAGCGGTTGCCCGCCGAGGCCGGCAATCAACACCGCCGGAATGGCGCAGGGGGCTGCCGGTGTGGACGGAAAATCCATCTCCAGGAGCGGCCCGCGCCGTTGCACATGCAGCTCGCCGCTGCGCGTGGCGAAGGTGATCACCGGTTTCGCGAACCCCATGATGTCGAAGATGACGTGCGCCGCAGCCAGGGTCGCGTGCCCGCACAGATCGACCTCGGCCACCGGCGTGAACCAGCGCAGCGCGAAGCCCTCTCCCGAAACAACGAAAAAAGCCGTCTCCGAGAGGTTGTTCTCCTCGGCAATGGCCTGCATGAGGCCGTCGTCCAGCCAGCTGTCGAGCGGGCATAC
>NZ_JAVTWB010000219.1:0-2298 GCF_032229525.1 Accumulibacter sp. | reverse complement strand
CTGCTCATCATCGATGTGCAGGAATCCTTCCGTCAGATGCCCTACTGGTCGGAGACCGACTTGCCGGCCTTCAAGGCCGCGGTTCTGCGCCTCGACAAGGCCTGCCGGGCGCACGGCGTGCCGGTGGTTCATATCTTCCACATCGGTCAGGCCGGGCCATTCACCGAGGCATCGGGCGCCGTGCGCGGGCTCGACTGGCTGCCGGGATCGCCCGATGGGTGTTTCTTCAAACACACGCACAACGCCTTCTCCGACACCGGCCTCGACCTGTGGCTGCGCCGCCGCGGCATCGAGCGCCTGATCATTACCGGCATCCGCACCGAGCAATGCTGCGAGACGACGACGCGCGTCGGGTCCGACATCGGCTACCAGGTCGATTTCGTCAGCGAAGCGACGCTCACTTTCCCGATGGAGCATCCGCTCAGCGGCCGCGTCTATTCGCCGGAGGAAATCAAGGCACATGCCGAACTGGTGCTCGGCGGACGCTTCGCGCGCCTGACCACCGTGGACGACTGCCTGGCCAGGCTGGGGGAAGAGCATGCTTGAACTGCGCCCCAACTGCGAGTGCTGCGATCGCGACCTGCCGCCCGACTCGAGCGAGGCGATGATCTGCTCCTTCGAGTGCACTTTCTGCGCCGACTGCGTGCGCACGAGTCTGGCTGGCCGCTGCCCCAACTGCGGCGGCGAGTTTGTCCGCCGGCCGATTCGTCCGGCGGACGAGCTGGTGGGTCATCCCGCTTCCACCAAGCGCGTCTTCAAGCCCCGCGACAGCACGCTTGCAGTGGCTGCGGTCAAGCCAGCACCGGAGCGCTGAGCGCGTGCCCCCGCGCGACCTCGCTCTGGCGCTGCTGGTAGTCGTCGTCTGGGGCGTCAACTTCGCCGTCATCAAGACCGGCGTCGCCGAGGTGCCGCCCCTGCTGCTCGGCGCCCTGCGCTTCATGCTCGCGGCCTGCCCGGCGGTCTTCCTGCTGCGCGCACCGAAGCTGCCCTTGCGGCTCTATCTGGCCTACGGCCTGAGCATCTCGGTCGGCCAGTTCGCCTTCCTGTTCACCGCCATCCACCTCGGCATGCCCTCCGGGCTGGCATCCCTGGTACTGCAGTCACAGGCTTTCTTCACCATGCTCTTCGCCGCACTGTGGCTCAAGGAAAGCTGGCGCCGCAGCCAGCTCGCCGGACTGATCCTGGCGGCCGGCGGCCTGGCGCTGATCGGCTGGTCGCACGGCGCGTCGATGCCGCTGGCGGGTTTCCTGTTCACCCTGGCGGCGGCTTCGATGTGGGCCGCCGGCAATATCGTCACCCGCGCGGTTGCCCGCCACGGGCCGATCAACCAGTTCGCCTTCGTCGTCTGGGCGAGCCTGGTGCCACCACTACCATTTTTTGCGCTGTCGCTGTCGATCGAAGGCCCGGCGGTGATTGTCGAGGCGCTCGCCCGCTTCAGCCTGCAGTCGTTCGCCGCCGTCGCCTACCTCGCCTGGGGGGCAACGCTGCTCGGCTACGGCCTGTGGACGCGGCTGCTGTCGCGCTATCCGGCCAACCAGGTGGCGCCGTTCAGCCTGCTCATCCCGCTGGTCGGACTCACCACCGGCTGGCTGGTCTTCGACGAAGCACTGCAACCGCTACACTACGCCGGCGCCGCGCTGCTGATGCTCGGCCTGGCGGTCAACCTCTTCGCCACCCGTCTGCTGGCCTGGGCGAAGGCGCGGCCATGACGCTCTCGGTGTGGTTCGTGCTGACGCCCAACGTGCTGCTGCTCGACTATGCCGGTCCCGCCGAGGCGCTGCGCATGGCCGCCGAGATGGCTGGCGACAGCGCCGACAGGATCGCCCTGCACAGCTGTTCGCCGGTGGCCAGCCTGCGGACCTCGCTGGGCATCGCCATCGACGGCCTCGAGCCGCTACCGGCGCGCCTGCCACCGCGCAGCCTGGTGATCGTCGCCGGCAACGCCTGCGAAGCCGAGGATTACACCCGGCCCGAGGCACATGCCGTGGTGGACTGGCTGCGCAGTGCGCTGCAGACGGACAGCCAGGTCGCCAGCATCTGCTCCGGCGCCCTGCTGCTCGCCGCCGCCGGCCTGCTCGACGGCCGCCGCTGCACCACCCACCACAGCCTGATCGACTCCCTGCAGGCCGCCGCGCCGTCGGCCAGGGTCGAGGTAAACCGGGTCTTCGTCGAGGATGGGCCAGTACTCACCAGCGCCGGCATCACCACCGGCATCGACCTCGCGCTGTACCTGATCGAACGCCACGCCGGCGCCGAACTGGCCGCCCGCGTCGCCCGCCGGCTGGTGGTCTATCAGCG
>NZ_JAVTWB010000218.1:0-5093 GCF_032229525.1 Accumulibacter sp. | reverse complement strand
TCGACAGAACCCACTTCAATACCGGCCACACGAGGACAATGGCAACCCAGATGCCCTCGACCAGGCCGGAAAAGATGGCTTGTCCGCGGATCCCTTCAAGGTACTTGGGAGCGATCCGCGGCCGAGCCGCACGGGGGGCGGGGAAATCGAGACTCCGGGGAAACTTGATGATGCTCGCCATTGATTGACCCTCCATGCGGTCGCATGTCTAATGCCGCTTGCAGGCCCGCGCCTGGGCCCTGGTGTGACAGCGCTGGGGTCAAGCGCCCCGGTTCGTCCGGGGCGCTTCACCTTGCCCGCCCGTTCGCCAACTGGCCTCTTCGACCGATCACGTCGGTCCGAACCGTATTTGGGCTGCGCGCCGGCTTTCCTTGCATGACACCGCCTCTTTGCCGCTCGCTACCCGTCGGTTCGCCAGCTGTGCCGCCCGCTCAGTTGGGAGTTATAGGTCACAAACACAGTCCCCCGTAGAGCGCTGGATAGCAATTTAGCTAAACTCCATTCCTGCGTCAAGAACTTTAGCGGCTAAAATTTTGAGGCCGCGCCACCGGACAGTGACCATCACGTGTACAGCCAGATCTTTTTTACCAACATCCTTCGCTTGCTTGAAGAACGAGGCATGACGAAACACGAGCTGGCCGACAAGGCGCACATCTCTATCTCGTTTCTCTCAGATCTGACCAACGGCAAGGCGAATCCCTCGTTGAAGATCATGGAGGCGATCGCCGACGCGCTTGACACCCCGCTGCCAACGCTCCTCGAATGGACCGACCTTGACCGGGACAGTCTGGACGCTCTGGCCGGTGGGCATGCGCCGCGCAGCCTTCCAGAAGGCATCAGACGGGTGTCGGCAGTATTGCCGGAACACCAGGTTTTCATCGTCAAGAAGTGGGATGAAGCGACAAGAAAGAAACTGCGCAACCCCTAGTAACGCCAGGGCAGGGCTTTAGCCGCTAAAATTTCCTGCCCCTCCGACTGGCGTGTCCTGCGCCTATCAAAGCCCGATCCTGGATTGTTAGATCCACTCATGACAAGCACAAAAGCTTGTTAAAGCGGGCCGCCCGTTAGCACAAACTCCAACGCACGTCCACTATAGCCATCGGCTTGCATTAATCTCGTGTTCGTTATATCGTTTGTTGGGCTGGGTGTTTTCGGCATTCCAGCAAACCGGACAGAGATCGACAGATGGCAGAAAGCGAAGCGCTCGTTTCCACCCTCAAGGAACGGGCGAAGAAAAAGTTGGAACGCGACCTGGGGCCGCTGCTCATGGACGCCTTGGCTGATCCCAGGACGGTCGAGATCATGCTCAACGCAGACGGCAAGCTGTGGCAGGAGCGGCTCGGTGAAAGGATGAGCTGCATCGGCTCCATTCCGTTTGCACGGGCCGAAGCAATCATCAAGACGGTCGCCGGCTACCACGGCAAGGAAGTCACGCGGCACAAGCCAATTCTCGAAGGCGAGTTGCCTCTCGATGGGTCGCGCTTCGCCGGGCAGCTTCCGCCGGTCGTTCCTGCGCCGACTTTCGCCATTCGCAAGCAGGCTGTCGCCATCTTCACGCTGGAACAGTACGTCGAAGCCGGGATCATGACCGCAGCACAGCAGGCGGTGCTGACCTCCGCGATAAGGGCACACCGGAACATCCTGGTGATTGGTGGGACGGGCTCCGGCAAGACCACACTGGTCAACGCCATCATCAATGCCATGGTCGAGCTCGACCCGAGCGAACGCGTCTTCATCATCGAGGACACTGGGGAAATCCAGTGCGCCGCCGAGAACTTCGTGCAGTACCACACCTCGCTCGAAGTGACGATGACCATGCTCTTGAAGACCACGCTGCGCATGCGGCCCGACCGGATCCTGGTCGGCGAAGTGCGCGGCCCCGAGGCCCTCGACTTGTTGATGGCCTGGAATACCGGCCACGAGGGCGGTGCCGCAACGCTGCACGCCAATAACGCCAAGGCCGGACTTGATCGTCTTGCGATGCTCATCAGCATGCACCCGGATTCACCCAAACCGATTGAACCGTTGATAGGGGAGGCGGTTCACGTCGTCGTCCATATCGCCAGAACTCCCGAAGGCCGCTGCGTCCAGGAAATCATCGAGGTTTCCGGGTACGAGGACGGCCGCTACATCACTCGCCCTTTGTAAAGGACCAAACCCATGCAAGCACCCGTCATGTCTTTCCAACTCAAGAACTCGACCATCGTCTCTCTCGGGCTGCTCTTGTTGCTGGCGTTCTTCCTGTTGACCCCGCAAGAAGCTTTCGCCTCCGTGGGTACGGGCGGTTCGCTGCCCTATGAAAGTTGGCTGACCAACCTGCGCAACTCGGTGACCGGCCCGGTCGCCTTCGCGCTATCGATCATCGGGATTGTCGTTGCCGGCGGTGTGCTGATCTTCGGCGGCGATCTCAACGGCTTCTTCCGTACCTTGATCTTCATTGTTCTGGTGATGGCCCTGCTGGTTGGCGCGCAAAACGTGATGGGCACCTTCTTCGGCCGTGGCGCGGTAATCGCCGGCTCGACCTCGACCGATTCCGGAAGGCTGGCCTGAGTATGGCTCTGCGCTCGGTCCCCATTCGGCGCGCCGGCAACCGGGACAACCTGTTCATGGGAGGGGACCGTGAGCTGGTCATGTTCGCCGGCCTGCTGGCCTTTGCGCTGATTTTCAGTGCGCAGGAAGTCAGGGCGACGCTCGTCGGCCTGGTGTTGTGGATCGCGGCGCTCTATGCCTTCCGATTGATGGCGAAGGCCGATCCGAAGATGCGTTTCGTGTACATACGGCACCGTCGCTACAAGCCGTATTACCCGGCGCGCAGCACGCCCTTCCGGGAAAACACGACCAGCCAGGGGAGGCAATACCAATGATCGAAGGACTTGCATTCGCCATTGCCGCCTCGGGAGCCGTTCTTCTGCTCGCGCTCTACACCCGTATCCGTGCGGTCGATGAAGACTTGAGACTGAAAAAGCATCGCTCCAGGGATGCCGGTCTGGCCGATCTGCTCAACTACGCCGCGATGGTGGACGACGGGGTGATCGTGGGCAAGAACGGCTCTTTCATGGCCGCATGGCTGTACAACGGAAGCGACAACGCCAGCAGCACCGACGAGCAGCGCGAGATCGTCTCGTTCCGCATCAACCAGGCCCTCTCCGGGCTTGGTAATGGCTGGATGCTGCACGTTGACGCGGTGCGTCGGCCGGCGGCCAACTACTCGAGCCGCGGCAGCTCGCACTTCCCCGACGGGGTGTCGGCAGCCATCGACGAGGAACGGCGTCGGCTATTCGAAGGCCTGGGCACCATGTACGAAGGCTACTTCGTGCTGACGCTGACCTACTTCCCACCGCTGCTCGCGCAACGCAAGTTCGTTGAATTGATGTTCGACGACGATACCCTGGCGCCCGATCAAAAGGCCAGCACGAGAGGGCTGATCGAGTTCTTCAAACGCGAGTGCGCCACGATCGAGTCGCGATTGTCGTCGGCGCTGATTCTCCAACGCTTGTGCGGCCACAAGGTGGTCAACGAGGATGGTTCGCAAGTCACGCACGACGACTTCCTGCGCTGGCTGCAATTTTGCGTCACCGGCATCAATCATCCTGTGCAGTTGCCGACAAATCCGATGTACCTGGACGCGCTCATTGGTGGGCAGGAAATGTGGGCCGGCGTAGTGCCCAAGGTCGGCCGACAGTTCATCCAGACGGTCGCCATCGAAGGCTTCCCCCTGGAGTCCACTCCAGGCATCCTGACCGCCCTCGGCGAGCTGCCTTGCGAATACCGTTGGTCGTCGCGTTTCATCTTCATGGACACGCACGAGGCGGTGCGGCACCTCGACAAGTTCCGCAAGAAGTGGCGGCAGAAGATTCGCGGCTTCTTCGACCAGGTGTTCAACACCAACACCGGGGCCATCGATCAGGATGCGATCTCGATGGTCGCCGATGCCGAAGCGGCCATCGCCGAAGTGAATAGCGGCCTGGTCGCCCAGGGCTATTACACCAGCGTCGTCGTGCTCATGGACGAGGATCGCACCCGTCTTGAAGCGTCTGCACGCCAGGTAGAAAAGGCGATCAACCGTCTCGGCTTCGCGGCGCGTATCGAGACCATCAACACCATGGACGCCTACCTCGGCAGCTTACCCGGGCACGGCGTCGAGAACGTTCGCCGGCCACTCATCAACACCATGAACCTGGCCGATCTGCTGCCGACAAGCACGATCTGGACAGGCAGCAACGGCGCACCGTGCCCGATGTACCCGCCACTGGCACCGGCCTTGATGCACTGCGTGACGCACGGCGCGACGCCGTTTCGGCTGAACCTGCACGTGCGCGACGTCGGCCACACCTTCATGTTCGGCCCGACCGGCGCTGGCAAATCGACGCACCTGGGCATCATCGCCGCACAGCTGCGCCGCTATGCCGGGATGTCGATCTTCGCCTTCGACAAGGGCATGTCGATGTACCCACTCGCCGCCGCCATCCGCGCCCAGACCGGGGGCAGCAGCGGCAAGCATTTCACGGTCGCCGCCGACGATGAACAGCTGGCCTTCTGCCCCTTGCAGTTCCTGGAAACCAAGGGGGATCGTGCCTGGGCGATGGAGTGGATCGACACCATCCTGGCGTTGAACGGACTCGATACCTCGGCCGCGCAGCGCAACGAAATCGGCAATGCGATCCTCAGTCTGCACTCCAGCGATGGCCGAACCCTGTCCGAGTTCTCGGTCACCATCCAGGACGAGGCGATCCGCGAGGCCATCCGGCAGTACACGGTCGATGGCGCGATGGGACACCTGCTCGACGCCGAGGAAGACGGCTTGTCGCTCTCCGACTTCACGGTCTTCGAGATCGAAGAGTTGATGAACCTGGGCGAGAAGTACGCGCTGCCGGTGCTGCTGTACCTGTTCCGGCGAATCGAGCGCGCCCTGCACGGCCAGCCGGCGGTGATCATCCTCGACGAAGCCTGGCTGATGCTCGGACACCCGGCCTTCCGCGCCAAGATCAGGGAGTGGCTCAAGGTCCTGCGCAAGGCGAACTGCCTGGTGCTGATGGCGACGCAAAGCCTCTCCGACGCGGTCAACTCGGGGATCCTGGACGTGATCGTCGAAT
>NZ_JAVTWB010000217.1:0-5165 GCF_032229525.1 Accumulibacter sp. | reverse complement strand
ACGGCCTCTGCAACCGGCTTAGCGTGCTTTATTTTCCGTTTTCTGAGACGACCCCATACGGCGAACGCGGCGCTTCCGGCTGGGAATCGAGCCTCCAGCGGTCGCCTGCTCCGGTGTTGCCGAACTGCGCAACGCTGTTCTTGCCGCCGCTCGCCGCCGTTGGCAGCAGTTGCGGGGCAGACGAGGCGCTGCTCCCCCCTGCCCCACTCATGCCCTGCAGCTGTGCCAGGCGAGCCTTGTAGGCCGCCGTCGGGTCATCCCGGCCGGCGGCGTCGATCTGCTGCCGCACTGCGGCCAAGCGGGCAATGGCTTCTTCACGACTGCCAGGCGCGCCCGTCATTCCACCCGGTGGCGAGCCGGCACTGCGCGCGGCGACGACCGGCACGGTCGTCCTGGCCTTCACCGCCTCTTCGAGCTGCTGCATCTTCACCATGCGGATACGATCCAACTCATCGTCGCGGGGAGAGCGTTGGAGCGTGCCATCGCCTGTCGAGCGGGGTGGCATCGGCGGTGCGTCGAGGTTTTCCGGGCGGGCAATCGGGATTGCGCCGAGCGGCGTAGCGGGGCCGGCGAGTTCCGGGACTTGTGGTGGCTTTGCGGCTTCGGCCGGGATGATCCCGTCCTTTTGCTTGCCGGCGATCTCGTTGGCGAACAGGCTGCTGTTGCCGCCCTTCTCCTTCGCGCCCTGCTCCGGCTCGTTCTGCTGAGCAGCGCGATCCGCGGCCACCAGGACCATGACGATCAGGAACACGGTCATGACGCCGCCGACGAGGTACACGGGCAGGTTGTTCACCCGGCGCACACCCGACCGCCGGGACACTTCGCCAGGCGAAGCGTCCGGTGACATTTGCTCTTCGGTGAGGTGCTCAGCCATGGTCGCTCACTCCTTCCGCACCCAGGCGCCGGCCGGGGCCACGCTATCGTTCTGCGCCACGTAGGCACGACTCAGAGACTGCGACCCGACCATCACCGTGACGCGGTAGAGGTTCGTGCTGGCCGGCGCGTCGAGCACATAGCGCAGGTTCAGTCCCGGCCCGGCGGTGTTCGGGTTGTCCATCGGCACGGCCTCGTCCGGTTCGAACTCCAGAATGGCGTAGCCCTTGATGCGCAGCGATTCGACCAGTGCGCTGCCGTAGGCGTCGGGCGTCGGCTGGCCGAGGTCGAAGCGGGTGCTCGCCGGTGGGTACAGGACCGTGAGCTGCTTCACCGTGTCCGCGGCGAGCTTTTCATTCAGGGTGGCCGGGGCATTGGCGCCAAGGAAATTGCCGTAAGGCTCGATCGAGGCGCAGCCGGCCAGGCCGGCCAACAGGAACAGGAGGGGCGCGTGGCCCAGGAGCTTGCGCATGGTCATTGCCCCTTCTGGATGGTCACTCGATCCTGGCCGGATCCGACGCCGGCAATCAGGATGGCCTTGTCGAATACGGCATCGACAATGTAGCGGTTGCCCTGCACGCGATAGTTGACCATCACCGTTTCGTCATCGGAGAAAAGGCCGCCGTCCTTGCGTACGACGAGCAGGGTCGGCGCTTCGCCCTGGGCCATCGTCGAGGGCATCTGGATGATCGTCTTGCTGCCGTCGTTGTAGACGCGCAAGGGCTTCCAGGCCGCGCTGCCCGAGACCTCGTAATCGAAGCTCAGGTTGCCCAGGTACTCGCCGGTTTCCGGCAGGGTTCTGTCGCGGTGTTCCCTCACCTCGCGAGTCTTGATCGCTTCCCACTTGGCCATGGCGTCTTCGGGATAGGTAAAGGAGACTTGCGGCATGTAGCGTGTGCGATGCGAGCGCAGCCGCAGGTGATAGGTGCGCCGGTTGGTGGTCACTACCAGGGACGTTTCCAGTCCCACATCCAGCGGCTTTATGATCAGGTGCTGAACCTCGCCGCCACCACTGCCGGTGATCGCCGGTTCAACCGTCCAGCGGGCCGTATCGCCGAGGTTGATCGAGTTGACCTGTTCGCCAGGTTGCAGGGCGACGTCGCACACCTGCAGCACGGCACAAACGATGCTCGGTTGCTGGGCACCGTACAGGAACTTGATCGAGCCGTTAGGCCCAGCCACCGGAGCGGTGCCCGTTCCCCCGGAGGCCTTCCATTTCTCGGCGATGGCAATGGCGACTTTCTCCTGCTTGGTCAGGGTCGGGTTCTTGCCCGAGAAATACAGGTCGGCGAGGTCGTCGCCAGAGGCCGCCAGGGCGACTGCGGGCATGGCGCCCAGGATCATTGCGTAGAGAACCTTCTTCATGGGGGTGCCCCTTTCAAAGCTGTTTCGACCAGGAGAAATCACGGACATAGATTCCCAGCGGGTTGTTGCGCATCTGTTCTTCGCTGGTCTCGGTGGTCGGTTCGACGACATAGATCGTCACCAGGGAGCGCATGCGGAAAGGCTGACCCTTGACGATCCCCTGCCGATCGCGGGTGGTTTCCAGCCAATCGACTTGCCAGGTTTCTGGCGTTTGCGCGAGCACCGAGGCGATCTCGATGCTGACCGTCTCCTTTGCCGCCCGCTTGAACGGGCTGGATTCCTCGCTGCCGTTCAGCCATTCATTCATCCTGGCCGTGGCCGGGTCGTGCGGGGCCAGCATCGAGTACACGCGGAACACGGCCTTGCGCTGCAGGGCCACGTCCGGCGTGACCACGCGCGCGTCGCTGATGAACGCGGCCACCGACGCTTCGATCACCCGCACATCGGCAGGCGCCGCCCGTTCGGCCGGTGCCACCGCGAGCGCCTGCCCGAGCTTGTCGACCTGGACGACGTACGGCACGAACTTCGCCTGGCTGCCAATGTGGATGATCCCGCCGACACCGGCCAGCGCGATCAACAGCGACAGGATGCTCAGCAGTTGCCAGGTCTGACGTGCAGAAACGACGCTGCCGACGTGCTCGTTCCAGGTACGACGCGCAGCCAGGTAGGGGTTCTCGTTCTCGCCGTTACGGCGTCCGCCGATCATCGGTTCATGGGAACGCCGGGGATCGGCGTCGGGAGTGGCTCGCTTGAATGGCCAGCCCTTGAGTTGATCAGCAAAGCTCATGCGGCGACTCCATATTCGCTAAGGTTCAATCCCCTGCCCTGCAGCCACTCATTCACCCAGCCATGGCCAAACTTGGCTTCCAGGTGCTTGATGGTGGCTACCGATTCCTTGTCGGCGGCACCGACAAAGGCCAGGGCCAAGGGCCCCAGGGCGAGGTCGTACAGGCGGCGGCCGTTTTCCGAAACGTAGTAGTACTGACGCTTGGGAATGGCGGTCGCCAGGATCTCGATTTGCCGGGCGTTGAGGCCCATGCGGCGATACAGCGCCGCCGTGTCCTCGTCGCGCGCGTAGATGTTGGGCAGGAAAACCTTGGTCGCCGTCGATTCGACGATCACGTCCAGGATCCCCGAGTTGACCGCGTCGGAGAGGCTTTGCGTAGCCATCAAAACCAGGCAGTTCGCTTTGCGCAGGACCTTGAGCCATTCCCTGATCTTGGCGCGGAACGCCGGGTGTCCGAGCATCAGCCAGGCTTCATCGAGGATGATCACCGCCGGCTGGCCGTGCAGGGCGCGCTCGATTCGCCGGAACAGGTACAGCAGCACCGGCAGCGCGTACTTCTCGCCCAGGTTCATCAACTCTTCGATCTCGAAGACCGTGAAGTCGGAGAGCGACAAGCCGTCTTCCTCGGCGTCGAGCAGGTGTCCCATCGCGCCATCGACCGTGTACTGCCGGATGGCCTCGCGGATCGCCTCGTCCTGGATGGTGACCGAGAACTCGGACAGGGTTCGGCCATCGCTGGAGTGCAGACTGAGGATCGCATTGCCGATTTCGTTGCGCTGCGCGGCCGAGGTATCGAGTCCGTTCAACGCCAGGATGGTGTCGATCCACTCCATCGCCCAGGCACGATCCCCCTTGGTTTCCAGGAACTGCAAGGGGCAGAAGGCCAGCTGTTCATCGTCGGCGGCGACCGTGAAATGCTTGCCGCTGCTGCCCCCGGTCTGGGCGCGGATGGCGGCGGCGAGTGGGTACATCGACATGCCCTTGTCGAAGGCGAAGATCGACATCCCGGCATAGCGGCGCAGCTGTGCGGCGATGATGCCCAGGTGCGTCGATTTGCCAGCGCCGGTCGGGCCGAACATGAAGGTGTGGCCGACGTCGCGCACGTGCAGGTTCAGCCGAAACGGCGTCGCGCCGTGCGTCACGCAGTGCATCAAGGCCGGCGCCAGTGGCGGGTACATCGGGCACGGAGCACCGTCGCTGCCTGTCCAGATCGTGCTCGTCGGCAGCAGATCGGCCAGGTTCATGGTGTTGATGAGCGGCCGGCGAACGTTCTCGACGCCATGCCCGGGCAAGCTGCCGAGATAGGCGTCCATGGTGTTAATGGTCTCGATGCGCGCCGCGAAACCGAGACGGTTGATGGCCTTTTCTACCTGGCGTGCAGACGCTTCAAGACGGGTTCGATCCTCGTCCATGAGCACGACGACGCTGGTGTAATAGCCCTGGGCGACCAGGCCGCTATTCACTTCGGCGATGGCCGCTTCGGCATCGGCGACCATCGAGATCGCATCCTGATCGATGGCCCCGGTGTTGGTGTTGAACACCTGGTCGAAGAAGCCGCGAATCTTCTGCCGCCACTTCTTGCGGAACTTGTCGAGGTGCCGCACCGCCTCGTGCGTATCCATGAAGATGAAGCGTGACGACCAACGGTATTCGCAAGGCAGCTCGCCCAGGGCGGTCAAAATGCCCGGCGTGGACTCCAGAGGGAAGCCTTCGATGGCGACCGCCTGGATGAACTGGCGGCCGACCTTGGGTACCACGCCAGTCCACATTTCCTGCCCGCCAATGAGCGCGTCCAGGTACATCGGATTGGTCGGCAACTGCAGCGGATGATTGACGCCGGTGACGCAGAATTGCAGCCAGCGCAGGAAGTCGTCGTGCGTGACCTGCGAACCGTCCTCGTTGACCACCTTGTGGCCACGCAAGCGTTGGAGAATCACCGCCGCCGACAATCGCGACTCGATGGTGGCGCACTCGCGCTTGAAGAACTCGATCAAGCCTCTCGTGCTGGCCTTCTGATCGGGCGCCTGGGTGTCGTCGTCGAACATCAATTCAACGAACTTGCGCTGCGCGAGCAGCGGCGGGAAATAGGTCAGCGTCAGCACGAAGTAGCCTTCGTACATGGTGCCCAGGCCTTCGAATA
>NZ_JAVTWB010000216.1:0-5189 GCF_032229525.1 Accumulibacter sp. | reverse complement strand
ATTGTCTTGCGAAGGCGAGCCCAGACTCATGAGTGACCACCTCAGCAAACAGTTCGATCTCGAACTGGAACACATTCGCACGCGCATCCTGCAAATGGGTGGTCTGGTCGAGAACCAGTTTGCCGCGGCGATCAACGCTTTCAGTACCGGCAGCCTCGAGGAAATGCAGCGAATCGTCGATGCCGACAGCGAAGTTGACGCGCACGAGGTCGGCATCGATGAAGACTGCACGCTGCTCATCGCGCGGCGCCAGCCGACCGCGCGAGATTTGCGGCTGGTGATGGCCATTTCACGCATCGTGACCGACCTGGAGCGAATCGGCGACAAGGCCGCCAAGATCGCCAACCGGTCGCGCAAGCTGCACCGCAGAGGCGGACGACGCATCTGGCGCGTGTCCGAGGTTCAGCGTTGCGGACGCCTGGCCACCGACATGCTGCAAGCCGCGCTCGATTCGCTGGCGCGAATGGATGTCGACGCGGCCCGGCACGTAATCGGCGCCGACACGGCGATCGACGAGGCATTTGACGCCATCTTGTGCCAACTGATCACCGCCATGCGGGAAGATCCGGACAGCGTTGCCGAGGCCCTGGACATCATCTGGATTGCCAAGGCGATCGAGCGGGTGGGCGATCACGCGACGAATGTCGCCGAAAACGTCATCTATATCGTCAGCGGCGTCGACGTCCGGCACACCGGTGCGGCGCGCAAGAAGGCCAGTCAGTCATGACACGTTCGCCTGTCGGTCTGCCACGAGTTCTCGTCGTCGAGGACGACAAGGGGATTCAGGAACTGCTGCGTTTCACGCTGGTCAGCGGTGGCTACGAGCCGCTATGCGCCGACAGCGCCGAACAGGCCGAAAAACTGCTCCGTGAAGCCCTGCCGGAGATCGCCCTGATCGACTGGATGTTGCCCGGCAAGTCCGGTCTGGCGCTGACCACTCGACTGCGCAAGGAAGCGCGCACGCGCAGCCTGCCAGTCATCCTGCTGACCGCACGGGGTGAGGAGGCCGACCGTATTGCCGGGCTCGAAGGGGGGGCCGACGACTATATCGTCAAGCCGTTCAGCCCGAAGGAGCTGCTGGCGCGGGTACAGGCGGTACTGCGCCGTTGTGCTCCCGGGCATGCCCAGGGCACGCTCAGCGCCGGTCCGATCGAGCTCGACACCGTCAGCCACGAAACCCGCGTCCTCGGCCAACGGATAAACCTGACCCCGACCGAGTTCCGGCTGCTGCGCTTCCTGATGGCCGGATCCGGACGCGTGTATACGCGCCAGCAACTGCTCGACAACGTCTGGGGTGATCACGTTTATGTCGAAGACCGCACGGTCGACATCCACATCCGGCGGCTGCGTGTCGCCCTCGGGCCGATGGCCGAACAGATGGTCGAAACCGTTCGCGGCGCCGGGTACAAACTGAGCAGCCGCGCGGAGTCGAACCTGATGCAATCATGACCGGCGGTGGGCGGTGGTTTGCGAAGACCCTGCTGAGCAGCGTTGTGCCGGTTCTCGGCCTGGCTTTTCTCGCCTGGTGGAGTGCTGGTGCAGCCTTGGCGTGGGCTGTTGCAGCAGTGGGTTTCCTGTTCGTCGTCGTCGTCCAGATCAAGCAACTGTCGGCGCTGGCTGCCTGGCTCGATGCGCCCGAGGGCACCACCCTGGCGGACGGGAGTGGTCGTTGGGGTGAGCTGTGTCGCAAGCTTTCGCACAAGCTGCGCGATGAAGCCGACAGCCGCGAGGCAGTCGAAGGAAGTCTGCGTTCGTTCCGGGAGGCCATGGACGCCGTTCCCGATGGCCTGGTGATTGTCGACGCCAACCATCGGATTCGCTGGAGCAATCGCGCCGCCGGTGAACATCTGGGAATCCGCCTGCCGCGCGATAGCGGGACGATGATCGAGCATCTGGTGCGCACCCCGGGCTTCGCTGCGTATCTGGGCGAAGCGCATACTGCGGCGCCTTTTGTCGTGCAGGTGCCGGCAGCGCGGACACGCGTCTACGCCGTTCGTGTCGTGCCACTGGGCGACTACAACAAGCTGCTGGTCAGTCTCGACGTCACCGACGAGCGCCGTGTCGAATCGATGCGTAGCACCTTCGTCGCCAACGTTTCGCACGAACTGCGCACGCCCTTGACTGTGGTCGCCGGATTTCTCGAGTACTTCACCGACGATAGCGCGGTCGATGCCGATCAGCGCCAGCAATTCGCACGCTTGATGAGCGATCAGACCGCACGCATGCTGACCCTGGTGGACGACCTGCTGATGCTGTCGCGGCTGGAGGCGGAGGACGCGCCAGCGAGCGAAGAGGACGTCGATATGGCCGATCTATTGGCTCAGTTGCTGGCCGAAGCGCAAAGTCTGAGCGCAGGCCGACATCAACTCTACCTCACCTGCCACGGCCAGGCCTTGCGGGGGAACCGCAAGGAGTTGCACAGTGCCTTCGGTAATCTGGTCTCGAACGCCATCCGCTACTCACCGGTCGGTGGCGATATCGTGATCGAATGGGCTGTCCACCATGAGAAGGGTGTTTTTTCCGTGCGCGACTCCGGCGTCGGCATTGCCGCTGAACACCTGCCACGCGTGACCGAACGCTTCTACCGCGTGGACCGGGGCCGCTCACGCGAAACCGGTGGCACCGGTCTCGGGCTGGCGATCGTCAAGCATGTTCTGATCCGCCACCAGGCACGTCTGGCCATAGAGTCAGAGGTTGGTGAGGGCAGCATTTTCCGCGCCGAGTTTCCCGCCTGGCGGTTGACGAGCGGTCAGACAGGCCCGCGCG
Source organism: Accumulibacter sp. (assembly GCF_032229525.1). Lineage (GTDB taxonomy): Bacteria > Pseudomonadota > Gammaproteobacteria > Burkholderiales > Rhodocyclaceae > Accumulibacter. The sequence goes on along the minus strand of NZ_JAVTWB010000216.1, from coordinate 2,423 downwards.
CGCAGGGCTCGCCAAGCCTTTGAGTACTGCTGGAAAGCGGGGTCTTGGCGTCTTCACCTCTGACTGTCCCGAAAGCTCGTGTCCTCCCGGTGGCAAGAAATGTCGGGCCGGGGTGGGTGCACTTCGGGGCTTGCCGAGACCGACGGCGCTATCGATCATGGCCATCCGGCGGTACCGTCCGGGTACCCAGAACGCTGCCTTCGACCTGCCGGGCAATGTGATAGGCGCCGGCCAGCACCCCGGTGGACGGATTCTCCACCAGCGTCTGCCACCTCTCGTCGAGTGCCGCGTTGAGGTTTTCCCGGAGTTGCACCTGCAGCGCCGGTCGGTCGTTTTCGTAGGCGATTGCACCGATGGTGGTGGCGCCCAGGGAAATCAGCAGGCCGGCGACGCCTCCCGCCGCCGCTGCCGCAGCACTGGCACCGCCGCCGAGGGCGAGTCGGTCCATCAGCTGCTCGGCGGCGCGTTCGGCCACGGCCGAGATCCGATCATTCGCCGGCCCGGCAGCAGGGCCGCCGTCCGTTTCGCGGATGCGGGCCAGAAGGGCCGCATAGGCGGGCAGATCAACGATCGGCCGGGTTTCGACCACCTCCAGGAGCGTTGCGCTTTGCGCGCCGGCTGTCGCCGGCACAATCGCCGGAATGGCCTTGAGCCTGGCTTCGAACTGAGCCGCCGGTATCGCGTAGCGGCGAGGGAGGCCTTGCAGCTGCTCGACCAGCAGCCGGACATAGAGGGTCGTCGTCTGCTGCATCACCTCGCCGGGATCGATCTCTGCGGCTACCGGTTCGAGTACGCGTTCGCGGAACTGCTCCTGCAGGTAGGCGGCCAGTCGTCGTGCCGCCGGATTCTCCCCTTCGCCGCCGCCAAGCTTGTACCAGGCCACCTTGATGGCCAGCCATTGCTGCGTCCAGTAGGCGGTGTACCAGGGAATGAATTCTTCGTCGCTGCGTTGGCGGACGCGGCTGATCCATGCTTCCATCGAGCCGCGCGCGTAGTTTTCGGCTGCTCCCCAGGCGGTCAGGGAAGCAGCGTTGATGTCGCGATCGATCTGCCGCCAGGTTTCCGCCGACACCTGTACCGGCGGCGCAGGCTCAGCCGCAGGTTCGGGAACAGTACATCCCGCCAGGGCCATCAACAGGGCAACGAGCAGAGAATAGACCGTCAAAACCGCTATTCCGGAAGATGAATTTGGCACGTCGTCGCCTACCCGCGCTGGTTGGATGTGGCTGTTTCAAGCCGCTCATCGGCCAAGGTGATTATAGATGGCGACGCCGGAAGCAGTCGAAAGCGGGTTGATCACGGATGTTCGCCGACAAGCTTTGCGCGTAGAGTTTGGCATCGCCACCTGGCCGCTTGCCGCGCCGTTTCGCATAAGGAGAAGAAGTGAGAACGATTCGTTTGTTGGCTGCCCTCTGCGTTCTGCTGGCAGCGCTGCCGACTCAGGCAACAGACCACATGAAGGCCTTTCCGGCCGCCGAGGAGGGCATGGTTCGCCATGTTCTGCAGCTACCCAAGCAGGAGGAGGAATCTGATTTCAGGGTCGAGCTGGTGGTGGGCAAGACGGTCGAGGTAGACCAGGGCAACAAGTACTTCTTCGCTGGCCAGATCGACGAAGAAACGATCACCGGCTGGGGGTTTTCACGTTACGTCGTCAGTCCGCTGGGCCCGCTGGCCGGCACGCTGATGGCGGTTGATCCGAGTTTGCCGAAGCTCAGCCGCTTCGTCAGCCTTGGCGGCCCAGCCTATCTGATCCGTTACAACAGCCGTTTGCCAATCGTCGTTTATGCGCCAGAGGGCGTTGAAGTGCGTTATCGCGTATGGCGTGCCAACCCGAAAACGATCGCCATGGATAAGGGTTGAGCAGGCGGTTTGAGCCGGCTACAGGGGCCGCGCCGGCGAGCGCCAGGCCCAAGGCGCTCTCCGTTCGAACGCTGGCGGCCTAGCGTCCGGCCAGCAAACTGCCCAGTGTTCCCATCAGGTCGCTACTGTTACCCAGGCCACCTTCGGGCAGCTGACCGGCAGGTGTCAGCTGGTCGATCAAGCCGGGTAGTAGCTGCGCTAGCTGGCTAGCCGTATCGGCCGAGCTTGCGCCCATCTTGCCGGACAGGTCCGCCAGGGTGTCCGGTCCCAGGACGCTGCTGAGCTGCTCAGTCGAAATCGCCTGGTTCTGGCCGGACCCGACCCACGATTCGATGACGCCACCCAGACCGGCCCGCTGGAACTTGTCCATCAAACCGCCAACGCCGCCTTGCGGCCCATCGTTGCTCAGCAATCCGGCGATCACCTGCAATAGTTGGGGATTGCTCAGCAGTGTTCGCAGGAGGCCGCCCAGCGCATTTCCCTGCCCGTCGCCAGAAGCTTGCTGGCCGCCAAGGAGCGAGCCCAGTACCGAATCGAGTAAACCCATGGTGTCTGTCTCCTGA
>NZ_JAVTWB010000215.1:0-5203 GCF_032229525.1 Accumulibacter sp. | reverse complement strand
CTCACCATCGTTGCCGAGGCGGTCAATCGTTTCCCCGAGGTGAACCACAATTACGAGCGCGAGCATCACTACAACCTGTGGTTTGTCGTCACCGCCGGTTCGGAAGGACGCCTGCAGGCGGCGCTCGGTGCGATCGAGCGGGCGGCTGGCTATCCGTTGCTGCGCTTGCCCTTGCTGCAGGAGTACCATATTGACCTCGGTTTTTCGCTGGACGGGAGCGCTGAAAAGCCGTCGCCCGGGCGTGCGCGCAGGCAGGCTTTTGTGCCGCCACGGCAGCTCGACGAGTTCGAGCGGCGGCTGGTGATGGCCTTGCAGGAAGGCCTGCCGCTGTTCATCCGGCCGTTTTCCGTCCTCGCCAGCCGTCTCGGTTGTGAGGAGATCGAGGTGCTCGAACGCATCCGTCTCTGGTGTGGCGAAGGCATCATCAAGCGCTTCGGGGTGATCGTCAGGCATCACGAACTTGGTTACACCGCCAACGCCATGCTGGTGCACGATATCCCGGATGAAGCCGTCGCCGAAGTCGGCGAGATACTGGCCCGCGAGCCGGGCGTCACGCTGTGCTACCAACGGCCGCGGGTGTTGCCGGAGTGGCGCTACAACCTTTTCTGCATGATCCACGGTCAGGTCCGTGCCGAAGTCGAAGCGCGGATTGCCGAGCTGCGAGCCCGGCTGCATCTGAATGATCACGCGCACGCCATCCTCTTCTCGCTGACCCGTTTCAAGCAGGGCGGCGCACGCTATGCGTGAGAGCGCTGCCATCGACGATGTCGATCGGGCGATCATCGATTCCCTGCAAGGTGATTTCCCGATCTGCGAGCGGCCCTACGCCCAGGTCGCCGCGCAACTCGGCATCGGCGAGGAGGAGCTGCTCGACCGTCTGCAAGCGCTGCTCGATACCCGCGTGCTGACCCGCTTCGGCCCGATGTTCCAGGTCGAGCGCATGGGCGGCGCCTTCGTCCTCGCCGCGATGTGCGTTCCCGAAGCGCATTGGCAGCGCGTGCTCGAGGTGGTCAACGCTTTCCCCGAGGTGGCCCACAACTACCGGCGTGAAAGTGACCAGAACTGTGAATTCAACATGTGGTTCGTGCTCGCCACCGAGACCGCAGAGGGCATTGCGGCAGCGGTACGCGGCATCGAGGAAGCCAGTGGCCTGCCGGTCTTTCCCTTTCCGAAGCTGCGTGAGTATTTCGTCGAAATGAAACTGGCGGTGCGGACATGAGCGCCGCGGTGGACGGCCTGATGGACCCACTCGATCGCCGTCTCGTGCTGGCGACGCAAGCTGGCCTGCCGCTGGTCGCCCGGCCCTATCACCAGCTGGCCGAGCAACTCGGCGTTTCGCCCGAGGAAGTGATGGAGCGGCTGGCGCGCATGCTCGACAGCGGCGTCATCCGCCGTATCGGCGCCGTTCCCAACCACTACGCCATCGGCTACACCGCCAACGGCATGAGCGTCTGGGATGTGCCGGAGGAGCGCATCGACGAACTCGGCGCCGTCGTCGGTGCACTCGATTTCGTCACCCACTGCTACCACCGTCCGCGCAAGCTGCCCGAGTGGCCGTATACCCTGTTCGCCATGGTGCATGGCAGCTCGCGCGCCGAAGTGCTGGTCAAGGTGGAACAGATCGCCGAACTGCTGGGTGCCGATTGCCGCGCCTACGACGTCCTGTTCTCGACCCGCATACTCAAGAAGACCGGCCTCCGGATCGGCGCTTGAGGCCCGGCGCCGGATTCTGGCCGGCGCTGACCGCCGGCAAGCGTCCTCTTACTTCTTCTTGTCGCGCCCGAACATCCTGCCGAGAAAGCGTTCCGCCTCTTCGACAACAGCAGCGCCGACGCCGCGATGCGCTAAGGCGTTGGTGAGGACATCGCTCAGGTTGATCGAGTAGCGAAGATCATCCGTCGGGCCGTTGAAGTGTACCGGCACGGTGACGCCGGCCAGCGTCGTCAGCAGTTTCGAGCTCTGGACAGGATTGGCGCTCACCGTCACGCGCAGTGTGTAATCCAGATTCTTCGACAGCAGGTCGAACTGGCCGCTGCCGCCCAGCCCGAGTTGTGCTGTGGCGCCATCGAGGTCGTCATTGCGAGCGACACCATCGGCGAGCCTGACGGTGCCGCTCAGGCGCGACAGCACGGTGCGTTGCGAGCGGTCGATCTTGCCGCCCTGTGTGCCGCCGCCTTTAAAGGCGCCCATGGCCCGGCCGAGTACCGCAGACAGGTCAATGCCGACCAGCGCAAAGTCGCGCAAGGCGAAGCGTCCCGTTCCCTGCGCTGTACGGGTCAGCTCGGCGCGCGACTGGCCACTGGTCGACAGCGCCAACCGGAAATCGCCGCGTCCGCCCAGATCGTTGCGGCCCAGGGCGTCGCGTGCCAGCCCGCCGATTTCGACATCGTTCAAAGTCAAGTTCAGGGAGCCGCGGTTGCCTTGTGCATCCAGCGTCAAGTCGCCGCTGCCCTTGCCGCCGTAAAGCTGCGCGCTCAGCGGCGAAATCGCCGTGCGGCCCGCAGCGCCGCGTACGCTGGCGCGCACCGCAGTCGCCTGGATGCCGCGAAGCTGTAGCTGCCCGATCTGCAGCTTGCCGTCCAGCCGCAGGTCGCGCAAGGGCGACAGGTCGAAGGCCTGATTCGACGGCGTTGCCGCGGGCGCCGCTGCCTTCACACCATCGGTCGGGGGCGCAGTAGCGGCAACTCCTGTAGCTTTCGTGGCGGCGTTCTCGGTGGCCGCCCCCGCGCCTGGAGCCGTTTCTGCTGTGGCAACTGCGTGACCTGGAGCCGCGCTCGCCGCCGGCGGGCTCGCGGCCGCTGCCTTGCCGGCTGGCGCCAGGTAGCGGTCGACATTGAGTCGATCACCCTCCACGTCGAAGCCGATTTCGGGTTGCGCGAAGTTCTCAAGCGTGATCGTTGCTTTCAAGCTGGCATCGGCTGCACGGGAGGCAAGCTTCAGGTCGACGTGTTCGCGGCTGCCATCCACCTTCATCGCACCGGTGAAAGCGACACGCGCCGACCCTTCCGGCAGCTGCGGGTTGAGCATGCTGATCTCGCCGTCGATCTGCGGCATGTCGAGCGTCCGGCTCTCGATATTGACGCTGAGCGGACCGGCGAGCCGGGCCTCGAATCCCCGCGTGCCGGCGAAGCTGAGCTTGAAGTCGGTGGCGGCAAACACCGAGGCGGCGAGATCGAGGTCTAGCGTCGCTGCCAGTTCGAGGTTGCCGGCGAACTCCGGTGCCGTCGAAGTTACATGCGCTGTCAGCGAGAGAGGCAGCTTTGCCTTCGGCGCCAAGCGGCCGGTTTCCAGATTGATCGCCGACAACGCGATGGTCTTGCCGCTGCCTCCTTCGCGTAGCGTGATCGCCCCGTCGGTAAGCACCAGGCGACCAATCTCCCAGTCTGCCGCCACGGCTTCGTCCGGCCTTTGACGAGGTTCTGGCGTCTCTCGTGCATTCTTCTCGCCGTGTCCGACAGGCCCCGCAGGTTCGTCGAACATGTCGTCGACCTCCAGGCTGCCGTCGCCCTGCCGCGTCACCGTTGCCCGCGGCTGCAGCACGTCGATCGACTCGACGACCAGCGTTTGTCGCAGCAAGGGGAGCAGGGCGACCGCCACCCGCGCTGACGTGAAGCTGAGGAACTCCGCCTCGCCGTTGCGGGCCGACAAGGTGCTGGCCGGTAGCGTGATCGCCAGCTTGGGAAAGATCGACAGCCCGAGATCACCCTTGAACAGAAGCGTGCGGCCGGTGTGCGTCTTGACCGCTTGCTCGATTTCGGGCTTGTAACGATTGATATCGATCAGCGCGATAGTGATGGCAAGGGCCAGGACGAGCAACGCAGCCACTACGGCGGCCATGAGCAGAGGGCGGCGTTGGGCAGTCATTGACCGGTGTGCGCTCGAGGGTAGGCATCGCAGGGGACATGGAGCGCTGGCGGCACAGCGAGGGTCTGCGCCCCTAACACGGTGAACGTCCGCGATTTTTCCCTCAGATCGATGATGCTCAGATCTCCGTCGATGCCGCGAAACGCTTGCGCGCAGCGCCAGGTGATCGACTGTTCGTTGGCGAGGCCAAAGATCATTCGCGCCTTGCCCGCCACCAGCTGCTGCCTCGGTTCGCGCTGAGCGCTCGAGGTGTCGAGCAATCTGCCAGTTGTCGCCTGCACGGCCATCATTTCCTCGTTCGCTGGTCCAGAACCCCAATGGTATGAACGACGATCATGCGTTCATCGTCGGTGGGGATTTCGGGTGATCGTAACACCGCTGACGACCAAGCCAGAGTGAAGCGGGATGGCGAATCGGATTCAAGGGCGCTTCGTGACAAAGTCTCGCCCGGAATTTTGTCGTCCAGCAGGCCGAATCGGTCGAAAGGCACTGCGAGCTCTACCCCACCTTCATCAAGCGCCCGGCCCTGCAGGCCGCGCGCGTGGAAACCGCGGTGATCGGTAGCGAACCGCGAGCGCGCAAGCAGGAAGACGTGATGTCGATGTTCTACATCGACCTCAACAGCACCGAGAGCGGCTGACGCGCTTGTTTTCTAGCCCTCATCGGTGCATTGAGTGCCATTTGGGGCGCTACTCCATTGGCGGCGGTGCCTCATGCAGCCGCCCGCGGCGACCCTCATTGTTCCGCGGAAAGGGCGTTGACGATGTCGGTTTGCGCGAAGTCGTCGCCTTTGAAAAGCAGCGGCGACGCGCGCACTTTGGCTAGGACGTAACGGAAGATCTCGCCGAAATTCAGTCCTGCCGGATGTCCGCTCCCCTTGCCGTAGGCGACGAACGCCGCGTAAGCGGCATCGGTCTCCGCCGCGCCGGGCGGCGCCACTTCAAACACGGGCAGACGGAGCAGGTTGTCCAGAATCACCCCGGCGCGATGACCGCTCCGACCATAGACAACCATGCGCGCCTGCACCACGGAAACCATTCTGATCGGTGCCTTGCCGGATTCCGCGATGACGCGAATGAAGGCTTCGCGTTCCGGGTTCAGCGAAGGCGATGGGTGTATTCTCCGCAGACCACCAGCGTTTATGAGGGCTGCAGGCATATTGCAGGGCCGACGGAGCAGTGCACTTCATCGGCGACACGATTGGATCGCTATTTGAAGGGTGATGAATCCGTATCTTGCACCGCAGCGCGCAGGCACATTTTTGCGATTCATCGCTGTTCGCAAGCTTGTTGGATTGTTCGCACTGACCCTGGCGCCTCTCCTGGCGCCTTTCTGACCC
>NZ_JAVTWB010000214.1:2990-5213 GCF_032229525.1 Accumulibacter sp. | reverse complement strand
CCCGCCGATGGACGTAGAGACGCAAGGCGATCTCCACCACGAACACCGCCAGGATGGCGCGGTCGAGCGTGACAATCAGCCCTCCCGCCGTGGCCATCGCAGCGGGCCAGGTTTCGAGGCCCAATAGCGCTGCGTTGAGCAGGATCAGCACGATGATGCCGTGCTGTACGCGCGGGTGTTCGATGAAGGCGCGCAGGCGTGCAGGCGGGGCCCCGGCCGCCGGATGCATACGGTCTTCCATCAACGTTCGTTGCTCGCCTTCAGTGCGGCGATGCGTTCTTCAAGTGGCGGGTGGGTCATGAACAGACGCTTGAATCCCGACCCGCCGCCACCGCTGATGCCGAAGGCAGCCATCTTGTCGGGTAGCGGTTGCGGGTGCAGGCTGGACAGACGTTGCAGCGCGGCGATCATGGCGCCGCGCCCGGCCAGGCGGGCGCCACCCGCATCGGCGCGAAACTCGCGTCGCCGTGAAAACCACATGACGATGATCGATGCCAGGATGCCCAACACCAGGTCGGCGATGATCACCGTGACCCAGAATGCCGGACCGTTGCCTCTTTCGGTCTTGAAAACCACCCGGTCTACGGTGTGCCCGATAACCCGCGACAGGAACAGCACGAAAGTGTTCACCACCCCCTGAATCAATGCCAGGGTCACCATGTCACCGTTGGCGACGTGGGCCATCTCGTGCCCGAGCACGGCCTCCGCCTCTTCCCGGGTCATTTTCTGCAGCAAGCCCGTAGACACGGCAATCAGCGAGCTGTTCTTGCTCATGCCGGTGGCGAAAGCGTTCACCTCCGGCGAATCCCAGATCGCCACTTCGGGTATCTTGATGCCGGCGGCCTTTGCCTGGCGCTCCACCGTCTGCAGCAGCCACTTTTCGGTGGCCGTCTGGGGCTGGGTGATGACCTGGGCGCCCACCGATTTCTTGGCCATCCACTTCGATACGGCCAGCGAAATCAGCGAGCCGCCAAAACCCATGATCGCGGCAAAAACCAGCAGCGAGGTGAGATTGAGGCCCTGTTCGTTGAGATAGGGTTCCACCCCGAGCAGGCGCATGCTGACCGACAGTACGAGCACGATGGCCAGGTTGGTGGCCAGGAAAAGAACGACTCGTTTCATCAATGACTCCTTGCAATTCCATTGTGGCGGCAGTTCCGGATGGGCTTGCCGCAGCCCATCCGCTTGGCGCGCCGCGCGGCAGCGATCTGCGCGTCGCGCAACGGGGCCTGCAGCAGCAGGCTGGATCCATCCACCCTGTTCATCGCCACTCCACCCAGCAGCTAACGAAGTCCTTGCGCTGCGCCCGTTGCAGGTTGCGCCCCAGCGTCCGCCCGCTCCGGTCCGCAGCGCGATCCACGGCAACATACGTATCCGCTTCGGTGTCCTTGATCACAATCTTGGGCAAGCCGCGCAGACGAAGCTGGACCTGGCAATGCTTATCGACGCCGCCGCGCGGGCCATTGAGGTCCGACAATCGTACGATGACGCCCTGCACCCGATCCTCAAAGCGACCTACGGCGAACTGAAACCTTCGTTCCACATGGGCACGCAACGCCTCGCTCAGCGGAAAGCCATGCGCGTGAATTTCGATCTGCATACGATTCTCCTTGGCGGTCGACATTGCGGCCCATACTAGAGCCGCCTTCCCATCAACAAAAGTCGATTATTCTTTTCCAAGTATTCGTTTCAGATTGATAGCCAACGTCATCGAACAGACTCGATCACGCGCAGATTCACCGTTTTTTGCAGATCGCCAAGGCTCGCACAGAGACCTGCCGGCTCACCCATGCGGTCTCGTCATGGCGCCGATCAGCGGCGCCGACCCGGCCTTCAGCCGAGCGACCGCAACCAACGAACAATGCTTGCCGCATCCATCGCGCCGGCCTGACGAGCGACTTCCCGGCCATTCCTGAAAGCGACCAGCGTCGGAATCGAACGGATGGCGAAGCGGGCGGCAAGCGCCTGCTCTTCCTCGGTATTCACCTTGGCCAGGCGAGCGGTGGGTTCAAGCTGCTGCGCGGCCGCGGTGAACGCCGGCGCCATCGCCCGGCAGGGGCCGCACCACGGCGCCCAAAAATCGACCAGGATCGGCAATTCCGAGCGCTCTATATGCCGGTCAAAGTTGGCCGCAGTGAGCACGGTCGGCCTGCCGTCAAAAAGCGGGGCCTGGCAGTGGCCACAGCGGCCCTGATCGTTCAGGCGCGTTTCGGGCACCCGGTT
>NZ_JAVTWB010000214.1:0-2890 GCF_032229525.1 Accumulibacter sp. | reverse complement strand
GCGAATCACAGAACGTAGTGCAGAATGGCAAAATAATGCGCCGCGCTACCGGCCATCACGAACAGGTGCCAGATACCGTGAGCGTGGGTAAGCCGTGTATCCAGCGCATAGAAAACGATACCGGTAGTGTAGAACACGCCACCTGCCGCGACCCAGATGAAGCCGTCCATCCCCAACGCCTTCAACAGAGGCACCAGGGCGACCACGATCGCCCAACCCATGACGATGTAAATGACCAGCGACAGGATCCGTGCGTCGTTCCGCGGCCGCAGTTCCTGCAAACTACCGACTAGTGCGAGCCCCCACACCGTTGCCAAAAGAGACCAACCCCAGGGGCCGCGCAGCGTGACCAGACAAAAGGGTGTGTAACTGCCTGCGATCAGCAGATAAATGCCCTGGTGGTCCAGCTTGCGCAGGATGTCTTTGGTGCGCCCGCGAAAGCTGTGGTAAAGCGCCGAAAAGCTGTAGAGCAGCACCAGCGTGACGCTGTAGATCGACACCCCGACCACCTTCCAGGGGTCGCCGCCCAGCGCGGCAAGAACGACGAGGACGACCGAGCCAGCCAGCGCGAGTGCCGCCCCAACAACGTGAGTCCAGGCGTTGAGCTTCTCCCCGTGGTACATATGCGCTTGCCTTGGTCCTGTGGACAACCCGCCGGCCAGGCGCCATTGCCCGGGCTGAAAATGGAGAAACACCGTCAACATTGAAGCGGGCCCGGCTTCTGCCGGCTAATCGCAGACTGATGGCAACACGGATTGAAACCCGCTGCGCGTCCACTTCGAGCCTGCCTCGGACATTCGTCCGGCAACCGGCGGGGCTCATGCTACCAGTGTTTTCTGATCTTTTGCCGGCGAAGAACAAGGTCCATCTTGCCTCACCCCCTGCCGACGGATTCTCATGGGCGGCTGAAGGCCCCTGCCCCGGTTTTCGTTCTTGCGCTGGCGGAGCCAGTGCCGGCGAACGATTGCCGGTTCGCCGGTCAACGCGCTGGCGCTGGCGCCGGGGTCGCGCTGAGATACAGCTTGCGCCCCAGGGCACCGCTGCGGTTAAGGTCCGCCAGCACGCGCAGACCGGCGTGCTCGTGCAGCAGGCTTTCGACCGCCTCGGTTACGCCCGGATGTTGCGGATGGGCGTAGTCATCAACCACCAGCACGCCGCCGGGAAGCAGGTGGCGCAGGCACAGTTCCAGGTCGGCCCGCGCCGTCGCGGCGTCATGGCCGCCATCGACGTGGGCCAGGCGCAGACGACACTCGGCCGGCAAGCGCAGATCGCCGCTGTAGGCCCGCTGGATGTGCACCCGTTGCCGGGACAGACCGGGAACGACTGACTGCAGATTGTCCCAGACGCCCTGCGGACTGGGGGTGTCGCCATAGGCTTCGTCCAGCGGCAGGTCGAAGGCGTCCACCAGGAAGAGCTGCTCGCCCTGCTGCAGGTGCAGGGCAAGGACGGCGGCGGAACGCCCGTGGTAACAGCCGATCTCCAGGATGTCACCGCTGAGTCCCGCGGCAGCCTGGGTCCCCAGGACCAGGGTGAAGTGAGCCAGGTCGTCCAGATTGAACCACCCGGGGATGGCGGCGAGGCGGGGCGCGAGCTCGGTGATCAACGGCCCCGGCTTGGGCTGCAGCTGCGCGGCCGCTGGCGCCAGACGCTGGTGCAAGCGTTGCAGCACACGGTAGATGGGGTTGGGCAGGCGCCGAGCGAGGCGCTTGAGGGACTGGGTTGGCGGCATCAGCGGTAACGGGAAAAATGGAGGCTCTCGCAGCCGGGCCCCTGTCGGGCGTTTTTCATCCGCCCCCCTGTCCGAGGCCACTGGAGGCTTTAGCGGGCGCTGGCGGGCGTGGCTCTGAACGCTCAGCGGCGTGCCGCAGGCGACGAGGGGGCGCCAGAGGCTCCCGATCTTACACGCTTTCCTTTCCGGGCCATGCCCGCCATGGCGCCAGAGCATCGCGCTCGGCATCGACTCAGCGCGAGAGCCGCCACCCGAGCGGGAGCATCGGGCGTATATAATGCACGGTTCCTCACTCAAGCGATCAGACAAGCCATGGAAGCCGAACAACTCAACATCATCGACAACCGGCTCGAAGACCTCGGTCAACGGGCCACCGAGCTGCGGAGGTATCTTTGACTACGATCAGAAATCTGATCAGTTAAAGGCCGTTTCCCTCGAACTGGAAGATCCGAAGGTCTGGGACGACGCCGAGCGTGCGCAGGCGCTGGGCCGCGAGAAGCGATCGCTTGAAAACGTCGTGCTGACGCTGGATCAGGTCGGCGATGGTCTGCGCGATGCCCGCGAGCTGTTCGCGATGGCGCGCGAAGAAGACGACGACGAGACCCTGGACGCCGTCGCCGCCGATGTCGACGGCATCGAGAAGGCGGTTGCCGGCCTCGAGTTCCGGCGCATGTTCAACAATCCGGCCGATCCGCTCAACTGCTTCCTTGACATCCAGGCCGGCGCTGGCGGTACCGAAGCGCAGGACTGGGCGGCGATGGTGCTGCGCATGTACCTGCGTTACGCCGAGCGCAAGGGCTACGCGGTCGAAGTGCTGGAAGAATCCGAAGGCGAGGTCGCCGGCATCAAGACGGCCAGCCTCAAGATCGCCGGCGACTACGCCTACGGCATGCTGCGGTCGGAGACCGGCATCCATCGTCTGGTGCGCAAGTCGCCGTTCGATTCGAATGCCCGCCGCCACACCAGCTTCTGCTCGGTAACCGCCTACCCGGAGATCGACGACTCCTTCGAAGTCGACATCAACCCGGCCGACCTGCGCATCGACACCTACCGTGCCTCCGGCGCCGGTGGTCAGCACATCAACAAGACCGACTCGGCGGTACGCATCACGCACCTGCCGACCAACATCGTCGTCCAGTGCCAGAACGACCGCTCGCAGCA
>NZ_JAVTWB010000213.1:0-33725 GCF_032229525.1 Accumulibacter sp. | reverse complement strand
GATTCATAACCCATAGGTCGGTGGTTCAATTCCACCCATCACCACCAACGAATCAAGCAAAAGGCCAGCCGAAAAGGCTGGCCTTTTGCTTTTTGGCGTTTGTGTAGCCACCATGTAGCCAGATGCAAGCAATCCGAATGAATACCGCCAACAAGAACCCGGCGCAGTGCCAGCGCTGCGCCAGTGCATCGCCAGAAAAGAGAACGCCCGCACCACCGAAGCGATGACGGGCGAACGCGTCAATGGCCCGACTTGCGTAGCTCCAATTGCTCAGGGCGGCTGTCTCTCGCGCTTCAGCGATGTAGCTCCCCAGCTTGGCAGCAATCCGCGGCAGGTCAGCGCGAAACGGTTCGGCATCCACTTGGCTGGTCTTGATCGTCAGGACGACGAAGAAGGGCGCCGACGGCGCAAGGGGAACTGGTTTCGATAGGTCCGCTGGCGCTCATTGCTGGCAATCTCCGCCGACGACTGCCCGGTCAGCTCAAACCGGGCTGCTTGTTCATCGCTTTGACTGTCCGTTTCACCGTCGCCGCGAACTGGCTCTGGCTCCCCGTGTCCTCGGCCTTGCCCCTGGCCATCTCGTGCGTCTCCGCCGCCATCGTCCGCTTCTCCATCGCTCGCAACAGAACTTCCCGTAGCGCTAGCTCCGTGTCCGTCCAGGAAACTGGGGGCGATTCAGCGGCCTATCCGAAACGCTTCTCTGACAAATGGGGGTTGGTTTCGTTGCTGACTACTCAGCGAAGCTTCCAGCAAGTTTGATGAACCGCCGCATGCGGAACGCCACGTACGGTGGTGTGACAGGGCGACGGGGGGGTGGCTCCGTCCCCTGCTCGATCCGTTTATTTCCGCTGAATGCGTGAGTACGGATCGCGCGACCCTGCTAAGGTTCGTTTGCGACCACATCATCCGGAGTGCTCATGAACCGATTGACTTCTGCCCTCGCGGCGCTCTCCGCGGATCGCTTGCGCGCGATGCACCGCGGTGTCGAAAAAGAAAGCCTGCGCGTCGATGCCGACGGCAGGCTGGCATTGACGCCGCACCCGGCCGCGCTCGGCTCGCCGCTCAAGCACCCGAACATCACGACCGACTTCAGCGAGTCGCAACCCGAACTCGTTACCGCGGTGCACGACAGCGTGGAGGCGTGCGAGACCGAGTTGACGCAGATTCACCAGGCCGTCTATCACGCGCTCGGCGACGAGATGCTGTGGGCGGCAAGCATGCCGTGCGGACTGCCGACCGACGAGAACATCCCCGTCGCACGCTTCGGGTCGTCCAATGTCGGACGCGCCAAGAGCGTCTACCGCATGGGGTTGGGCGTGCGCTATGGCCGGCGCATGCAGACCATCTCGGGCATTCACTACAACTGGTCGATGCCGGGGCTCGGCGAGGACGATTACTTCGGTCTCATCCGCAATTTCCGCCGCCATTCGTTCGTACTGTTGACGCTGTTCGGTGCCTCGCCGGCGGTGTGCCAAAGCTTCGTCGAGGATCGAACACACGAGCTACAGCGGCTGTCAGAATACACGTTGTACCTACCGCACGCGACCTCGCTGCGCATGGGCCGACTCGGGTATCAGAGCGACGCACAGGCCGCGCTGGCGGTCAGCTACAACAGCCTGGGAGACTACGCCGGCTCACTATTTGGCGCGTTGACGCGCCCGTTTCCCCCCTATGAGCGGGTAGGCATCCGCGGACCGGGCGGCGAGTATCTGCAACTGGCGACGAGCCTGCTTCAGATCGAGAACGAGTCCTACGGCACGATCCGCCCGAAGCGCGTCATTCGACCCGGCGAGCGTCCGCTGCACGCGCTGCGCGAGCGCGGCGTCGAATACGTCGAGGTGCGCTTGATGGACCTCGATCCGTTCAAGCCGCTCGGCATCGACAGCGACACGATGCGTGTCATCGACCTCTTCCTGCTGCACTGTTTACTCAGCGAGAGCCCACCTGACTCGAATGAGGAGATCGCGCGCATGTACCGCAACCAGCATCTGTCGGCAGCGCGCGGGCGCGAACCGGGCTTGCAACTTGAGCGGCGCGACGGTGAGATTGCGTTGTTCGACTGGGCGCTGGAGATCATCGACGACTGCAAGCCGATCGCTGCTGCGGTCGATGCGGCGCAAGGCGGTACAGCCTACGCGCAGTCGCTTTCCGTCGCGCGCGAGACTTTGATCGCGCCGCAGCGCCTACCATCGGCGCGTGTGCTGGAGACGATGGCGTGCGACTTCGATCAGTCGTACACGGCCTTCGTGCGTGCGCAGTCGCTGGGCACACGCGAGGCGCTGCTGCGGCTGCCGTACGGTGACGATCTGGCGCTGCGTTTTCAGGCGTTCGCCGATGAATCGCTGCAAGCGCAACGGTGCGCCGAAAAGAGCGACAGCGTGCCGTTCGAGACCTACCGCCAGCAATATCTCGCGCCCGAACGGCTCAAACTCTGACCAGCGTCGCCCGCGCCACCGTTTGCGCATGGCTGGGTCGAACTCGCCGGCGCCAGAGCTGCTGCGGAGCGTTCATCACAAGGGCTTCCAGACTGCATCTCACCTGGCCATGGTCTCGCCGTCAGCGACAAGCACCTGGTCACCAGAGGGTAGGCGCCCGACAGGGCGGTTGCGACGCAGTGCGCGTTGAGACCAAGTGAGGTCACAAGCTCGGTGGCCACCTGATCACCGAATTCGCACAACTTGACACACACAACTCATCACCCTCGTCTCGCCCCCCCATTTCCCTGTCGGTCCGCCCCGGCGGCGTGTCGCTCTCGAGACAGGCCGTGAAAACATCCCGCGCCAGCCCTGCGGGCGAGGTGCGTGGCGGGCAGTTTGTTTGGCGTCAATTCGGGTATTACAATGACCATCTCTGTAATACAAAGGGAGCCATCCCATGTCGACGACACTTACCAGCAAGGGTCAGGTCACCATCCCCAAGCAGATTCGTGATGCGCTGAATCTGGCACCGGGTTGTTCGGTGGATTTTGCCGTCAATCGAGAAGGGGATGTGGTGATTCACAAGGTCGGCGCTCGAGCCAGCCGCAAGCCGGATCGCTTCGAAGCTGCTCGCGGCAAGGCCGATGTCAAATGGCGGACTGACGAGCTGATGGCCTTGCTGCGCGGCGAGGGCTGAGGTGTCGTCGGTGTTGCTGGTCGACACCAACGTGCTGGTCGATGTTCTGCAGGACGATCCGGAATGGGCGGGCTGGTCGATAGGGCAATTGCGCGCCCAGTCGAAGGTTCACCGCTTGGCGATCAACCCGATCATCTATTCCGAACTGTCGCTGACCTTCTCGACCGTCGAGGGTCTGGACAAGGCAATCGAAGACCTGGGCCTGGCCCTGATCGAGATCCCGTGCCCGGCATTGTTCCTCGCTGGCAAGGCCTTTATCCGTTACCGCCGGCAAGGCGGCACGAAGGACAACGTACTCGCCGATTTCTTTATCGGCGCGCATGCCGCGGTATCACGATTGCCGCTATTGACCCGGGACACGAGGCGCTACGCCTCGTATTTCGCCGATCTGGCGCTGATCGCGCCAGAGCAATCAAGCTAAAAAATGGAGTGGCAATGCCCACCTTGAACTGGATCGGCAAGGAAGCCGTCGTCAAACACCACAAGGAGGTGCCATTCCGTCTGCTGGAGCCGGTGCCGGAACTGTCCTGCCCCTCTCACCCTCCGGGAGAGGGGTCGGGGGAGAGGGAAAGCGGTAATCTGATCGTGCAGGGCGACAACCTGCACGCGCTCAAGGCCCTGCTGCCGCGCTACGCTGGCCAGGTGAAGTGCATCTACATCGACCCGCCTTACAACACCGGCAACGAGGGCTGGGTCTATAACGACAACGTGAATAGCCCGGAAATCCGCCGTTGGCTGGGCGAGGTGGTCGGCAAGGAAGGCGAAACGCTGGATCGGCACGACCGCTGGCTGTGCATGATGTATCCGCGCCTTGTGCTGCTGAAGCAGTTTCTGCGCGACGACGGCTCAATCTGGATTTCGATGGACGAGTCGGAAATTGCACATTTGCGGTGCTTGATGGATGAAATTTTTGGGCGACAGCGCTTCGTCGCGTGCAATGCGTGGCAGAAGCGCTACTCGCGGGAAAACCGTGGCGCCATCGGCGACGTTCACGAATATGTGATGGTCTATGCCATGAACCCAGAACGGTTTCAAGCGACGCGCCATCGCGTACCCATTGACGATAAGCAGGCAGCGGTTTACAAGAACCCAAACAACGATCCTAAGGGGCGCTGGCAGTCTATCTCCATGACCGCACAGGGCTATCGACCCAATCAGATGTACGAGATCGTTGGCCCGAAGGGAAAGAACCATCGCCCGCCGGAAGGACGGTGTTGGTCCACGATTGAAAGTGAATTCCTAAAGTTGAAGGGCGATGATCGCATCTACTTCGGCAAGGACGGAAACGGCGTCCCACGAATCATCCGCTACCTATCTGATGTTGAGGGCTTCGTGCCGTGGACATGGTGGCCACATGAGGAAGTCGGCCATACGGACGAAGCCAAGAAAGAAATCCAAAGTCTGTTTGGCACACAAACTGCATTCGACACCCCCAAACCCATCCGCCTGATTCAACGCATTCTGCAAATCGCTACCGACAAAGACTCCCTCATCCTCGACTCCTTCGCAGGCTCCGGAACCGCCGGTCACGCGGTGATAAAGCAGAACGCCAAGGACGGTGGCAACCGCCGTTTCATCCTCGTCGAGATCGATGAAGGCATCGCACAGAAGGTGACCGCCGAGCGGGTCAAGCGCGTCGTCACCGGCTACACCAACGCCAAGGGCAACGCCATCGAAGGTCTGGGCGGCGGCTTCCAGTTCTGCCGCCTGTCGGCCGAACCCCTGTTCACTGCTGACGGCCAGATTCGCGCCGATGTCACCTTTGCCCAACTGGCCGAGTTCGTCTGGTTTGCAGAAACCGGCACCGGTCATGCGGGAACTGGGGATTCGCCGTTTCTGGGCGTACATGAGGGGCGCGGCATCTACCTGCTCTACAACGGCATCCTCAAGGACAAATCCATTGCCGGCGGCAATGTGCTCACCGGGCCGGTGTTCGACCTGCTGCCGAAATTTACTGGCCCCAAGGTGATCTACGCCGCCGCCAACCGCATGGGCGGCCGCGCGGCGCGTGAGGGCGTTATGTTCAAGCAGACGCCCTACGCGCTGGAGGTATGAGCGATGGCCGAGAACCTGCGCGTCATCATCATTGCCGGGCCAAATGGCGCAGGCAAAACCACCTTTGCCCGCGAATTTCTGCCCGTCGATGCGGCTTGCCCGGTGTTCGTCAATGCCGACCTGATCGCCGCCGGGATCGCACCTTTCGCGCCAGAAACTGCTGCATTTCATGCGGGTCGGCTGATGTTGCAGGAACTGACGCGTCATTTCGCGGCACGAGAGAGTTTCGCCTTTGAGACGACACTATCGGGACGCGGTTATCTGCGCCTGATCGAGCAATGGCAGGCAGGCGGTTATCGGGTGAAGATCATCTTTCTGCAACTCGTCAGCGCTGAAGAAGCCATTGCCCGCGTGGCGCAACGCGTCCGTCAGGGTGGCCATGACATTCCCGAAGCCGTGATCCGGCGCCGCTTTGCGGCGGGCCTTGACCATTTTGAGCGCTTGTATGCACCGCGCGTGGATGCGTGGACCCTGTATGACAACTCGGGCGAACAGCCCGTGCTGCTCGACTGGAGCGAAAGAACATGAACAAGCAACCGATCGAACAAGCGCGTGACGCGGATTTGCGGCTGTCCCATGCAGCGCTGCGACGTGCCGGTTTGCGCGCGCGCGAAATCGCCCGGCAGACCGGCACGGCCATCGTGGTCAGTCGCCATGGCGTGATTGAGTACCTCCACCCACAGCCGGAGCTTGGGTCGACGGCGCAGGAACCCATCCCGCCCTATGGGGACCCGCGGTGAGCAGCTTCGCTCCCAAAACCTACCAATCGCAGGTTCTCGAAAGCGTGGAGGCTTACTTCAAAGCCTGCCACGAACTGCCGTCACCATCGATCGCCTTTACCGCGACCACCGAGCGCCTGTGGGGCCGTGGCAATCCGTACAACCCGCTATCGGGCTTTCCGGTCGACATGCCGTACTTCTGCCTGCGTGTGCCGACCGGCGGCGGCAAGACCTGGCTGGCGGCGAAGAGCGTGGCACTGGTCAATACACACCTGCTGCGTTGCGAGCACAGCGTCATCCTGTGGCTGGTGCCGAGCAAGCCGATCCGCGGGCAGACGCTGCGCGCCTTGCGTGACCGCCAGCACCCCTACCACACGGCGCTACGCGAAACCGGCCCGATTACCGTCCTCGATCTGGAAGATGCCAAGAGCGTGACCCGCGCCGCGCTGGACACCTCGACCACGATCATCGTCGCGACGCGGCAGGCGTTTCAGGTGGAAGAAGAGGAATGCCGCAAGGTTTACCAGTCCAACGGCGCGCTGATGCACCACTTCGACAATCTGTCGCCTCTGCTGCGGGACGAACTGTTGAGCGAAGGCCAAGGCGCGGATCGGACCACGCCGTATTCGCTGGCCAACGTGTTGCGTCTGCGCCGCCCCTTCGTGGTCGTCGACGAGGCGCACAACAACCGCACTGAACTGGCCTTCGACATGCTGGCGCGTTTCCGCCCCAGCGGGGTGATGGAACTGACCGCCACGCCCGATCTTGAGCGCACGCCAAGCAACGTGCTGCACAGCGTATCGGCCGCCGAACTGAAGGCGGAAGAAATGATCAAGCTGCCGGTGGTGCTCGAAACAGAGCCGAACTGGCAACAGTGTCTGGCCAACGCCATCGGCCGCCGCGATGCCCTGCACAAGCTGGCCGACGACGAACGCCACGCGGGGGCCGCCTACTTGCGGCCGCTGGTGCTGATTCAGTCGGAGCCGCGCCGGGCCGGCGTGGATACGCTGGATTTCGAGCGCGTGCGCAACGAACTGATTACCAACCACGGCATTCCGGCCAATGAGATCATCGTGGCAACCGGCGAAGAAAAGGGGCTGGAGCAGGTCGATACGGACTACAGGCTGGGCATAGCCGACCCGGCCTGCCCAGTAAAGTTCGTCATCACCCAGAAAGCGCTGGCTGAAGGCTGGGACTGCCCTTTCGCCTACATCCTGGTCAGCATGGCCTCGCTGCATTCGGCCACGGCGGTGGAGCAGTTGCTCGGGCGTATCTTGCGGCAACCGGGTGCGAGTCATCGGCAGGCGCCGGCGCTGAATCAGTCCTACGCTTTCGTCGTTTCGCGCAACTTTGCCGAAACCGCCGGCGCCTTGCGGGACCGCCTGGTCGCCGGGGCGGGCTTCGAGCGGCGCGAAGTGGCCGAGTTCGTGACCGCAGCCAGGGGCGAACAGGCGCGACTGGATCTGGAAGGGCATGGCGGGCGCGTTGTCGTTCGGCCGGTAGCGATTACCTTGTCCGAGAAACCGGATCTCAGGAGTGTGCCGAAGCCGATCCGCGACAAGGTGATCTGGGATGGCAAGCTGAATACGCTGACCATCAGTACACCACTGACCGAGGATGAGGCCGAAACGCTCAAGGCGTCGGTCACCTCGGAAACAGCGGCAGCAGCCATCGTTGAAGCGGCCGAAGTCAGTCGCACCACGGCAATCGAGTTCTTCCAGACGCCGGCCGAACTGGGTGAGCGCTTCCGCGTTCCGCAACTCGCCCTGCGCATTCAGGGTGAGCTTGCTTTGTTCGATGACCCAGAGGTGCTGGAATACCCGTGGGATCTGTCGACTTACGATGCCGCGCCAACAGCGGATGATATCTCCGCGCTCGGTGCTGGCCTCAAGGTTTCGGAAGGCGGCGAGATCGATGTGGATGTCGCATCCGGCCGGGTCGTTTCACGCTTTTTGCCCGATCTGCAACGGGACTTGGGGCTGGTGTACCAACCCGAAAACTGGGACGAGATTCGCCTCGCTACCTGGCTTTGCCGCAACCTGCCCGAGCAATCCCTCACCCACGCCAGCAAACAGGCCTTCGTCGCTGCCTGGCTGACCGAGTTGCTCGGGCGCGAGGGCTTCACGCTGGCGCGCGCGAACCTGCAGAAGTTCCTGGTTCGCAATCGCCTCGAGGCACGCATCCGCGACTTGCGCAAACAGGCGGTGGGCAAGGCTTTCCAGCAAACGCTGTTCGCTGACGATGCCGCATCCCGTGTCGCGGTGACCGACCACTACGCTTTCGAGTTTCATGCGCAAGCGTATGCGCCAAGCCGCGACTACGATGGCCGATTCGGAGCCTTCGAGTTTCGCAAGCACTTCCACGGGCGCATGGGCGATTTCGACAGCAAGGAGGAATTCGAATGCGCCTGCTGGCTGGATATTCAGGCGCAGCAGGGGCGTATCCAGTTCTGGGTGCGCAACCTGGTGCGGCGCGAAGGGAGTTCGTTCTTCCTGCAGAAGGCGGACGGGCGTTTCTACCCGGACTTTCTCTGCCAGCTTCCGGGAAATGATGACAAACCCGGACCGGTGCTCGCCGTCGAATACAAGGGTGCCGACCGCTGGTTATCGGCCGAGGATGACCGATTGATTGGCGGCCTGTGGGCCAATCTTTCCGACGGGCGTTGCCGATTCGTCATGGTCAAGGACAAGCGCTGGGATCGGATCGAGGAGCATCTGACGGTGATGTCCGCCCCATCAGCGGACAGGTGAAAATCCACCCCGCCGAGCACGAGCTGTTGCGCGCTGCAGGCAGGGTTTGACCCGAATCCCTACTTGGGCAACAGGAGGATGTAGCGAGTGACCACCAAGAAGAACGCACCTAGCTGGACTGACGTCAAGGGCAAACTGGCCGACTTTGACCGCGCCGGCCTGCTCGGACTGGTGCAGAGCCTTTACGCCGCCAACAAGGACAACCAGAGCTTTCTACACGCCCGCCTCGGCTTGGGCGAGGATCCGCTCAAACCCTACAAGGCCATTGTTTCGCGCTGGGTCTGCCCCGACGTGCTGCGCAACCAGGATGTCTCCATCGCCACGGCGAAGAAGGCCATTTCGGATTACAAGAAGGCCATTGGTCACCCGGAAGGGCTGGCCGAACTGGCCGTGTTCTACTGCGAGGAGGTATCCAGATTCCTGGACTACTGTGGCATGGACAACGAGGGCTACTACGCGGCATTGGTGCGGATGTTCGAGCAGGCGTTAAAGGCCACACTGATTCTTCCGGAAACGCAGCGTGACGATCTGCTCGACCGCCTGGAAGAGGTGCGTGCCGCTGGCCAGAGCTATGGCTGGGGCGTCGACGAAGATTTCAACTGGCTGTGGCAGAAAGCCGGGCTGGAGATCGACGCATGACGATGGCCAACCGGGATGACTGTGTTGGCCACTGGCGCCTCACGGAAATGGACGCTTGGCCCGCGAGGGTGGTTTATTCGGCGTGGCTGAGCGGGAAATTATCGTGTCGCGGACAGGGTTGGTGGCACGATGCGCAGATGGTTCGCGACCGGGCTGGCGCCATCCTTGATTAGCTCGAAACGCGCCGGACGGCTGGTTTCTGGCATGTGCTGACGCAGGGTTTCCAGCCAGCGGTCGAGTTCAGGCTGGCGGGGCTGGCTGCTGTAAACGGTCCACACCGCGCCCGCAGGGCGGCTTGGTAGCCGGGCAGCGACGCGTGCAGGGTCGTCGGCGAGCGTGGCGCTGATGCTGCTGTCGACTGCGCGCAGGCGGGTCATCGGCGTGGCGGCTGCGGCGATTCCGGGCGCAGCCGCCACCATTGCCGGGCGCGGCTTGCTTGCTGCCGTGCCGAGGGATTTTGCGGCGGGCACTTCGCGCTCCACCTTTTGGGTTTCCTGAACGGCGATCTCGCCGATGGCGCGTTCGCGCGAACGGGTTTCTTCTTTACGGGCGTCTGGAAAGGCGCCTGGAGCGGTCTTCTCGGGGCGAGCTGCCTGTACAGAGGTCATCGCTGCGGCTGACCGGGCGGGTTGCGCGGAGAGTGCGTCTGCGCGCGTTTGTTCAGCCCTGCCGCTGGCGACAACGGCCGGCTTGGCGGCCTCGCTGGCAAGCCCGTGTGCGGGCGCTCCGATCGCTTCGGCGGGGGCTGCGCTGGCGGGCGGGTCCAGGGTTGCGAGTGGGGGTGAGGGACTTTCGGATTTCGGGCCGTCCGCCGCGTCGGCAAGGCGTGTGCGCGGCGCAGTCGCGCCTGCCGCATTCTTCTTGAGCGGGGCGGCTGCGCCTGCGGCCGCCGGCTCTCGCGCGACGAGCGCGGCCTGGTCTGGCTGGCCTTGCCGCATGGCGGTATTCGCCTGGTCCGGCGCGCCTTGCGCCGCGTCGAGTGAGCGCTCGCTATTCTGGGCCAGCTTCGCTTCGTTCAACGCATCTCGCGGCCCCAACGCTTTCTGCAAAACCTCTCGCATTGCGACTTGCTGCGGTTCGGGGAGGTACGTGAGCACGAGCTGAGTGCACACGGCTGCGATCACGCAGGCCAGCGCGGCCAGACGCAGGTCGAACCAGCGAAAGCCGAGGAAGGCGCGTTTGTGGACGGGAGGGGAGGGCGCGGCGGGCTGGGTGCGCGGCGCGGGTGCTTGGGCGCGTAGCCACTCCTCGGTGGCAGGCTGAATCGCCGCACCCAGCATGGCTTGCGGGCTATCCCCTTTGGCAATGCCGGTCAGGATTGCCTCGCGCCGGGGGGTTTGCGCAGATTCAATGCTGGCGGCCATCTTCAGGAAGCGGGCTTCCAGGCGGGCGGGTGGTTCAAAGGCTGAAGGATTGATGTCGACGCCTGCGGCTGTTGGCGCGGCAGGGCTGGGCGAGGCTTTTTGCGCTGCGGCAGATTCAGTCTGAATGGCCTTTTGTGCGGCCACTGCTGCCCGCGCAAAAGCCGCCTCGAATTCGGCCGATGGCGTATAGGCGGGCAGCGCGCACAGCAGGCGGGCCAGGCAGTCTTCGCCCTGCAGGAATTTTTCGAAGGCCTGGCTCACGCCCGTGCCTCCAGTTCGCGGCGCAGGCGCGTGAAAGCGTAGCGCAGGCGGCTTTTGACCGTTTCGAAACCTTCGCCGACGGTGTGGGCGATTTCTTCCAGGCTCATTTCGCTGAAGAAGCGCAGTACCACTACTTCGCGCTGGTTCGCGGGCAGGGCGAGCAAGGCCTGGTGCACCTGGTCGAGGTTCTGGCGCAGGGCGAGTTCGGCTTCCGGAGCAAGATCCTCGGTGGGCGTTTCGGGCCGGGTTTCGTCGAGTTCCGCGCGCAAGCTTTCGGCCGAGGAGCGGCGCAGGTCAAGCCACAGGTTGCGCGCAATCTTGAACAGGAAGGTGCGGAAGGCCGCTTGCGGTTGGTAGTCGGCGCAGCGCGTCATGAGCTTCTCCCACGTGCGCTGGGTGATGTCTTCGGCTTCAGCGGCATTGCCCTGGCACTGCCAGGCGATGAAGTTGAACAGCGCCCGGTTGTGGCGGCGAAAAAGCTCCGTAGCGGGTTTTTCGACCAGGCCATTGGCGACCAGCAGCATCAGGTCTTCGTCGGGCAGCGCGGCGAGTTCGGCGGCGGTCTTCATGCCGCGCAGTATAGACCGGCCGCCTTGCCCGATGGGCGCTTGCCCCCGTCTCTCGTTTGCCGGTGAGGCGGGGGCAAGCGCTGGGAGCGGGCGTCGATCAGTGCGCCGGCTTGGTCGCCAGGGCTGCCGCCAGATCAAGCAATCGCAGGAACTCGCCCCGGTAGCCGTATTTGTCGCTGCCGGTGTTGGCCAGCGCCAGCTTGCGTACGTCGCCATAGTCCCAGTTGCCGGTGTATTTGCCGCCACGCAGGATCTGGCCGTAGGCCGCCACGGCGGTGGCGAAGCGGAATTCGCTGCTGGCTGCGGCGAGCGGTTTGATCGCCTGGCGTTGCAGCGTCAAGTCGATGAGCTGACTGTTGCTGGCTTCGGGCTGTTTGTAGCGCAGCTTGAGGTGGCCGAGTTCATTGCCGAGTGGCCCTTCGGCGCTGGCTTGTGGGGCATAGCGCAGCGGGTCCGCGCTGCTCTTGCTGCCGACCAGGGTCAGCTCGTAAATCGCGGTGACGGTGTGGCCTGCGCCGATGTCGCCGGCGTCAACCTGATCGTTGTTGAAGTCCTCGCGCGCCAGTTGGCGGTTCTCGTAGCCGATCTGGCGATACTCCTTGACCACGGCCGGGTTGAATTCAATCTGCACCTTCACGTCGCGGGCGATGGTGGCCAGGGTGGAAGTCATCTCATTGACCAGTACCTTGTGGCCTTCCATCAAGCTGTCGATGTAGGAATAGGCGCCGTCGCCGACATCGGCAATCTGCTCCATCATCGCTTCGTTGTAGTTGCCAGTGCCAAAGCCGAGAGTCGACAGTGAGATGCCGGATTTGCGCTTCTCTTCGATCATGCTTTTGAGCTGGCGCGTGTCGGCGGTGCCGACATTGAAATCGCCATCGGTGGCCAGCAGGATGCGGTTGATGCCGCCCTTGATGAAGCTTTGCTGTGCGGCAGCGTAGGCCAGTTGAATGCCGGAGGCTCCGGCCGTGCTGCCGCCGGCCCGCAGGGCGTCAATCGCGGCGTTGATCGTCGCTTTTTCGGTGCCTGCCGTGGGTGGCAGGATCACCTGTGTTCCCGAGGCGTAGGTCACCAGTGAGATGCGATCCTGGGCGCGCATCTCACCCACCAGCAGCTTGAGCGAGGATTTGAGCAGAGGCAGCTTGTCAGCGCTGTTCATCGAGCCGGAGACGTCGACCAGAAAAACCAGGTTGGCGGGTGGCAGGGCTTGCTTGGCGACATCCTGCCCCTTGATGCCGATGCGCAGCAGCACGCGATCAGCATTCCATGGGGCGGGCGCCATTTCGCTATGCACGGCAAACGGACGACCCTCTTTCGGCGGCGCGTAGTCATACGGAAAATAGTTGATCAATTCCTCGACGCGCACCGCATCGGCGGGCGGCAAATGGCCGGCATTGAGCATGCGTCGCACATTGCTGTAGCTGCCGGTGTCGACATCGATGCTGAAGGTGGAAACCGGCGCCTCGGCGACTTGCTTGACCGGGTTGGCCGTGAGCTGGGTGTAGCGCTCTCGTGCCTCTTGCGGCATGGGGGCGATCGCATAGGCGGCCGGTTGCGGCATCACGGCGATCGACATCTTGTCCGCGGCAAGCTGGGCAGCGGCTTCGCGTTTCGTCTCGTTCATTCTGATGGTTTTGCCGGGCGAGGCGCTTGTCGCCATCTTCTCGGTGAGCTGTGGCGCCGCCTTGCCGAGCGCCTGGGGCGCTGCCTGGGCGGGTGGGGTGGCTTGTGCCGTCGGGCGAGCGTCGATCTCGGCCACGCCGGCGGGCGCAGCTTGATCGTTGCGTCGCTGTGACTGGGCGGGCGCGCCGTCCTGTTGGGTCAGCGCGCAGGCGGCGAGCAGACCCGCCAAGAGTATGGCGAGCAGTCGGGATGGGGTGAAATGTTTCATCATCAGGCTCCTGTTTCTGGGTCGAAGTTTCGCTGCGAGTCTCGGCACGATTGCCTAGCGCGTCCCCCCGCTGGCGGGCGAGGAAAGCGGATGCGTGAGAATGAAACGGGCGAGAGCAGAAAACCGGGTCGAGGCGTGCCGGATTTGTTTGTCGGTCGACAAGCTGGCCGCTACAGGGGCTTGAGCACCATGGGAAGTGACGACAGGCATTGCGGCTGGGCAAGAAGGAAGTCCCCGCTGATGTCATCCGGCCACGAAGCCGATGATGGCGCATCGAGAACGTCCTCGCGCTGCCTTGACGCCAACAAGGCAGACGCCGTCGGGAACTTCAGGCTAGTCCGCTTTTCGGCTGGCCAGAAAGCGGTCGAGTTGCGCGGCAAAGGCCTGCCGGTCGCTCTGGCTGAAGGCCGCGGGCCCCGAAATGTCGACGCCACTAGCGCGCAGTTCTTCCATGAAGTTGCGCATGGTGAGGCGCTCGCTGATGTTTTCCCGGGTATAGAACTCGCCACGTGGATTCAGGGCATGGGCGTTACGTTCGACGATCTGCGCGGCCAGCGGAATGTCGGCGGTGATCACCAGATCGCCGGGCTGCACTTCCCGCACGATGCGGTTGTCGGCGACGTCGAAACCCGCCGGCACCTGCAGGGAGCGAATATGCGGCGAGGGTGGTACGCGCAGCATCTGGTTGGCAATCAGGGTGGTCATGATCTTCGTCCGTTGTGCGGCGCGGAAGAGGATTTCCTTGATCACGCCGGGGCAGGCGTCGGCGTCAACCCAGATGTGCATGTTGTGGCAGCCTCATAAAGGCCGCCACGTTAGCAAACCGGATCGTTTTCTGCCACTTCTTCGAGGTTGCCGGCGAGCTGTCTGAGGGTGCTGGCGAGCTTCCTCAAAGCACTCACTTCTGCTTCGCCAGCAGCGCCATCGCTCCGGCGTGGGTTTTCTCGGGTGCCGCCTTGCGCGCCGCGACGTAGGCTTGCAACGTGTCGTTGATTGGCGTTCCGCTAGCAGCGACGGCCAGAGCGGCGAGCAACTCGAGCGGCGTGGCCTTGATCTGCGCGGCATCGTGCAGGTGGCCGATGTAGCGCCGGCAGGCGGCGAAGATCGCCGTCGCGTCGTCACCGCTGAGCTTGCTGACCTGCTCGAGCATGGCTCGTGTCCGCGCCACAGCCGGATCGTCGGCAGCCAGTTGGTGACCGACCGATAGTGAACTCATCTCCAGCGCGACGGCGTCGGTCGACATCGCCATGACGTGGCTACTTGCCAGCGCCAGAAGGAAGGACAGAACATGGAATCGTTTCATGGCTGAGGGTGGTCTCCGGGGGTCATCGCCGCTCGCGCAGCCGTTTCTCGATGCCGACGACGATATAGGCGAGCAGGCCGACGGCGGAAATCTCCAGCCACTGGCGTACGCCGATCGGCGCCGTGGCGAACAGTCGGTTGAGCAGCGGCAGGTAGGTCAACAGCGCTTGCAAGACGGCCATGATCAGAACGCCGTACCAGATCGCTGGATTGGAGAACAGGCCGACGCGCAGCGCCGAGCGGGTCAGCGAGCGGCAATTGAACAGATACATCGCCTCGACGACGACGAAGACGTTGAGGGCGACGGTGCGCGCTTCGGGCAGCGATTGCCCTAGGGCCAGTTCGCGCAGGAAGAGTCCGAAGGAGCCCGCCAGCAACAGCAGACTGACCAGCACGATGCGCCAGACCAGCGCGGCGTCGAGTATTGGCGTACCCGGCCGGCGCGGTGCGCGAGTCATGACATTCTCCTCGATCGGCTCGAAGGCCAGCATCAGGCCGAGGAAGACGGCGGTGGTCATGTTGATCCAGAGAATTTGCAGCGGGGTGATCGGCAGTGTTGCGCCGGCGAGCACAGCCGCCAGGATGACCAGGCCCTCGCCGAAGTTGGTGGGCAGCGTCCAGGTAATGAACTTCACCAGGTTGTCGTAAACGCCGCGCCCCTCTTCGACTGCCGCCTCGATGGCCGCGAAGTCATCGTCGGTGAGCACCATGTCGGCGGCGTCCTTGGCCACTTCGGTGCCAGCCAGGCCCATGGCGATGCCGATATCTGCCTGCTTCAGTGCCGGCGCGTCGTTGACCCCGTCCCCGGTCATCGCTACCACTTCGCCGTTGGTTTGCAGCGCACGCACCAAGCGCAGCTTCTGCTCCGGCTCGACGCGGGCAAAGACGTTGACTTCCTTGACTACCCGGCACAAGCCCTGGTCGTCGAGTGCCGCGAGATCGACCCCGGTGAGCGCCGTCTCTCCTTCCTTGGCGATGTCGAGTTGGCGGGCAATCGACAACGCCGTGACGGCGTGGTCGCCGGTGATCATCTTCACCGCGATGCCGGCGGCGTGGCAGGTGTTGACCGCGGCCATCGCTTTCGGGCGTGGCGGGTCGATCATGCCGATCAGGCCGACGAATTCCAGACCGGCATCGGCCGTGCTCTCGTCGAGTGCCATCGCCGCGCTAGCGACGAGGCGCGCCACCGCCAGGACGCGCATGCCTTCGGCAGCCAGGTTGCGGGCGGCGTTCTCGATTTCGTCCTTGCGCAGTTCGCTGGGCTGACCATCGGCAGCCAGCATGCTCACCGAGCGTGGCAGCAACTGTTCGAGCGCCCCCTTGAAATAGGCCAGGTGCACTCCCTCGATCTGGTGCGAGGTCGCCATGTACTGGCGCGCGGAATCGAAAGGGATTTCATCGAGCCGCGTGTACTGTTTGAGCAAGGCGGTTTCGTCGAGCCCGGCCTTGCGTGCGGCGACCAGCAGGGCGCCTTCGGTCGGGTCTCCGACAATCGCCCAGTGGCCGTCGTCGCTGGTCAGCCCGGCGTCGTTGCACAGCACCCCGGCCAGCAGGCACTCACGCAAGGCGCCGACGACCGCTTCGCCTTCGCCGACCTTGCCGTCTGGCGAATAGCCGCTACCGCTGACCGTCGTTTTCACCCCGCCGGCGTACAGTTCGCGGACCGTCATCTGGTTCTCGGTCAGCGTGCCGGTCTTGTCGGAACAGATGACCGTCGTGCTGCCCAGCGTTTCGACGGCCGGCAACTTGCGGATGATCGCGCGTCGCCTGGCCATCCGCGAAACGCCGATGGCCAGGGTGATGGTCATGGCCGCCGGCAGCCCCTCGGGGATTGCGCCGACGGCCAGAGCCACCGCCGCCATGAACATCTCGAAAGCCGATGACCCGCGGGACATGCCGACGGCAAAGGTGAGTACGGCCAGCAGGCCGATGGCGATCAGCAGCCAGTTGCTGAATACCGCCATCTTGCGTGTCAGCGGCGTCGTCAGGTCCGGCGCCTCGGCGATCAGTCGCGAAATGCGGCCGGTTTCCGTGCGATCGCCGGTGGCTACCACGACCCCGGCGCCACGACCGGTGATCATTACCGTACCCGCGTAAGCCATGTTGCCGCGGTCGGCAAGCACGGTTTCTTCCGGCAGCGCGTCGCCGTGCTTGGCCACTGCCGATGACTCGCCGGTCAGCGCCGATTCAATG
Source organism: Accumulibacter sp. (assembly GCF_032229525.1). Lineage (GTDB taxonomy): Bacteria > Pseudomonadota > Gammaproteobacteria > Burkholderiales > Rhodocyclaceae > Accumulibacter. The sequence goes on along the minus strand of NZ_JAVTWB010000213.1, from coordinate 16,868 downwards.
GCTTGCAGGTCCTTGGCGCGGAACAGGCGCAGGTCGGCCGGCACCTTGTCACCGGCCGCCAGCAGCACGACGTCGCCAGGCACCAATGCGGTCGATGGCTGGCGCTGCTTGCAACCGCCGCGCAGGACGGTCACTTCGCTGCTCACCGAACGCGCCAGCGCCGCCAGCGCATCTTCGGCACGGCCTTCCTGGATGAAGCCGATCACCGCGTTGATCAGGGTGACGCCAAAGATCACCCCGGAATCGACCCATTCGCCGAGAAAGGCGGTCACCACGCCGGCTACCAGCAGGACCAGAACCAGCGGCTGGACGAACTGCAGGGCGAAGCGCAGCAAGGGCCCTTTACCCGCTTTCGGGGTCATCCGGTTCTCGCCGTGTACAGCACGGCGGCTGACCACCTCCGCCTCGGCGAGCCCGTCGTCGTAGCTGGCTTGCAGGCGGCTCGCTGCCTCGTCAGCGGAAATGAAATGCCAGGCGACCCGATCGTCCTGGGCGGGTTCGGTCATCGTGCCGCCCGGTCGAAATACACCAGCCCGGCGTTAGCAGTGGCCGTCACCAAGCCGGATGTCCCTGCCGGCATCAATCGCCAGGGGTTGTTTGTCGATCGCAAGTTGTTGCCCATCATCCCGTCCCTGAAAGGCCAATTCGTTGACCGGTTTCATTATAGGGCAGCTGGCGCCCGGCCTTCGTAGGCCCAGCTTGCGGCGGGGTGGAGGTGTGCGGAGGGCCGGCGGCGGAGAGCACCTCGGTGCCTGGGCGGGTTATGCTGATCGTTCCCCAGGGTGTCGGGAAACTTTACAATCGCCAGGCTGCGAATCGCTTGCGCAAGATAAGCAATTGATTTAGCGTTTGGTGTTCGAGAAGGTCTAGTTCTTGCTTAACCGTGCCTGAAGCTTTCGGATCGGTAGCATGATTTCACATTTCAAGCCATGGGGTGCTGTGGCGTGTTGGTCGCAAGCGCTCCTGTTTGCGGCCAACGTTGCGGCACACCCGGTTGACTACAGCGATGGGACGAAGCACGCCGACGCCGGCGAGGAACGCGGCGTGCTCGGCGAGCCGGCCGCGAACGACGCCAAGGGGGTTGGCTTCGCCGACGCTTTGCTGCGCGAGCAAAGGGACGCGCCTGCTGCCCTGTTGGTAGACGCGCAGCCGGATGCTGATAGCAGCGGCGCTTTTGCCGGTGCCGGGGAGCCCAGTCCTTTGGCCAGGGCGCTGCGTGCCGTGGTCAACGTCAATGCGCGGCGCAACGCGGCATGGTCGCCGCCGCAGCCCGGGCAGGTCGTCGATCAGCCGGCTGGAGCGCAGAGCGGCGAGGATCTGTCGGCGGCCCTTCTGAAGCTTGAGGAGTCACTGGCCGGGGTGGTCACGCAGGCACTCGACGCGCGGGTGGACGAGCAGGGTCGGGTCACCTTCTCCATGGCCGGCATCGAAGGCTTCCACATCACCGCGGAGGAAAGCGCGGTGTCTTTCGGTCATGGCGGTGCGTCGGTGGTCGTTGCCCGGCAATCTCCCACCCCGCTTGAGCGGCGAATTGCCGCCCTGGATTCCAGCGGTTCGCAGCAGGGGCTTGCGGGCAGGGGCAAGAGCCCCCTGCAGGAGTTCTTTGACCTGGTCTTTGAGGTCCTCCAATATCCGTTGACCTGGCTGGTCATCTTTCTACTGCTGCTCGGCCAGGTCGCCCTCCTGATCGCCCGCTTCCGGAATCGACATGGGTCACACCGGCATCGGCATCGCTCGCACAGCAAGCAGGCACAGCCGACGGTGAAGCGCACCCGCCACCGGATCAGGATCAAGCGCGTGCGGTCGGCCGCCGAGCCCCAGCAGCCGTAGGCGCCGGCTGCTGGCTGCCGGTTCAGAAAGCGTCATTGAAACCCTTGATCAATCGTCGCGCCTTCTTGGTGGGTCGGCCGCGCAGTTCGCTGCCGGGTACCGGTGCCAGTCGCCGCGCTTCCTGCTGCGCGGCGCGGCGCTCGCGGCTGTCAACGCTCTCCGCGTAGAGTTGTTGCGCTTCTACTGCCGGCCGGCGTTGTGCGTTGAAGCCGCGCACGGTCACCGTCCAGACGGCATCGCCGAGCGAGATCGCCAGGCTGTCGCCACAGCGCAGGTCGCGGGCGGCCTTGACCGTGTGGCCGTCGAGCCTGACGTGGCCGGCAGCGATCGCCTGTGCGGCCAGCGAGCGCGTCTTGTAGAAACGTGCCACCCATAGCCACTTGTCGATACGCATGCTCCCCAGTGCCACCAGTTCGTTGTCGGGCATGTTTATTCCCTCGCTGGACGTTTGCCGAGCTTGCGCTGCAGCGTGCGCCGGTGCATTTTCAGGGCGCGCGCGGTGGCGGAGATGTTCCCCTGATGATCGGCCAGGACGCGCTGAATATGTTCCCACTCCAACCGCTCGACCGACAGGGGCGAGCCGGCAACCGGTATCGCCGAGTCACCCTCGCCGGTCTTGTTGAGGGCGGCGACGACTTCATCGGCATCGCAGGGTTTGGCGAGGTAGTGAATCGCACCGAGTTTGATCGCCTCGATCGCGGTGGCGATGCTGGCATAGCCGGTGAGCATCACGACACGGGTGTTGGGATCCAGCTCGATCAGTTTTTCGATCAGGACCAGTCCCGATTCGCCGGGCATCTTGAGATCGACGACGGCATACTCGGGCGACTGTGCCTGCGCCTGGAGCAGCGCAGCATCGACGCTGGCGGCGACGCTGACTGCGTAACCGCGGCGGTCAAGGGCGCGCGCGAGAACGCGGCGGAAAACGTCGTCATCGTCGACCAGCAGCAGTGTCGATCGTTCGTCGTCGGCGAGGTTCGGTGTGTGCTTGAGCATCGGTATCAGGCTTTCAGTCGGGCCAGCGGCAGGGTGACGCGAGTGCAGGTGCCGCCCTGCGGGTCATTGCGGTTGAAGAGCTCGACCTGGCCACCAAAGCGTTCGAGTGTGGCGTTGCTCAGAAAGAGGCCGATGCCAAGGCCGCCAGTGCGCTCGCGGCCGGTGGCCTTGGTGGTGAAAAACGCTTCGCCAAGGCGCTGTCTCGCTTCGGCTTTCAGCCCCGGGCCACGGTCGAAGATCTCGACGCGGCAGCTCTCGCTATCCCAGGAGGCGGCAAAGCGTAGCGCTTCCGCACTGGCCGCGTTGGCGTCGGCGGCATTGTCGAGCAGGTTGAGAATCGCCTGTTCGAGAGTCCGGTCGGCGGCGATCAGCGGCGCCGGTTGCTCGCCCTCCAGCGTTACGTCGAGCAGCGCGTGCGGGCGGATCACTTGCCAATCGTCGAGCAGGTGGTGCAGGTAGGCGTCGAGCGCCATCGACGGCGGACTCCCATCGCGGTTCTGGCCGGCCGAGGCGAGGATCTGCGAAATCGTCTGCTTGCAGCGATCGACCTGCTCGCGCAGCAACAGCAGGTCTTCCTTCAGTTCGGCGTTGCCGCCATGGTTCAGCTCGAGTTCGCGAATCACCACCGCCATCGTCGCCAGCGGTGTGCCCAGCTGGTGTGCAGCCCCGGCAGCCAGGGTGCCCAGGGATAGGATCTGCTCGTCGCGCAGGACGGCTTCCCGGGCTGCAGCGAGTTCGCGTTCGCGGTCCTTGAGCGCGGCGGCCATACGGGTCAGGAAGAAGGCGACGACGCCGACGCTGATGACGAAGTTCAACCACATGCCGAGCACGTGCAGGGCGAAGCCGCTGCTGTGGATGGCGTGTTCGGTGGCGCCGCCGGTGGCGCGCGCGAGCAGCACGTCGAATTGGGCGAGATCGCCTTGCGGCGGTGGTAGCGGCAGTTTCCAGAAAATCAGGAAAGTGTAGGCGGCCAGGGTGATCCCCGCCATCGCCCAGGCTTGTCTGGCCGGCAGCATCGCCGCCGCCAGTGTTGGCGGCAGCAGGAACAGGGAAACGAAGGGGTTTGCCGAGCCGCCGGCAAAGTAGAGCAGTGCGCCGAGGGCGCCGACGTCGATCAACAGGTGAGCGAACACTTCGCGTTCGCTGACCGGCTCGCCCCGGTCCAGCCGCCATTGGGTGAACAGGTTGATGGCCGCGAGCAGCGCGATGATCGTCGCCATCGGCACCACCTCGAGCGGGATTTGCAGCCACGCTACCGACAGGATCAGGACCATGGCCTGCGTCAACACTTCAATTCGGCGCAGTGCGACCAGGCGTGTCAGCGGGTTAGCAGCCTCCGGCAGGAAAGCTGGCGGCTGATTCTGAGCAGCTCGAGGCATTGGTCGATACAGTGCTTTGCGGCGGTTGGAAGCCTTGATTTTACGCTTCGCCCGAAGCCATGAGCGAGGCTGCGGCAATCTGGCGCAGGGGCGTCGATGCGATCGAAGCGTGAACGCTGCCGGCAGTGCGTGGCTTCGTTCTGCTGCGCTGATTGTGAATTTTCTGAAAATAACCACGCCAGGCTATGGTATTGCGAATGATTCGCATGTATATTGTGCGTGTGCACATTCGAAACCATCTCTCTCGTGCACTGTGCTGACAGCGCCGGGGCTTCGCAAGACAAGCCTGCTCTGTCTTTTTTTGGGCGTTTTGGCATCTGTGCGCATGCACTTGCAGGAAGGTGGCAGTTCGTATGAACAATCCATTGGAATTGATTTCGCTGTTCGACCTTCCCCGAGGTCATGAAGGCACGGTAAGCAGCGGCGGCCTTGCCGCCAGTGACGAAGGTAGCGACCGTGAACTGGCGCTGCGACTGTTCGAGATCGGCTTTGTCGACGGTGAGCGGGTGCGCGTCGTGGCGCGCGGATTTCCCGGTGGCGAACCGATTGCGGTGCGTGTCGGCGGCACGATTTTCGCCCTGCGCCGCTTCGAAGCCGAGCGGGTGCTGGTCGCTCCGCTGCGTAACGAGAGAACGAAGTCATGAGCGCCGCGAGCGAAGCAATGAGCCTGGTCCTGCTGGGTAACCCGAACTGTGGCAAAACGGCCTTGTTCAATCTGCTTACCGGTAGCCGGCAGAAGGTGGCCAACTACCCGGGGGTCACGGTCGACCGCAAGGAGGGGCTGCTGACGACGCCGGCCGGCAGGCAATTCCGCGTCCTCGACCTGCCCGGGGCCTACAGCCTCAACGCCGTCAGTATCGACGAGGCGATCACGCGTGACGTGGTTCTCGGCACGCTGGCCGGCGAAGAGCGTCCCGACGTCATCGTCTGCGTCAGTGACGCCACCAACCTCAAGCTCAACCTGCGTCTGGTACTGGAAGTGAAGCGCCTGGGGCTGCCGATGATGCTGGCGCTGAACATGACCGATCTGGCCATCAAACGTGGCATCCAAATCGATGTCGCCGCCCTGCAGCGCGAGCTGGGTATGCCGGTGGTGAACACCGTCGCCGTCAAACGGGGCGGCGCCAGCGAACTGCTGGCCCAGCTTGAAGCCGCCGCGCCCGCCAAGCTGCCGCCCGCCATCACCTGGCTGGCGCCCGACGTCGCCGAGGTCGCCGCCACGCAGCGCGAGGTACGTCGAATTCTCGCTGCCAGCGTGCGTGAGCCGGCAGTCGACACGCGTTTTGACGAGCGCATCGATCGCGTCGTGCTGCACCCGGTGTGGGGTCTGCTGATTCTCGCCGCCACCCTTTTCCTGATGTTCCAGGCGGTATTCAGCTGGGCCCGTCTGCCGATGGACATGATCACCGCCAGCGTCGGCGCCTTCGGAGCGTTTCTCACCACGCACATGCCCGAAAGCCTGCTGCGCAGCCTGCTGGTCGACGGCATTGTCGCCGGGGTAGGCGGCGTGCTGGTCTTCCTGCCGCAGATCCTGATTCTCTTCCTGTTCATTCTGGCCCTCGAAGATTCCGGCTACCTGCCGCGGGCGGCCTTCCTCCTCGACCGCCTGATGGGCACCGTCGGCCTGTCCGGACGTTCGTTCATCCCTTTGCTCTCGAGTTTTGCCTGCGCCATCCCGGGCATCATGGCCGCACGCACGATCAGCAACTGGCGTGACCGCCTGGTGACGATCATGATCGCTCCGCTGATGACCTGCTCGGCGCGCCTGCCGGTCTATGCGCTGATCATCGGCGCCTTCATTCCGCAGACAACGGTCGCTGGTGTCTTCAATCTGCAGGGCCTGGTGTTGTTCAGCCTCTACGTCGCTGGAGTGGTCAGTGCGATGGCCGTCGCCGGCTTGCGCAAGGCAACCGTCGGCAAAGGCCTGCAGCAGTCGCTGATGCTCGAACTGCCGTCGTACCGTTTGCCGCACGGCCGCAACCTGCTGCTCGGTTTGCTCGAGCGGGCGAAGATATTCCTGCTGCGCGTCGGCAACATCATCCTGGCGTTGACCGTGCTGCTGTGGTTTCTGTCGACCTTTCCCGGCGCGCCCGAAGGCGCCACCGGACCGGCCATCGAGTACAGCTACGCCGGCATGCTCGGCCATGCGCTCGAAGTCGTCTTCGCGCCGATCGGCTTCAACTGGCAGATCTCGATCGCACTGGTCCCCGGCATGGCGGCGCGTGAAGTTGCCGTCGGCGCACTCGGTACGGTCTATGCGCTGTCGGCCACCGGCGCGGACGTCGCCGGGCAGCTGGGCCCGCTGTTGGCTGCGGGCTGGTCGCTACCGACGGCGTTTTCCTTGCTGGCCTGGTTCGTTTTCGCGCCACAGTGCCTGGCGACGCTGGCCGCCGTCAAGCGCGAGACCAACTCGTGGCGCTACCCACTGTTGATGGCCGGCTATCTGTTTACTCTGGCCTACGTCGCGTCGTTCATCACCTACCGGGTGGCCTTGGTCCTGACCGGAGCCGGCCATGCTTGAAGACCTGATCGCTTACGCCGCGGTAGCCTGCGCCACCATTTATGCCAGCTGGCGACTGTTGCCCACTACAATCCGCTTCTCGCTGGCTGAGTACGGCGTGACGCTGGCCCAATTCCTTGGGTTCTCGAAACCTGACGCCGAAGGCCCACGTCGTCGCCTCGAAGCCCGAGCGAAAGGTGCTTGCGGTGGCTGCAGCGGTTGCGCCAGCAAGCAGACGCCGCAGCAGGTGATCTCATTCAACAGGAAAGACTCTTAGCATGTTCAATCAGGACCACCCACTCAAGGAAGTGCTCGGTGCCGTGTTGTTCACCTCGCTCCTCGCGCAAACCTTGCCCGCAACTGCCGCAGAGGCGGGCGATCCAGATGCCGGATCGGCGAATCGGCTGGCGGCCGAGGGCGAACCAGCGCGCGACGCCAGCGCCCGCGAAGACACCCCGAACTGGCAGAAAAGCACCCTCACCGGCGACTGGAATGGCGCGCGGCAGCGGCTGGCTGATTCCGGCGTGCAGGTCGAGCTTCTCTACACCGCCGATTACCTGCGCAACAACAGCGGCGGTCTCAAACACGGTGGCGCCTGGATGGGCCACGCCGACCTGATCCTGCAGCTCGACGGCGAGAAACTGCTCGGCTGGCAGGGTGGATCGGCCTACCTGCAGCTGATCAGCAACAGCGGCGGCCGAGTCAATCTCAACTACGTCGGTAGCCTGATGGGCGTCGACAACATCGAGGCGCCGGTCAACCGCAGCGGCATCTTCCAGGCCTGGCTGCAGCAGTCCTTCCTCGACGACAAGGCCTCCCTGCGCGCAGGCCTTTACCCGATTGACTCGGAGTTCTACGTCACCGCGTCGTCGGGAGTCTTTCTGCATCCGTCGTTCGGGATGTCCGCCGAGGCCGGCGATTTCGGCACCCTGGCCGGGCCATCGATCTACCCGACCAGTACCTGGGCTGCCCGCTTGCGGGTCGATCCCGATCCTGCCTGGTATGCCATGCTCGCCGTCACCCGCGGCGTGTCCAGCGATCGCGCCGCCACCGCCGGTCCCAACATCAGCTGGCAGCAGGGCAGCGGCAGCATGCTCATCGGCGAAGTCGGCCTGAGTCCAGCCGAGCTGGGCCTGAAGCTTGGCGACACCGCGTCGGCCAGCAAGGAAGGCGATGGCTTCAAACCGATCAGCAAGCTGGCCCTGGGTGCCTGGCGCTTTACGCCGCAGTTCCCGGAACTGGTGGCCGTCGATACGGCCGGTGATCCGAAAAACGCCACCCACTGGGGCGCCTATGTGCTTGGCGAGCAGACCTTGTACCGGGTGCCCGATTCCAGCCGCAACCTGACGGGCTTCGTCCGCTATGGATTTACCGACGGCAAGACCAACAACATCGACTATTCGGTCAGCGCCGGCATCGCCTGGCAGGGCGTGTTCGCCGGCCGCGAGGACGACGTTTTCGGCATCGCCGCGACGCGCGCGCACGTCGGCCCGCAAGGTCGTCAACTGCTGGCGTCCGATCTTGGCGCGCCGCTATCGGCGAGCGCGGAAACCGTCGTCGAAGTCACCTACCAGGCGCAGCTCGCCCGCGGCGTAATCGTCCAACCGCTGATCCAGCGCATCCTCAACCCGGGCCTTTCGCTAGCGGATGCCACCGTCGCCGGAGCACGCCTGCAAGTGGCCTTCTGATCGCCCTCGCCGGCTGCACCGGCGAGCGCACGGCGAGCGCACGGCGAGCGCTCGACGACCAACCGAGGTCAGAGCAGCGACACGGTTTCCCCGGCCTGTTGCGAAACCAGCCGCGACAGGGCGGTCATCAACTCCTCGCCGCCACGCGTGTCCTGCCAGCAGTTGCCGTCCCAGCGGTAGTGAAAACCGCCCGACTTGGCCGCCACCCAGACTTCCTTGGCGGCGTCGTGGCGGTTGACGATGATCTTGCCGCCGTCGGCGAACTCGATTTCGAGCACGCTGCCGGCGACCATTTCAAAGTCCAGGTCGGCGCCGCTGCGTTCCAGCCCGGCCTCGATCTGCTGTAGCGCTGCGTCGGCGAGCGCGTTGAATTCGCTGTCATTCATCCTGTGCTAACATTTCCAGTTTTGGTGATTTGACCTATGCGGCACTATCTTGCGCTGGCTTTGCTGGCGACCATCGCGGTCGCTGCCTGCGGCAGCAGAGGCTCGCTGACACTGCCCCCGAAACCGGTGCCGATGGCGCCGTTGCCCAGCCCGGAAGCGGCTGCGAGCGATTCTAGCACGGCGCCCGAGAGCGCCGAGAAACCGACCAAATGACGCCCGACGCGGTGACCCCCTTGACCCCCTTGACCCCATTCCATACCAGCAACGGCGTACTGCACGCTGAAGCGGTGGCGCTGAACGACATCGCCACCGAGTTCGGCACGCCGTGCTGGGTGTACTCACGGCAGGCGCTCGAGAGCGCGCTCGACGAGTTCCAGAACGAGCTGGCCGGGCTCGATGCGCTGGTCTGCTACGCCGTCAAGGCCAACTCCAACCTCGCCGTGCTCGACGTCCTGGCGCGTCGTGGCGCCGGCTTCGACATTGTCTCGGCAGGTGAACTCCAGCGCGCCCTGGCCGCCGGCGCCGACCCCCGGAAGATCGTTTTCTCCGGTGTCGGCAAGACCTCCGCCGAGATGGAGCTGGCGCTGAACACCGGCATCCTCTGCTTCAACGTCGAATCCGCCCGCGAACTCGAGCGCCTGAACGCCGTCGCCGGCAAGCTCGGCAAGACCGCGCCGGTCAGCCTGCGCGTCAATCCCGACGTCGATGCCGGCACGCATCCGTACATTTCCACCGGCCTCAAGGAGAACAAGTTCGGCGTCGCCTACGATGAAGCGCGGGCGCTGTACCGCCAAGCCGCCGCCCTGGCTCACCTCGAAGTCAGCGGCATCGACTGCCATATCGGTTCGCAACTGCTCGATGCGGCGCCCTTTGCCGAGGCGCTCGACAAGCTGCTGCTGCTGGTCGACCAGCTCGCCAGCGACGGCATCGTGCTGCATCACATCGACCTCGGCGGCGGCCTCGGCATCCGCTATAGCGAGGAGGACGTGCCGACCACTGTGCGTGCCTACCTGCAGCCGCTGCTCGCCAAACTCCAGGGGCGGCCGCTGCGCATCCTGCTCGAACCCGGCCGCCGCCTGGTCGGCAACGCCGGCGTGTTGCTCACCCGCGTCGAGTATCTGAAGCCTGGCGAAGTCAAGAATTTCGCCATCGTCGACGCAGCGATGAACGACCTCGCCCGCCCGGCCTTGTATGGCTCCTGGCACGACATCGTGCCGGTCGCTGCCCACGCGGGAACTGCGGCCAAATGGGAAATCGTCGGCCCGATCTGCGAGTCAGGCGACTTCCTCGGTCACGGCCGCGAACTGACGCTGGCCGAAGGCGACCTGCTGGCGATCCTCTCCGCCGGCGCCTACGGCATGGTCATGAGTTCGAACTACAACACCCGCCCGCGCGCTGCCGAAGTGATGGTCGATGGCGGGAAAGCGCATCTCGTTCGCCGCCGCGAAAGCGTCGACGAACTGCTTGCCCTGGAGCAGCGCCTGCCCTGACGAAGAAACGGCCGCCTTGCGGCGGCCGTGTGAGCGTTCCTGAAGCGACTGCCCGGCGTTACTTGACGAGCAGCAGGCTGTCGTCCCACTTGGCGTGCTTCTCGAAGCCGAGCAGGTTGGCGATCGTCGCCGCAATGTTCGAGAGACCCGCGGTCTCGCTCACCTGCAGACCCAGCTTGCCGCCCGAAACGTTGTCGTAGAGGATGAACGGCACCGGGTTGAGGGTGTGCGCCGTCTTCGCCTTGAACGACCCGTCGGCGTTCTTCGCCGGCTGCTTGGTCTTCTTGTCAATTTCGTACATCTCGTCGGCGTTGCCGTGGTCGGCGGTGATCAAGGCGACGCCACCGAGCGCGTCGATGACCGGCAGGATGCGCGCCAGTTCCAGGTCAACCGCCTCGATGGCCATCGTTGCTGCACGGAAACTGCCGGTGTGGCCGACCATGTCGCCGTTGGCAAAGTTGCAGCGCAAGGTTTTGTACTGGCCACTTTTCAGCGCGTCGATCATGGCGTCGGCGATTTCGGCGGCTTTCATCCACGGGCGTTGTTCGAAGGGCACCACATCGCTGAGCACTTCCTGGTAGGTTTCGCCGTCGAATTTGTTCGAGCGGTTGCCGTTCCAGAAGTAGGTGACATGGCCGAATTTCTGCGTTTCCGAGCAGGCGAACTGGGTGATGCCGGCCTTGGCGAACCACTCACCCATGGTGTCCAGAATCGCCGGCGGATCGACCAGGAAGCGCTTCGGCAGCTTGAGGTCGCCGTCGTACTGCAGCATGCCGGCGTAGGTCACGCTGGGCACGCGCACGCGATCGAATTTGTCGAACGTCGCTTCTTCGAAGGCACGCGTGATTTCGATCGAGCGGTCGCCGCGGAAGTTGAAAAAGACCACCGCATCGCCGTCTTCGACGGTGCCAACGGGCTTGCCGGCGTGCCCGATGACGAAGGGCGGCAGGTCCTGGTCGATCGTTCCCGGGTGCTTCACTCGCAGTCCCTCGATGGCGGCAGAAGCGCTGTCGTATTGCTCACCTTCGCCGAGAACGTGCGTCTGCCAGCCTTTTTCGACCATCTTCCAGTTCGCCTCGTAGCGATCCATGGTGATGTTCATGCGGCCGCCACCCGAAGCGATGCGTGCGTCGAAGCCATCATCGCTGACCTCGGCCAGAAAGGTCTCGAAAGGCAACACGTAGTCGAGCGCGCTGGTCTCGGGCACGTCGCGGCCGTCGAGCAGGATGTGGATACGCACCGCCTTGACGCCTTCTTCCTTGGCACGCGCGATCATCGCCCGCAGGTGGTCGATGTGGCTATGTACGTTACCGTCCGAGAACAGGCCGAGAAAGTGCAGAACGCCTCGCCCGGTCTTGGCGCCGGCGACGACTTCCTGCCACGCCGCACCTTGCCAGATCGAGCCGGCAGCGATGGCGTCGGCAACCAGCGATGCGCCCTGGCTATAGACCTGGCCGGCACCGATGGCGTTGTGGCCCACTTCGGAGTTGCCCATGTCGTCGTCGGAAGGCATGCCGACGGCGACGCCATGCGCGCGCAGCGTGATGTTCGGGTAATTGGCAAAAAGACGGTCGAGAGTGGGCTTGTTGGCGGCAGCGATGGCGCTGCCAACATCGGATTTGGCGATGCCGTAGCCGTCCATGACGATCGTGACGATAGGGCCCTGAATACCAGGGAAAGAGGCAGATTTCTGCAACATGATGGGTTCCTGGGGAGTGGAGTGATCACAAAGAAGGCCGCCAGGAAGGACCAATCGGCGGCGTCAACGGCAGTATACCCCAAGCCCGACCAGCCTGAAGCTGCGGGGAATTGCATGCCAAAACCGATGCTTGCAGCTGCACGTGAGGTAGTGGTGGGGCTTCTGCGGGGATCATGGCAAATGGCGGCTTACCGATCATCAAGCTGCCGGCTGCGGGAATCTGATGTCCGCCCGCGCCCCGGCTTTTGCTGCCCATCGACGAGCAGTTGGTCGCTGGGCACTTATGGGGCGGCCGACAAACGCCATTCGTTGGGCACCATTACCCTGAATGAGCGACAATCATCTTTTCTCCATTGGAGCCACGCTATGGAACTGACCGCCGTACTTACTCCCGCAGAAGAAGGCGGCTATGTCGCACTGAATCCAGAGACTGGCACAACTACGCAAGGCGAAACTGTTGAAGAGGCTGTTGCCAATCTCCAGGAGGCAACGGCACTCTATTTGTCCGAGTTTCCAATTCGCGCTCCGGGACATCCGCTGGTAACGACCTTCAGCGTTCCCGCGAATGCCTAAGCTGCCGCGCGTTTCTGGTGCTGCCGTGATACGCGCACTTGAACGCCTTGGTTTCGAGAGGGCTCGCCAATCCGGCAGCCACGTCATCATGCGTCGCGGCTCCCAGGGCTGCGTTGTCCCTCTGCATAGCGAAGTCAAAGTGGGCACCTTGGCGGGTCTTCTGCGCCAGGCCGACATATCGGCCGACGAGTTCATCAACGCCCTGTAGCCGTGGTGCCCAACCCGACGGGCATAAGTTTAAGCGTCGGATCTGGCGGGCTCCCGACAGCTAGGTTTCTTGTCGAGACAAGCCCAAGTTGTCTGGACCGTGTTCAGTAGGCTCGGTCTCTTGATTGAACAGCCCACTGAATGCATCGTCCCACTGGCTACTATTTCGCCTTGGAAACACATAGGCGGAACCGCTGCTAGTGACACCGTTAGAACTCGGCCTAGTCATAGTACCTCTGCTGAGTAAACCGATGCCGACGATATGGTCGCGGTCCGTGCAATTCGACAAGAACTCGCTGGCCCAGCGACGCAGTGAAGTCGGGGCGCTGCCAAGGGTGTTGTCGTGCTCGGCAAGAGACACCATCCCCGCCGGTGACATTCCCCCGAACTCCAACAGAATCATCCCCGGGCGAGTACCCGTCAATTGCCTCGTAGCGGCCCTCTTGGCTGTCTTCTGGACGGCGTCGAATAGGGAATCATCCTGGCTGCTCTGGACAACGCAGATGACAGCACCACCGCCCTTCAGACCCGTAATCATTACCTCACGATTTTTGGTACCTGTAATCGACTCAATCAATTCTCGGGTGCCCGATTCAGTATTGTTCCAGTCGATGCCGTTGAGCAGCTGGGCATCAAAATCGCGGATTGAAATGGCAGCCTGACGGCACACCTGGCCTTGACGGGAGAAGATCGCCCTGGCCACGACTTTGGCCAGCTCTTTCCGCTCAGCGTAGCTGGTCGGCAGCTTGTCGGGAAACGTAATAACGATCGACAGGCCACCGTGCAGCTCACGCGTTGCGGCCATGAGATCTCGTTGCATTAGGTTCCAAAATTCAAGCGCTTGACGGGCAGAGATCCGCCGACCCTTTGCTTCCGAGACAGCCTTGCACTCGATCTCCAAGCCCGTAGGCCCGAGATCCTCAACCAGCAAATCGTATGTATCCCTGCCAGTTTCCAGTTCGGGCCACGCTAGCCGGTGGCCGCGCTTGGCGAAATGCAGACCCACCGTGAACTCGAGCTGCAGGGCACGCATGTCCTCAGGATTTCTAAAAGCGCCTTGGATGCGCCCGATTGCCCGCGTGCGGTTGGCAGCATCCATCCTCTTCAGCGTGCTTAGGCAGTGGGATGCGAATGCCAGCGCCGGATAGACTGGAGAGAGGTCCACTTGGCCGATCGGCAACGCTCCGTACTGCCGCTCCAAGTCGCTGCAATGACAGAGTTGGTAGGCAATGTCATTTGCCAAGATGTGGTGATGGCGGAGGAATTTGTTTCCCCGGATCTCCTCGTCCAACTTCTTGACGCGCTGGCGCCAGTTGCTGTCCCCGATGACGCGCCGGAATCGTCGGAACAGCTGGTCAATCTCGTAGTCGTGAATCGACGTGCTGAACGGCATTTGGATGTGTATCCCGCGATGTGCTTGCTGCCGCTATTCTACGACTACCCGAGGATGCCGCTGGTCAGCCTATATGGTGTTGAGAAGTCTCCGTAGCCAACACATATGGACGTCAGAATGATTTTGGGCGACGGCAAAGCACTACCGCGAAACGGAACATTAAGGTAGGCCAGGTAACCAACGTTCGGTTACGGAAAGCAAAGCTGACTGGGTCAAGCCACAGATTCAAGGTCGGTTCTGACCGAAGAGCGGGTTTACCTGTTGACCCTTCCCCGCCGGATACGGACAGATGTCAATCACCGCGAGACCTCTACCAGCGCTCGCTTATCGGCAGGATCCTTTCGTTACGGAAAGACCGCCGACAGGGCGACAGGCGGCTCCGGTTGTCTGGCAGCGGCTTCCGGCCGCAACGCGGGGATGGACCTCGCCTGACAGGCGTGCCATCCTGCCCGGGGCGGCCATGGAACGCGCGGCCCTGATCCTCCCTCGGAGACGTACACATGAAGTCCGACTTTACTTGCCCGGCACTGCTCAGGCAGACGCTCGATCACGCTTTGGCTTATCTGGAGGCCTTGCCCGAGGCGCCGGTCGGGGCCACTGCCAGCCTGGAAGAGCTGCGCGCGCGTCTCGGCAAACCTTTGTCCGCCGGCCCGGTCGATCCCCTCGTCGTCGTCGATCAATTGGTGCGCGACGTTGCGGGCGGCCTGACTCACAGCAGCGGTGGGCGGTTCTTCTCCTGGGTGATCGGCGGCAAGCTGCCCGCTGCTCTGGCGGCGGATTGGCTCACCTCCATCTGGGACCAGAATGCCGGCATGTTCGCCGTTGCGCCGGCGGCCGCCGTGGTCGAGGAAGTGTGTGGTCGCTGGCTGCTCGATCTTCTGCGCCTGCCGCCCACCGCCAGCTTTGCCCTGGTCACCGGCTGCCAGATGGCGCACGTGACCTGCCTCGCTGCCGCCCGCAACGCGGTGCTTGCCGCCAAGGGTTGGGACGTCGAGCAGCGGGGTTTGATCGGCGCGCCGCCGATCCGCATCCTGGGCGGTGATCAACGACACGGCACCATCGAGCGCGCCGTGCGCCTCCTGGGCCTGGGGCGAGATTGCCTGATCGACATCGCCACCGATGCCAACGGGCAATTGCGTGCCGGGCCCTTGCGGGCAGCGCTGGCGAGCGATCCCGCCGCGGCCCAGATCGTTCTCCTGCAGGCGGGCGACCTGAACACCGGCTCCTTTGATCCCTACGACGAGGTGATTCCCGTCGCCCGCGAGTTCAATGCCTGGGTGCACGTCGACGGCGCTTTCGGACTCTGGGCGGCGGCCAGTCCCGAGTATTGTCACTTCACCGACGGCGTCGAGAACGCCGATTCGTGGGCCACCGATGGTCACAAGTGGCTCAATGTTCCCTACGATTCCGGCTTCGCTTTCGTCGCCAATCGCGAAGCGCACTACCGGGCCATGGCGCACCACGCCGCCTACCTCGACCACTCGGCCGAGGCTCGCGACCAGGTCGACTGGAACCCGGAATACTCTCGCCGTGGCCGCGGCTTTGCCACCTACGCCGCGATCGCCAGCCTTGGTCGCCAGGGGATCGCGCAGATGGTTGCCGAGTGCTGCGAGCATGCCTACGCCCTGGTCACCGGCGCCGGTGAACTGCCGGGGGTCGAAGTGCTGCATGTGCCGCATATCAATCAAGGCCTGCTGCGCTTTCCCGATCCCTCGCCCGGGGCGGCCGAAGAGGATCACGATCGCCACACCGAAGCCGTCACCGCACGCATCGTCGCCTCGGGCGAGGCCCACTTCGCGTGTACCACCTGGCGGGGGCGGCGCTGCATGCGGGTCTCGGTCTGTAGCTGGGCGACCGACACCCAGGACATCGCGCGCGCCATTGCCGCGATCGCCAGCGCACTCTGAGGCTTGCGCGGCTGCCAACTTTGCAGGCCAATTCAATGCGTTCACAGTAGCCGGCGCAATGGCTCCTTTCGCACCCGGGCCATGTGACGGCTGTCGTCGGCGGTAGGTAGTCGAAGCCCGCGGTGGCATTTGACCGGCGCTGCGCGCGCCCCGATACTACCCGTTTCGCCTGTGCCCGGATCGCACCGGACGCTGGCGTCTTCCTGATACGCGATAGCGCCGCCGGCCGACCAGGGTGTGCCGATGAGCCAGACCAATACGATCAGCAGACTGCCGAATCTCGGCCCGAAGTCGAGTGAAATGCTTGGCCTCGCCGGCATCGGCTCGGTCGAGCAGTTGCGCCAGATGGGCGCCGTGGCGGCTTACCTCAAGGTGAAGGGTTGCAGCGGCAAGGCGAGCCTGAATCTGCTCTGGGCCCTGGAAGGCGCGCTGACTGGTTTGCCGTGGCAGGAGGTGGCCCGGAAGCATCGCGCCAGCCTGCTGCTGGCGCTCGATGACCAGCAGCGTACGGCTCGCTGACAGACGGTCGCCAGCACGCGCATGGGCTATCGACTCCTGGCAGATGCGGTCGTCGTTGTGCACCTGCTGTTCATCACCTTCGTCATTCTCGGGGGCTTGCTCGTCCTGCGCTGGCCGCGGCTCGCCTTGGCGCACGTCCCGGCTGCCTGCTGGGGCGCCTTGATCGAACTGGGCGGTTGGCTATGTCCGTTGACACCGCTGGAAAACAGCTTGCGCCAGGCGGCCGGTGACGCCGGCTACGCTGGCGGCTTCATCGAACATTACCTGCTGCCGATCATCTACCCGGCCGAGCTTACGCGCG